>JAIEPK010000078.1 GCA_019749875.1 Candidatus Binatia bacterium | reverse complement strand
GGCGCGCGGCGGCGGCGAGGCCGCTGACGATCGTCACGGGCGTCGAGATCACGAGCGCACAAGGGCAGGCGATCACCGTACTTTGCGGGCGCCGGGCGGGGGCCGCTCGGGTGGGCGCGATGTCCGATAATCTCGCGTTATGTGAAAGAGGGCGTTTATCGCGCCTATCCGCCGACCTACCGCGACCAGCGTGCCCACGATGGGACCGCTATCGCGGCGCAGCTTTTTCGCAATCCAGGAGAACGCCAGATACCCTGTCCTAGGTATTCGTAATTCTCATCCAAGAATCCCTTAACGGGTTCCATCCATATCTTGTTCTCAAACGGCCCCAGGCGACCCTCAAGATCCAGCGCGACTATCGCTTCGCGATCCTGTAGCCCACCAATAATGTCCGGGAGGCCGTCCTCTAGTACCCAAGGGAAGAGGTATCCGTAACGACCAACGGGCTGCCGGTCTGCGAAGAAGTTCAACGTCAGATCCCATGGGAGGTAGCTGAAGCGCACGTCGGATCGCCCGCAACTAAGCCGATTGATGAGATCGACCTGCTTCTCGTACGGGAGAAAGGTGGCGTCATAGGTTCTGTTTTCCCACTGGCGAATCGTGGTTGTTCCGCAGCAGACCGCCAACCATATCAATCCGACGGCCAATCCGAACTGCCCAAGCCTGCTGAATCCCGACAGGAACAGCCTCGGAGCTGGAGCATCGGGGGAGTCCAACTCGCGGCTCGCCATCGCAGAGGCCAGAAAGAGTCCAGTGAGGACGAACGCAATCCCATGATAGCGAACCTCGCCGCGCAGCGTCGCCAGAATGACGCTCCATAGGTAGACAAAGATCGCCGCGCGATAGCGTTTACATCGAACGAGATCCAAAGCTGCGACCAGGACCGCCGCACGATAGAGGAAACCAGTAAACAGCCAATGGTCGGGCGCTTGGTTTGGCCACTCGATGCTCTGCGCCGGCGCGAGACGGAGCCATCGCGCGTCGAAGATATCGTTACCAATCAACAGCTTCTGCAGGAACCGAGCCCAAGGGAACGTCGAGTCCGAAGCAAATGTTAAATATGTATTCCAATTGTAAGCAATGGCCGACGACCAAAAATAGTGGATGGTTCCCGTCGTCAGTAGATGCAATGCATAGAGCCCACCAATAATGCCGCCAACTGCTACTATTCGGGGCAGCAGTCGCGCGCCACTGGCCCCGCGAGCGTCCCACAGCATTGCCAAGGCGAGACCTACCGAATAAGTGCTGTAAGGATCGCTGAGGACTGCAATACTTGACATCACGCCGAGCACAACGGCGTCCGCCGTCAGCTGCGGGGTTCGCTTCAGAACGATACTAAGCGAGACCGCAAAGACTACTAGGAGTGCCGCCCCCTTAAAGACATCGTAGAGTACGAGATTCCCAAAGTACAGATACGCCACGATACTCCATACAAGAGCGGCGAGGCCAGTCGAAAGGTAGTAGCGCGTACGCCACACGATCAACGCAAAACACACCAGTTGAAAGAGAATCGTTGCGCTTCGTACTACCCCGATGGACCGGCCTCCAACCTGTATGGCTATCGCGACGAAGTAATATGGAAATGGGAAATGATGCGTGAAGACATCCCTGTAAAGAGTGGCTCCCTGCGAGAGCCGGAGGCCGAAATACAGATTGCCTCCTTCATCGACGAAGGTGAACGAATAGCGTTGAAGCAATAGGATTATCGCGGCAGAAAGGAGCGCCGCGAGCCCGATTGCTGCGCGCAGACTGAGAAGAGCAACGAAAGGACGCCGCTCAATACCTGCCTTGTCCTTCAAGCCGAAAACAGTCTGGGCGTTAGCCCAATTCCGTGACTCCCGGCTAGCGCCGACGTCGGCGTCACAGGCGAGAGAGGACAGCGCTTGGGACGGTCTTGACCTGCCCGGCGTTTTTCGGACCACGTGAGACGTGAGAATCTGCCTCTCCGGCGACAGCGACGGAGAGCGAGATGCGAAAGAGCAGGTACAGCGACGAGCAGATGGTGAAGATCCTCAGGGAGGCCGACCGGTCCCCGGTGGCGGACGTGGCGAAGAAGCACGGCCTCAGCGAGCAGACGATCTACGTCTGGCGGAAGCGCTTCGGAACGATGACGGCGGACGAGACGAAGCGGCTGCGTGTGCTGGAGCAGGAAAACAGCCGCCTGAAGAAGCTCGTCGCCGAGCGTGATCTCGAGATCGAGGTGATGAAGGAGATCGCGGCAAAAAAATGGTGAGCGCGTGCGCTCGACGCCAGCAGGTCGCGTACGCTTCGGCGCGCGGTCTCTCGCAACGACGAGCGTGCGCGCTACTCCGGACGGCAAGGTCGGGACTCCGCTACGAGTCGAGGAAGGCGGCGAAGGACGCCGCCGCCGTGACGAAGATGGTCGATCTCGCGCGGCAGTATCCTCGCTACGGCTACCGCCGGATCCGCGTCTTCCTCGGCCGCGACGGCCACCGGATGAGCAACGACCGGGCGTATCGCCTGTGGCGGAACGCGAAGCTGCAGGTGCCCAAGAAGCGGCCGCGGCGACGTGCTGCCGCCTCTCGGCCGAAGGCGACCGCACCGACGGGACCGAACCAGGTCTGGGCATACGACTTCGTGTTCGACGCGTGCGCCAACGGCCAGCAGCTGAAGTGCCTGACGGTGATCGACGAGTACACGCGCGAGGCGCTCGCGATCGACGTCGCAGGCAGTATTCGGTCGGCGCGCGTGATCGAGGTCCTCGCCAAGCTGATCAGCATCCACGGCGCGCCGCGCGCGCTGAAAAGCGACAACGGTCCGGAGTTCGTCTCGCGAGCGATCCTGCGCTGGCTTACCGACGCGGGAATCGACTGCGTGCTGAGCGATCCCGGCAAGCCGTGGCAGAACGGCCACGACGAGAGCTTCAACGGCAAGTTCCGCGACGAGTGCCTGAGCATGGAGTGGTTCCGGAACCGCCACGAAGCCGTGCCGATCATCGAGACTTGGCGGCAGCACTACAACGAGGTCCGGCCGCACTCGAGCCTGGACTACTTGACCCCGATGGAGTTCAAGACGGAGAACATCAGGACGACAACCCAGCCGACAGGGGCCGACTCTCAATAATCGAGTGGTCCAGAGAACCCAGGCAGGTCAGTCTGAGTTCATCTCACCGCGACCAACTTGTCGACCAAAGCTCGCGCCACCGCGAGATGTCCAGAACCCCACACGGAAGGCCTCACTGCCGGATGCGGGCTTCAGTTACATCCGGGATCCGTTGAATGTCAAACTCACGGGTTTGCGCCTCTGTCCGGGGCTTCCCAAGCGAGCCTGAGGCAAGCTGCACCGCGACACGGGAGGGCGTTAACGGCCAAATCGAACGCCCCTACGACATTAGCTGGAAACACGAAGGAAAGTCCGCCCGTTCGCCACAGACGAGCGATGGGAGCGCTTCTAATCGGGCGTAGATTCGCGTGGGATCCCGTGGCCGATGTCCGCATCGAGTGGAATCTGCCGCCCGTCGCACACCATGCCCGCCCCCGCGCGTTCCATAAGCTGCTTGCGGGACACCTCACCGCGCTCATCGAGCCCCGTGCTAGTGGCGGCCGATCGAGCGCCTGGTGCCATCACCCGCCGCGTGGTGTGCGCCGTACCCTAAACAGATGGCGCAGCGCTGCAATGGAGGCCTCCTTGCCTTCATTGCAGCGCTCGGTGATGCCCGCACCTCTCGACCTCGGCCGACATGCCCCAGGCGAGTCCCCGACCTAATTGGCAGTCCCGACAAACTGATTAACGAACGCAGTTCGCTGTCCAGCGGCCCGAATCCCGCCAAACCAGAAGCTCTGGAGATCACCATTGTACCATCCGGGATTCACGCGGAACTGCACCGTCGGGATCGTCGTATGGGGGACGCCCGGCCCACTGATACTTCCTGTAGCCTGTATAACATCCTTGCCGCCCGATGTTCCAACTTTTCGGGTCTCGCCGGTGATTCTGTACACTTGGGTTGGGTCCACACCGCTAATGAACACGGCGTTACTTAGGCAGCCGCTCCCAGAGCAGCCAAAGTCACACGTACAGGCAGACGGTGCGCACACTCCTGGAACCGGATCGTCTCCGATCACGATCTGGAGGAGATAGCCCGCGTCTCCTGCCGCACGGACTAAGATCGTCTGAACCCCCGCATGGCATTGCATGTGCGCTATGGGGAACAGCGCCACATGCTCCAGGACATTGTTGCATGCCGAGAGACCAGTCGATGACAAATCGGTATTGAGTCTGAAGTCCACCTGCGCGGTGCGAGTGTTGCCCGGCCACGGGGCGGTGGTCGTTAGCGCATGGCCGCAGCCGCCGGCGCGAGTCGCACAATTCTGAGTCTCGCACATTCCTCCTAGTCCCGTCCCAGTGCCCGGCGCGCAACAAGCGTTGCCAATCCCTCCGGGGTCCGCACACACACCATACACTGCGGTTCCGCCGCTGCTATTCGTGAGACAACATGCGGCGTTCGTACCCTCGACCTCGGTTCCGGTCCACCGCCGTACTTTGCGGGCGCCGGGCGGGGGCCGCTCGGGTGGGCGCGATGTCCGATAATCTCGCGTTATGTGAAAGAGGGCGTTTATCGCGCCTATCCGCCGTGAACTCGGCCCGGCGTTTCGCCAAGCGGAGACTCCCGGGGGAAGAATCGGCCAGGAGAGATCGCGAGGTGCGTCGCCATCGGGCGACGAGAAGGAGTGACACATGAAGGGTGATGCTGCAGACCTTCGATCGGTCCGGGAGTACTACGCGAAGCTCGTGACCGGGAGGTACGGCCCCAGCTCGGCTTCCGTTCTCGAAGCGTTCGCTCGGGTAGAGCGTGAGTGCTTCGTTGGGAGCGGCCCGTGGAAGATTTTCACAGCGAGCGGCTACGTGGAGACGCCATCTGCAGACTTCGCGTACCTCTATCAGGACGTCGTTGTTCCGCTCGCAGAAGATCGGCTGATCAACAACGGAGAGCCGAGCCTCCATGCCCTCTGCCTAACCTCCCTAGGGGCTCGCCCCGGTGAGGCTGCCGTACATATTGGGTGCGGAACTGGTTACTATACGGCGATTCTCGCGGATATCGTGGGGCCTACGGGTCGAGTCGACGCGTTCGAAGTCGAGGGCGATCTCGCAAGCCGTGCTCAAGTGAGTCTGAGCGACCGACCTTGGGTAGAAGTGCACGCGAAGTCAGGAGCAGGAGATGCCTTTCCCGCGTGCGATATCATCTACGTCAACGCAGGGGCCTCGGATTTGCCTGATGCTTGGCTGGACGCGCTTCGACCTGGGGGACGTCTGGTTGTCCCGCTGACCCCGGATTGGGGGCTCGGCGGGATGTTCAAGATCGAGCCTCTCGGATCCGAATATTCGGCCGCCTACCTTTGTCCGGCGGCCTTCTTCCCTTGCCAGGGTGCGCGAGACTCGCAGACGGCAGCCGCACTCGCAGCTGCGTTCCAGCGCTGGGAGCAGTTCCGGGTGCGCTCTCTCCGTCGCGACGGAGATCGCGACGAAAGCTGCTGGGTTTCCGGTCCGGGTTGGTGGCTATCGACGACACCGTGTGCTGCTCCAAAATGAGCCCGGTTCAGCGAACCCGGTTCAGCGGCTCGATGAGGGGACGCCTTCGGGTAACATGCCTCCAGACCGGATGCCGCACTGAATGGCCGATGGTTCGAGGCTGCGCGCGTCGGCTGAATTCGATGTCGAGACGTTCTCAGGTGCCACCGCGCCCCGCCTTCCATCTGGTTCATTTACCCGATCGAGGGCCGCATGCCCTGGTCCGGCCTCGAAGAACTCCGCGACCGCTCGGTTCCGCCGTACCGCTTCGACGGTTTTGACGACCGTCTCGGCTACCAGCTGCGGCCTGTCAAGTTGAATATAGTGGCCAGATCCGTGTGCCGGTACGATGATGCTGTCGGAGGACATGGAGGCGAGATCGCGTGCGAGCGCAGCGAAGGCCGAGCCCTGGCCGTCCTTGTCCGGATCCTCTCTGGCACGGTCGCTCGTCACGACGACGAGGGGAATGTCACTCGGGATCCTGGCGGCGGCGGCCTGCGCCGCGCTGCGCGGCGCCATTAGGATCTCCTGCAGCACCGATGCGCAGAATCCACTCTGGAGGGCAGCGGCCTCCGCCGCCCTGCGCGTCTCGGGAGGCAGCTTGGAAAACTGGTGAAATGGTTCGAGCCATCCCAATCGACCCGCAATGCGATAGAGCCCTAGCGGTGCGATGAGCGCACAGAGGTCGATCACGCGAATCATCGGCCCGGCCGCCGCAAGCGTCTCGGACGGCAGCTTGCTGACCTCGTCCTCGTGCGATCCATCGATCAGCACGATCGCTGCGACTTCCTCCGGGTGACGAGCGGCGAAGACACGCGCGTTGTATGCGGCCATGGAGTGCGCCGTACTTTGCGGGCGCCGGGCGGGGGCCGCTCGGGTGGGCGCGATGTCCGATAATCTCGCGTTATGTGAAAGAGGGCGTTTATCGCGCCTATCCGCTGCCTATGCCGTCAAGTCGCGCGGCCGCTTGAGCTCGCCGACCGGGAACACCGGCAGTAGATTCTCCTGCTGGAACTTCGGCCCGTCGCCCGGCGCCGTGAACCAACCCGTCGGGCACATCGTCACGACCTCCACGAGCGAGAATCCGAGCCCTCGCCGCTGCGTCTCGAGCGCCGCGCGCAGGAGCTTCTTCGTCTTCTTGACGCCGGCCGGGGTGTGCACCGTGCCGCGCGCGAGATAGGCCACGCCCTCGAAGCCGACCAGCATCTCGGGCAGGCGGATCGGGTAGCCGTGGCGCTCGGGGCTGCGGCCCTCGAGCGTGCTCTTCGTGCGCTGGCCGATCACGCTGGTCGCCGTCATGTGGCCGCCGGTCTCGCCGAAGGCCGCGTTGTTGAGGCAGATCGCGGTGATCTTCTCGCCGCGCGCGGCGGCGTGGATCACCTCCTGCAGGCCCTCGGTGATCATGTCGCCGTCGCCCTGCAGCGTGAACACGAGGCGGTCGGGCAGCACGCGCTTCAAGCCCGTTGCCTGTGCCGGTGCGCGGCCGTGCATCGCCTGCTGGCAGTCGACGTCCATGAGTGCTGCGAACGCGGTGTAGCAGCCGATGCCGAGCACGCAGACGGTGTTCTCGCGCTCGCCCATCTCCTCGATGCTCTCCATCAGGACGCGGACGGCGTTGGGCTCACCGCAGCCGGGGCAGAGCGAGTGCGTGCTCGTGCCGAGCAGCGGGGAGCGCGTGAAGACACGTTCCATTCCAGACTCCACGGTGGATGCGGGCGGATCGCCGGTGACGGCTTCGCTCATGATGCCCCTCTCGTGTTCGCCGTACGCGCCCCGGCTGGCCGCCGAGCCCGCGCGGATTGACGGATGGCCGTACGGTCTGTACGGTACTGTCGCATGGGCAAGATGCAGCAGCGTGGTGCCGAAGATGCGCGTGCGCAGCTTCCTAGGCTGCTGGCCGACGCCGAGCAGGGCCGCTCCACCATCATCACGCGGCATGGCCGGTCGGTCGCAGCTCTCGTTCCCGCAAGCAGCGCCGCCGGTGCTCGGCAGAGCCCGCTCGTTCCCTTGCTGGGCTCCGGCAAGGGAATGTGGGGACGCGACGTCGCAACCGCCGTTCGCCGCCTGCGTGACGAATGGAGTCGATAGCGACCGCGAAGCTCGAGGACGGTGCCCTCGTCGTGGTCGACAGCGCCCCGATCATCTATTTCCTCGAGGGGCACGCGACCCTTGCTCGCCGGTTCAGGCCGCTCTTCGACCGGCACGCCAGCGGCAAGATCGCGTTCGCCGTGACGACGATCACCATCGCCGAGGTCCTCACCGGTCCGCTGCTGGCGGGGGATGAGGCTCTCGCGGAGCGCTACCGGGCGGTGCTCACCTCCTGGTACGTGATCGAGCTGACGTCGGAAATCGCGGCGAGTGCGGCGCGGCTTCGCGCAGCCTCGAAGCTCAAGCTGCCTGATGCCGTACAGGCCGCGAGTGCCATCGCCGTGAATGCGGAGGCGCTGGTGACCCACGATCGGGATTTTTCCCGACTCGGCGCGTTGCGCGTTCTCGGCTGATCGCGTTCTCACGCTGCACCGCGCCGCGGGTGGACCTCGCGCAGCTTCTCGAGCACGTGCAGCGCGTCGATCTTCGGTCCGACGCCGAAGCCCGAGCCGTCCATCGAGATCTCGCCGATGAAGTGCACGGGCGCGCGTCCCTCGACGCCGAGGCGCACGTCCTGCACCATCTGCCCGGCGTTGTTCTCGAACACCGCGACCGGGATGCCGCGCGCGCCGATCTCCGCATAGGTGTCGTACGGAAACGGCACCAGGGTGTACGGCCGCACGTAGCCGACCTTCATGCCTTCCTCGCGCGCGAGCTTCGCGGCGTAGCGCGCGAAGCGGCCGAGGATGCCGAACGCGGTCACGACCAGCTCGGCGTCGTCGAGCCACGCGGTCTCGACGCGCGTCTCGACCGCCGCGATCTCGCGGTGGCGCGCGACGGCGTCGCGCATAGGGCGCGTGGTGTCGGTGCCGGAGTGTCCACCGGGACCGATCTCGGCCGGACCGCTGCCGCTCTCGCCCTCGAGGCGCATGCCGAGCGACGTCAAGAGTCGCGGCTTGCGCCCGCGCGCGCCGTCGGTGACCCAGGTCTTCGCGGGCAGCGCCGCGAGCGTGTCGGGCGGCGGCGCGAAGGTCACGGTCTCCGACGTGTGGCTCAGCATGAAGTCGCCGTAGATCAGCACGGGATGACGCCACTTCTCGGCGAGGTGGAACGCGCGATACGCGGTGTCGACCGCCTCCTGTGCGCTGCCGGGAGCGAGCACGATCATGCGGTGCGAGCCGTGCCCGCCGCCGCGCGTGCACTGGAAGTAGTCGCCTTGCCCGCGGCCCATGTTGACGATCACCGCGGGCACACGTCCGAGCACCATCTCGGACATCGACTCCTGCATGAGGCTCATGCCGTTGGTCGTGGACGCGATCATCGAGCGCACGCCGCCGCCGGTGGCCCCCCACACCATGTTGATGCCCTCGATCTCGGCCTCGACGTTGATGCACACCCCGCCCACCTGGGGCATGCGGCGCGCCATGTACTCGAGGACCTCGGTCGACGGCGTCATCGGGTAGCCGCAGTAGAAGCGGCACCCGGCCTGGATCGCGCCCTCCGCGAGCGCGTGACCGCCCTCGAGAAACGCCCGCATCGGTGCCGTGCCGCCGGACCGCGTCGCGTCCGTGCTCATGCGCTCACCCCCGACACCGCGTCGTCGTGCTTGACGCTGCGGTACACGTCGAAGCAGTAGTCCGGACAGATCTCGGCGCACAGCTCGCAGCCGGTGCAGCCGTCGCGCAGCAGCGGGTAGCGGAAGCCGATCGCGTTCACGGCGACCGACATCTCGAGCACGCGCGGTGGACAGACGGGGATGCACAGCTCGCAGCCCTTGCAGCGCTCGGCGTCGATCACGACGGTGCCGATGGACTTTGCCATGCTCAATGTCCCCCGGTGGACGGAGCCGCGCTCCACGCGGCGACGCTGCCGGCACGATCCGCGACCGCGCGCGCGCCCGCGGCGAGGCAGTCGACGTTGATCGGGATGGTCTGGTGCCGGTACGGCGGCAGCAGCTGCTCGAGACCCTGCTTCAGCGCGTCCGGCGACACGATCCCGGTGAGCGCGCAGAACGCGCCGAGCGCGACCAGGCTCTGGCCTTGCCCGTACTCGAGCTCGCTCGCGATGCGTCCCGCGTCGATCGGCTCCCAGCGGCAGTCGGGACGACACGACGCTGCGGGCTCCGTGAGCAGCGTGCGGTTGTAGAGCACGAGGCTGCCGGGCCGGAGCTTGCGCTCGATCGCGCCGAGCTCGGACGGGTGCATCGCGATCGCGGCCCACGCGTGCGGGACCACCGGCGGCGCCTCGACCGGCGCGTCGGCCACGACCACCGTGCAGTCGCTCGAGCCGCCGCGCATCGTGCCCATGAACATGCTGAACTGCATGACGTGCCGGCCCTCGACCATGCCGGCGTGCGCCAGCATCTTCGCCGCGAGCTGCACGCCCTGGCCGCCGATGCCGCTGAGCAAGATCTCCCGTTCCAAGCGTCGTCCTCCGCGCCGCCGCACGCTTCCTGCTTGCCTCCGCGTGCGCGACGCCTCATATACTACGACCGCGGGCCGTGCGAGAGAAGGCGCGGCGCTGTGCCCGCGGGCACAAATCGAGCTCTTTCCCCGGGGCGCCGCGAGCACGGGGGCGAAGGTTGGCTCGCGGCGGGGATTTCAGGAAAGCTCGAATCGCAGATGACCGCTCCGAACACCGGCATTCTTTCCGACGGATCCACCGCCGGCGATCCCGCGCGCGCCGTCGAGATGCGTGATCCGAGATCCGCCGCCGGGCGCGGCCGCACGGTGCTCGTGCTGACCTACCGCTGGCCGCCACAGGGTGGGGTCAGCGTCCAGCGCGTCACCAAGTTCGTCAAGTACCTGACCCGCCACGGCTGGCGGCCCGTCGTGCACACGGTGCTGAACCCGTACGCGCCGGTGAAGGATCAGGGCCTCGCGCGCGACGTTCCGCCGGGCGTGCAGGTCTACCGCACGCCGACCGTCGAGTGGGAGGGCCTCGAGTCGCAGATCGCCGGTATGGCGAAGCGCCTGCGCGGCGGTGGCGGCAAGGGCGGCGCCGGCAAGAGCGCGAGCGAGGTGCGCGCGAGCGAGGCGCGTGCCGACGAGGCCGAGGTCGCGACCGTCGGACGCACCGAGCGCGAGGCGCGCGTCAAGCGTCACGGCCAGCTCGGCGCGGTCGGCAACTTCGTCTGGTCGCGCCTGATGGTCCCGGATCCGCAGATCGTCTGGGCCGGTGCTGCCTACCTGCGCTCGCTCGCGATCGCGCGCCGCGAGCGTCCGGACGTGATCTTCTCGACCTCGCCGCCGAACTCGGTGAACGTGCTGGCGGCAGCACTGGCGCGGAAGCTCGGCGTGCCGTGGATCGCAGACATGCGCGACCCGTGGACCGACGGTCCGCGCCGCAAGCAGTGGTATCCCGGCAACCCCCGGCGAAAGGCGAGGGAGGACGCGTGGGAGAAGGAGATCTTCACCCGCGCGAGCACCGTCGTCGTCACCACCGAGGCGACCCGTCGCGACTTCCTGAACAAGTACCCGTGGTGCCCGCCGGAAAAAGTGGCCGTGATCACCAACGGCTTCGACCCCGAGGACTTCGCGCACGTGACGCGCGAGCCGAAGTTCCTCGAGCCCGGGCTGCTGCACTTCACCGTCACCGGCACCGTCGAGACGCTCTTCGACCTGATGCCCTTCCTGACGGCGCTGCGCGACCTCGTGAACGCACGCCCCGACGCGCGCGCGATCCTGCGCGTGAACTTCGTCGGTGCGAAGCGCCAGCCGCTCTACGACGACTTCATCGCGCGCGAGAATCTCGGCGACGTGATCCGCTTCCACCCGTTCAAGCCGCACTCCGAGAGCGTGCAGTACGTCGCCGACTCGACGGTGCTCATGCTGTTCCAGGTGCCGCGCGAGGACTCGGGCGCGATCAAGATCCAGGGCAAGATGTGCGAGTATCTGTACACGCGGAAGCCGATCCTCGCGCTGACGATTCCCGGCGAGACGGCGTCGATCCTCGAGCGTGCGCGGCTCGGCCGCGTCGTGGACCCGCGCGACACGGACGCCATCCGGCGCACGCTCGAGACGCTGGTCGACGACTTCCGCGCCGGACGTCTCGTCGTCGAGCCCGACGCGGCGACCATCGACGAGTTCGATCGCGAGAAGCAGGGCGAGAAGCTCGGTCGCCTGCTCGCGCAGGCGACCGAGTAGGAGAGGGTGGGGGCGCAGCACATGGCCCGTACGCAGACGCAGCAGACGAAGGCACCACGGCTCGTCGAGGATCCGCGACGTGCGCGCAAGCTCGCGCAGGGGCTCCGCCGGCTCGGCTGGCCCGATGCGAGCATCGAGCGGCTGCTGTCGTCCGCCGAGCTGGTGACGTTCCCACGTGGTCGCGTCATCTACCGCGACGGCAGCTCTGCGGTGCGTCTGTACTGGCTGCTCGACGGGGTCGCGAAGCTGTCGATCCCGGGCGGCATGGGACGCCGCGTGCTGGTCACGCTCGCGAAGCCGGGCTCGCTGCTCGGCAGCTACATGGTCGTCGGCGAGCGCCGGCTCGACACGGCGAGCGCCTTGACGCCGATCCGCGCCGCCGCGATCGACGTGCCGACCTTCCAGACCATCGTGACCGATCTGCCGCCGGCGGTGATCCAGAGCATGACGCGCGGCACGCTGGACTACTTCTCGCGCACGTTCGTGCGCACGGTGAAGCTCTTGACGCTGGACCTGCGCGGCAAGCTCGCGCTCGGCCTGCTCGACGTCGCCGACGGCTTCGGCGTGGTGGACGCGGACGGACGCCTCCTCAAGATCCGGCTCACGCACGAGGAGATCGCCGAGCTGACCGGGCTGTCGCGCGCGCGTGTGACCAAGACGCTCGCCGAGTTCGCCGATACGGGTCTCGTCGTGCGGCGCGGCCGCGACCTGGTGGTCAACGCGAAGCAGCTGCGCGAGCTGTGCGGCGGTTGAAGCGCACGGCGGCCATCGGGCGCGCGCTCGCGGTCGCGCTGCTGCTCACGGGCACGGCGGCGCTGGCGGTGTCGTGCGCGTCGTCGCGCCCGACCTCGGCGGCGGGTGCGCGTGGC
>JAIEPK010000640.1 GCA_019749875.1 Candidatus Binatia bacterium | reverse complement strand
GGCCTTCAGGACCTTCGACAAGATGCGCAGCTCGTCGGTGATGTTCGCCGGGATGGTGTACCCCTCCGGGTTGCGGATCTGCTCGATGTGCGACTGCACGTCTTCCGCGCTGACCTTCTGGCCGCCGTCGGCCACCCAGCCCGGGGTCAGACCGATGAACATGCGCGCGAAGCGGCCGCCGCCGACCGAGAAGATCTCGTGCGTCAGCTCGCAGGCCTCCGATCCGAGGTACACGACCAGCGGCGTCACGGTCTCGGGATCGAGCAGCGGCGCCAGCGGTCCGAGCAGCTCCTCGGTCATGCGCGTGCGCGCGGTCGGCGCGATCGCGTTGCACTTGATGTTGTACTTGGCGCCCTCGACCGAGAGCACGTTCATCAGCCCGACCAGGCCCATCTTGGCCGCGCCGTAGTTGGTCTGCCCGAAGTTGCCGAGGATGCCCGCCGCCGACGACGTGAAGATGAAGCGGCCGTAACCCTTCTCCTTCATCGCGCGGAAGGCCGGCTGCGAGACGTAGAACGCGCCCTTCAGGTGCACGTCGAGCACGATGCCGAGCTCCTCCGGCGTCAGCTTGAGGAACGTCTTGTCGCGCAGGATGCCCGCGTTGTTGACCACGACGTCGACGCGGCCGAACGCGCTCAGCGCCGACTGGATGATTCCTTCGCCTCCCTCGGGCGTGGACACCGAGTCGTAGTTCGCGACCGCCTCGCCGCCCGCCTTCTTGATCTCCTCGACGACCTGGTCGGCCATGCTGTGGCCCGCGCCGGTGCCGTCGGCCTTGCCGCCGAGGTCGTTGACCACGACCTTCGCGCCACGGCGCGCCATCTCGAGGGCGTAGGTCTTGCCGAGGCCGCCGCCGGCGCCGGTGATCACGGCCACGCGGCCGTCGTAACGGATGTCACTCATGTCGATGTCCTCCTTGGCTTTCGGTTGGAGCGCGGGCGCGCGCAGGAGCGTCGTGCACGCAACGTACGGCGAGCGGCGGCGGACGCCGCGCCCGCGTCAGTCGAACGGGTTGGCGAGGTTGAACTGGCGGCCGCGCTCGGCGTAGTCGACGCCCGGCTCGCGCTCGTACTCGGGCGGGAAGCACTCGCGCTTGCGCGCATAGTATTCCGCACGATGGTCGCCGGCGGACGCCGGATTGAACGTCAAGTAGTAGGAGCGGCGCGGCGCCGACGAGCGATTGACACCCGAGCGGTGCGGCGCCCAGGCGTCGAACACGATCAGGTCACCCGGCTCGGCGAGCAGCGGGACCACCTCCAGGCCAGCCATCACCTCGGCCTTCAACGTGCCGTCGGGGTGGTGCGGCAAGAAGACGCGCGCACAGGCGTCGAGCGCGATCTCGAGGCAGCCGTTCTCCTCGGTGAACGGGTCGACCGGCACCATCATGGTGAGCTGGTGATCGACGCCGAAGTTCACGTAGGCCGGCGCGTCCTGGTGGTCGGCGAAGCCCGCACCGCCCGGCGCCTTGAAGTTGATCTTGTCCTTGAACAGGACGACGGGCTCGCCGCAGCATTGCTCGAGCAGCTCCAGGCAGCGCGCGCTGCCGAACAGCCCGGCGAGGCCCGGATGATAGGGCATGAAGTTCTCGATCCGCGCGAGGAGCTTGGTCCCGGGCAGGCTCTTGGGCGCTCGTAGTAGCGCATCCAGGCGCCGGGCGTCTCGGGCCAGGCGGCGATCTCGTCGGTCCAGCGACGCAGGTCCGCAACCTCGCGTGCGTCGAGCACCCCGCGCAGCCAGACCCATCCGTGCCGCCGCCAATGCTCCATTCCGGAAGCGTCGAGCTTCGTCATGCCGGGCGAGCGTCGTACCAGAGCAACGGCGCCGCGGCCACCCGCCCGCCGTGTCAGACGACGTCGAAGCCGAGCGCCGCGAGGGTCTCACGCGCGTCCGCGTCGACCACGCCGCGGACCTCGTGTCCGGCGAACTCGCGGCGCACCGGATAGTCGCGCCGCAGCCGGTCGAAGGCCGCCCCGCGCGCCTCCGGCACGCCACCGGCATCGGCGAGCGCGGCCCGCATGCGCGCGTCGTCGGCGCGCAGGTCGTAGACCCGCTCGACCGCCGTGCGCACCGCAGCGCGGCCGCTCGCGTGTACCTCGAGGAACGGCGCTGCGACCGGCACGTGGAACGTCTCGGCCGGCGGCGCGGGGGCGCCGAGAAATGCCGCCAGCGCCGCCGCGATCATGCGCGTTCCCGCGAGCTTGCCGTCGAGCGAGTAGCCGGCGATGTGCGGCGTCGCGAAGCGAACGACGCCGAGCATGGCCGCGGACGGGCGCGGCTCCGCCTCCCACACGTCGAGCACGGCGTCCGCGCGACCGGCCGCACACGCGATCGCGAGCGCGTCGTCGTCGAGCACGCCGCCGCGCGAGCTGTTGAAGACGATCGCACCGGGACGGAGCTGCTCGATCGCCTCGGCATCGAGGAGATGCCGCGTCGGGTGGTCGCCGCCGCGCTCCAGCGGGACGTGGAACGTCAGCACGTCGGCCGCGCGCACGACCACGCCGAACGACACGCCGGCGAAGCCGGCCTCGCGCTCGGCCCGTGGTGGATCGCAGAGCAGCACACGCATGCCGAGCGCTCGCGCGAGCGTCGCGACCCGGCTGCCGACGTTGCCGACGCCGACCACGCCGATCGTCGCGCCACGCAGCTCGCGGCCGAGGTCGACCTCGAGCGCGAGCAGGGCTGCGACCACGTACTCGGCGACGCTGCGCGCGTTGCAGCCCGGTGCGGCCGAGAACGCGATGCCGCGTCGCGCGAGCGCCGCGAGGTCGACGTGGTCGGTGCCGATGGTCGCGGTGCCGACGAAGCGTACGCGGCTGCCATCGAGCAGCGCCTCGTCGACGCGCGTCACCGAGCGCACCACGAGCACGTCGGCATCGGCGAGCATCGCACGGTCGATCTTTCGCCCCGGCGCGAGGACGACGTCGCCGAACGCACCGAAGGCCTCGCGTGCGAGGGGGATGTTCTCGTCGGCGACGATGCGCAGCATCGGCCGATCCAAGCGGTCGCCGCCGCTTCAGGCAAGCGCAGCCGACGACGTCACGAGCAGAGCCTGAGAGCGCGACGTCGCGCGCTCAGGCGGCGTAGATGCGCAGCACTTCGCCCAGGCGCTCTTCGATGCGCTCGAGCAGCGGGTCGACGCTCTCCGCGGCGAGCCCGACACGCTGCGCGACGTCGGGCTCGATCTCGAGCTCGCACGCGGGCATGCCGGGATACTCACCGACCCGCCCGGCGAGCACGTGGCCGAGGTGGACGAAGTCGTACAGGATGTCCTCGCCGTTCACCGTGGTGCCGGCGTACGCGATCGCACGCACGATGCGGTCGGGCAGCTTCCACTCCTGCGCGACCAGTGCGCCGACCTCGCCCTGATGCACGCCGAGGATCTCCACCTCGGCCTCGCGGCTCGACATCCCCTGCTCCTTCGCGAGCTGGATCAGCTGCAGCAGGCGCGGGTCGAGGAACTGCGCCATGACCACCTGTCCGAGGTCGTGCAGCAGAGCCGCCGCGAACGCCTCCGACGGAACGCGCTGCTTGGTCACCCCGTCCATCAGCTCGACCGCGAGCGCCGACGCGACCAGGTGGCGCCAGAGGACGCCCTGCCCCAGCCCGTAGCCCGCGATGGGCCGCTGCAGCTGCTTGCTGAGCGGCCCGCTGAGCGCGTACGAGAGCACGCGACCCGCGCCGATCTTCAGGATCGCCGCACGCACCGTCGCGATCGGGGCTCCGGTGCTCAGCGCCGCCGAGTTCGCGATGCGCAGGAGCCGTCCCGTGAGCACCGGGTCGTAGGCGATGATCTGCTCGATCTCGCGCAGACCGTAGTCCTCGCGCCCCATGGCCGAGGCGAGCCGGCTGACCGTCGGCGGGAGCGGCTCGACTGCAGCCGCTGCCTTCGTGACGAGTGTCTGGTCCAACATCGCTGTGCAGATCATCGACCCGAATTTTGTCCATCTTGAGCGCAGCCGCAGCACCCGCCGACATTTGCGGGGTGTCGAGGATCGCCGGCGGGAGGCGCCGACAACGGCTCGTCAGAAGCCGGCGCGGAAGACGTCCTCCAGTGCCCCATTCGCGTCGGCATCCGCGAGGTCGGACGCCGTGCTCGAGAACAGGCCGAAACGACCGTCGGGAGTGATCGCGACGCTTTCCGAGGGGCCGTCCGCGCCCGCGGTCGCCGCCCCCGAAGCACTCGCCAGCACGGTCACGCCGTCGACGACGTCGCGCCGGTAGACGTCTCCGAGCCCTGACACCGGTGTGGTGACCAGGTTCGTCGCGCGGCTCGTGAACAAGACGAAGCGGCCGTCGCTGCTGAGCGACCCCGTCGTCGAGGCTCCGTTGGCGCTGCGGCCATTGGCATTGGCGCTGACGATCTTGGTCACGCCGTCGCGCAGATCGCGCAGGAAGACGTCGTCGGTCTGGTTCCGGTCGCCGGGGGCGACGTTGTCGGCTACGGAGGTGAACAGCACGTAGCGCCCGCTCGCCGCGACGCCGAGCGCCTCCGAGGCGCCGCTGCCCGTCCGCTTGCCGTTGCGCGACACGCTCACCAGCGTCGTCGTGCCCTGGCGGAGGTCGCGCAGGAAGACGTCGCTCGCCTGATTGCGATCGCCCGACACCAGGTTCTTGGCGGCGCTGTTGAACACCACGTAGCGGCCGTTGGGGGTGACGATCGGCCCCCACGAGTCGGTGCGTCCGCCGCCCACGCCGTCGCGCCCGATGCTCACCAGCGTCGTCGTGCCGGCGTTCAGGTCGCGCAGGAAGACGTCGAAGGCGTCGTTGTCGTCGTCGGCGACCAGGTCGTTCGCGTTGCTGACGAAGGCCACCGTGCGACCGCTCGGCGTCAGCACCGGCGCGTACGACCGTCCGGTGCCGCTCGACGAGCCCTGCCGGTCGATGCTGACCAGGGACGTCGTGCCGGTCTGCAGGTCGCGCACGAACACGTCCTCCTGCCCGTTGCCGTCGTTCGCGACCAGATCCTCGGCGACGCTCGAGAACGAGACCCAGCGACCGTTCGCGCTGATCGACGGCGTTCCCGAGGCGCCGGTCGCGCTGCCCGAGCCGTCGGGCTTGACGCTCACCAGCGTCGTCGTCCCGGTCTGCAGGTCGCGCACGAACACGTCCGCCACGCCGTTGCCGTCGTTGCCGACGAGATCGTCCGCATCGCTGGTGAACACGACCCAGCGGCCGTTGTCGGTCACCGCTGCATCGCGCGACGCGCCGTTGCCGGTACCCGTCGCGAAGCGGTTGCCGCTCACCAGCGTCGTCACCCCGTCGCGCAAGTCGCGCAGGAAGACGTCCGTCGACGCGCCGTTGAGATCGCTCGCCACCAGGTTCTTCGCCGCCGTCGTGAACACCACCCAGCGTCCGTTCGGGGTGATCGCGGCCTCCTGCGTCGGGCCGTTCCCGCTCACCCCCGCCGCCCCGGCGCTTGCCAGGTCGACGGCCACCGCCGGGCGCGGGCAGACACCCGAGGACGCGGCGGCGAGCAGCAGCGCGGCGAGCACGACACCGCGATCGGGACGACGAGTCGAAGGGAGGGAGCGAGACGACATGAGAAACTCCGGGAGGCGGACGAGATGCGGGCGGGACACGCCATTGTCCGTCCCGCGAGCGCTCGTGCGCAAGCCGAACTTTGGCATGGCGCAGCTGCTGCGGCGACCGCCCTGGCCTCCGGCACATGCGCCGACGGCCGCCCTCGTCTCACACGTCCCACTCGTTCTCGTCGGGCCGTGGCGGCCGGTAGCTGCACCAGGTCCCGGTACGAATGGACGCGTCGAGGTGCCGCGCCAGCCGCGGTGCGTGGGCGGCGATGCGCTTCACCGCATCCGAGATCGCGCGCGTCACGTTGACGCGCGCGCGCTCGGCGGCGGCACCGACGGGGCGATCCCGGCCGCCGAGGCCGACCGCTGCCGCGAGCTCGCGGGCGAGCCGCTCCTCCTCGTCGCGCAGCGCACCGGTGCGCGCCGCATCGTTGTCGTCCTCCGCCTCGGCGATCGCGGCACGGAGCTGCGCGAGCCGGGTCCGGTAGGCGTCCTTGGCCGCGGCGTCGAGGGCCGGCCCCGCGTCACCGAGCGCCCCTGCGAGGGTCTCCGGCGCGAATCCTGCACTCGACGCCGTGTCCGCCCGGAGCATGGAGGACAGCTCGAGGGCGTGCACCTCCTGCTCGGGGCGCCGCAGCAGGTGCGCGAGGTAGGTCATGCCCTTCATGTCCCGCAGCCGCGTGGCCTCGCCCTCGAACTCGACGCTCCAGTAGTCGCCCTCGCACCGGAACACGTGCTCGGCCTGCCGCGCGCTCGACCGTGTCGACATCGGCCCGCGCTCC
This sequence comes from Candidatus Binatia bacterium, assembly GCA_019749875.1. Lineage (GTDB taxonomy): Bacteria > Desulfobacterota > Binatia > UBA12015 > UBA12015 > VGTK01. Next base: position 6,211 of record JAIEPK010000640.1, on the reverse strand, counting down.
CGACGCGGAATGCGGAATGCCGGCACCGGGCGGAGAAAGCCGCGCAGCGCCAGCTCCCCCGCGGGCTCGCTGGCGACCCGGGCAGCGACCTCGGCCGCGACGGCGTGCGACGCGAGCACCTCGTTCGCGGCCGCGGACTCGCACAAGCGGATTGCCAGCCGGGTGACCGCACCGAGGGCCGCGTAATCCGAGCGACCCGCGACGCCGATCGCGCCCAGGGTCGCCTCGCCCGACGCGACGCCGACCGCCACGCTGAGCTCGAAGCCGTGCTCTGCCCAGCGGGCGACGAGGTCGCGCGAGCGCTCGACGAGGGTCTGCGCCAGCGCCACCGCGCGCAGCGCCGCGTCGGGCTGCGCGACCGGGTCGTTGAACACCACCATGGTGCCGTCACCGCCGAAGCGCTCGATGGTACCGTCGTGCTCGGCCGCCAGCTGCGCCACGTCCGCGTGGTGCTCGCGCAGGACCGTCAGCACCTCGTCGGGCGCGCGGGTCTCGGCGAAGATCGTCAAGCCGCGCAGCTCGACGAAGAGTGCCACGATCGCGCGGCGATGGCTCTGCAGGGGATCGCGCGCGTCACCGGCGACGACCCGCTCGGCGACGTGCGCGGGCAAGAACCGCTTCAGACGGGCGAGGCGCTCGAGCTCCTCGAGCTGTGCCGCGACGCGCTGCTCGAGCGTGCGGTTCCACTCCGCGAGCTGCTCCGCCTGGCGCTGCACGGTGTCGTGCAGATCCTTCGCGCGCAGCAACGAGCGCACGCGCGCCAGCAGCTCCGGCGGGCTGATCGGCTTGCTGAGAAAGTCGTCGGCGCCGGCCTCGAGACCCTCGACGCGCTCGGCCCCGGCGTCGAGCGCGGTCACCAGGATCACCGGCAGCGTGGCGGTGGCCGGCTGCCGGCGCAGCGTCCGGCACACCTCGTAGCCGCTCATGCCGGGCATCACGACGTCGAGCAGCACCAGGTCGGGCCGGTCGTCGATCGCACCACAGAGGGCGAGCGCCTGCGCGCCGTCCGCTGCCGTCACGACGTCGTAGCCCTGCGCCTCGAGCAGATCCGCGAGCAGCTTGACGTTGCGCGGGGTGTCGTCGACCACCAGGATGCGCGCCCGGCTCACGACGCGTCCTCCGCGCGCTCGGTGGACGCGAGCAGCCGGCGCACGGTCGCGACCAGCCGGCCGACGTCGATCGGCTTCTCCTCGCAGGCGTCGAATCCGGCCGCGGTGATCCGCGCCCGATCGCCCGGCATCGCCGACGCGGTCACCGCGATCACCGGGATCGCACGGCACCGATCGATCGAGCGCAGCTCGCCGAGCGCGGTGATTCCGTCCATGCCGGGGAGGCGGAAGTCCAGGATCACCAGCGCCGGCGACAGCTCGCGTGCGAGGCGGACGCCTTCCTCGCCGCTCGCCGCCTCCGCGATGTCGTAGCCGGCGTGCTCCAGCAGGTCGTGCACCAGACGCCGGCTCCGTGGGTCGTCCTCGACGACCAGGATCAGCCGGCGCTGCACGACGTCCCCGGCAGGCTGAAGGTGAAGGTCGATCCCGCACCGGCCTCGCTGGTCACCCAGATGCGGCCACCGTGCAGCTCGACGAGGCGGCGCACCAGGCTCAGGCCCAGTCCGGTCCCCTCGCGGTGCGACGCGTCGCCGCCGAGCTGGCGGAACTCCTCGAAGACGATCTCGCGATCGTCGGGCGCGATGCCGATGCCGGTGTCGGCGACGTCGACGCGCAGCCCGTCGGCGGCCCAGTGCGCGCGCACCGTGACGCGCCCGCCGGCGGGCGTGAACTTGACGGCGTTCGACAGCAGGTTGACGAGCACCTGCTTCACCTTGCGCTCGTCGGCGACGACGTCGCCCACGCGATCGTCGATGTCGCACGACAGCTCGACGCCGTGCAGGCTCGCGCGCTCGCGCACCAGCATGAGCGCATCGTCGATCGCCGCCCGCAGCTCGAACGCGCGCGGCTCGAGCTCCATGCGTCCGGCCTCGATCTTCGCGAGATCGAGGATGTCGTTGATCAGCGCGAGCAGGTGCCGGCCCGACTCGTAGATGTCGTCGACGTAGCCCTCCTGGCGCGCGTTCAGGTCGCCGAACATCTTGCCCGCGAGCAGCTGCGAGAAGCCGAGGATCGCGTTCAGCGGCGTGCGCAGCTCGTGCGACATGTTGGCCAGGAACTGCGACTTGTGGCGGTTCGCGATCTCGAGCAAGCGGCTCTTCTCCGCCAGCTCGTCGCCGCGGCGCGCCAGCGCCGCCGTGCGCTCGGCGATGCGCAGCTCGAGGCCGCGGTTGAGCTCCTGCAGCTCGTCGAGCAGGCGCTGCTTGTCGTGCACCGTGAGCTCCAGGTCACCGCGCAGGACGTTGATGCGATCGGCGAGGCCCAGCGACAGCGTGATCGCCGTCGACAGCACCACGAGCTCGAACGCGTTGTCGGTGAGCGCGTTGCTCGGCAGGTAGCCGTAGCCGCGCAGGGCCCACACGAAGAGCGCCGAGATGCCGACCGTCCACGTGAGGAGATAGTAGCGCGCGGGGCGATACCCCGCGCGCCACGAGCGGTACCCGGCGACGAGCAGCGACGTGGCGCCGGTCATGCCGAAGAGGCCGTTGACCAGGATGAACGAGCGGACGCTGCCGAACAGCGGCCACAGCAAGCTCGCGGCACCGATCCCGATGAAGAGCGAGAGCCAGCGGTCGAGCAGCGGCGCGTACGTCCGCGTGATCAGGAAGCTGCGCGCGAACACCGCCGACAGCGTGAATGCGAGGCCCGCCGCGAGGTGGATCGACCAGCGCGCGAGCTCGGGCGAGCGTGGCCAGAGGTACTGCGTGATGAAGCCGTTCAGCGCCGCGTGGTACAGGCCCCACGCCGAGATCAGCAGAACGTACGCCAGGTAGCTCGGGTCGCGCAGCGTGAGCAGCAGCACCAGGTTGTACGCGACCAGGATCGCGAGGATGCCGTAGTAGAAGCCGTACGTGAACGCCTCGCGCCGCCGCTTCTCGGTGAACGCCGCGCCCGACCAGACCGTGAGCGGCAGCAGCATCGTGTCCTCGCCGCGGACGCGCAGGTACACGGCCTCGGTGCGACCGACGGACGGCGTCAGCGGGAAGGTCGGAGCACGGTAGGCGATCGGCCACGAGTCGAACGGAAGCCGATCGCCGGCTTCGCTCGCGCGCCACCCTCCCGAGGCGTCCGGCTGGTAGAGCGTCACGCGGTCGACCACCGGCCAGCCCAGCTCGAGCAGCCACCCGCCCTCTCCGGCGACCTCCGCGCGCAGCGGCAGACGCACCCAGAACACGGACGTGCTGAGACCGAAGTTCGGCACCTCGGCGGGAGCCGGCGAGAAGTCGTCGCGTGTTGCGACGTCCTCGATCGTGAGCCGCCCGCCGGGGTCCTCGAGGATCCGGGCCGCGGAACCCGGGCGGTACGACCCGGTCGCGTCGCCGAGCACGAGCGGGGTTGCGCCGTCCGTCTCGGCGTTCGCCCGGGGGACCCCTCGACCGGCGTCCCCGCCGGCCGGCGATGTGCTCCGGGACGACGCCGGCACCGACAGCGCGAGCGCGAGCAGCACGATGGAGATCCGGAGACGGCCGGGTGCGGCGGACGGCGAGCGATCCACGCGGGCGAAGGTCGCGCAGCCCGGCGCCCCGGTCAAGCATGCCGTTCGGTGCGAGCCGGGCCGGCCCGCGCCGTTGCGTACGCGAATCGCTCCGCGTCGGCCCGCGCGCCGGGGCGATCGTTCCCGGACGGCGAACGATGTTCGCCCTCCGCGACGCTGCGTGCGGCACGAGCAGGCGGCGGACCGCACGCCCGGCGAACGACGTTCGCCGCAGCCTCACGCCTCATGAGTAGTCCGCGTGCGACGCGGCGGAGCGCAGGAGACCGAGATGCGATCGATAGCCGTCGTGCTTTCCATGATCTGTGCCGTGCTCGCAGCGCCGTCCGCACGGGCGGAGGTACGCACCTACCTGGTGGACACCACCGCCGACGATCCCGGCCGATCGACCTGCGACGACCAGACCCCCGGCGATTGCAGCCTGCGCGGTGCCCTGAGCGTCGCCAACGGGCGCTCCGGCGACGACAGCACGATCGTGCTGCCCTCCGGCACCTACCTCCTCACCACCGTGGCCTCGTGCGTCCTCCACACGGGGCAGTTCGGCGCTCACAACATCACCGCGACGACGCTCTGCATCTCGGGCCGCATCACGATCCGCGGCCAGCAGAACGCGGCCTCGGTCGTGATCGACGGCGGCGGCACCGGGCGCGTCTTCGTGGTCGGCAACGATGCGCCCGCGCGCATCGAGCAGGTGACGATCCGCGGCGGCGCGCAGCTCGGCGGCAGCCTCTACGGCGGTGGCGGCGGCATCAACAACGCGGGCGATCTGACGCTCGTCGATGCGATCGTCACCGCCAACTTCGCGCGAGGCGGCGGCGGGGGGATCTACAACTCCGGCACGCTGCACATCCACCGGTCCCGGATCGTCCACAACACGGCGGCCAACGCTGGCGGTGGCGTGGTGAGCGACTCGTTCAACATCCCAGTGGACGCCTCCATCACCGACAGCACGATCGCCGAAAACACGTCGAACGAGGCGCAGGGCGGCGGCATCTTCATCTACGGCGGGAACCAGGGCGGCAGAACGGAGATCAAGCGCAGCACGATCTCGGGCAACGAGGCCACCCTCTCGGGTGGCGGCGGCATCTTCGTCGCCGGCAACCGGTCGACGGTCGACGTCGAGAACTCGACCATCAGCGGCAACCGTGCCGGCTGGTACTACGGTGGCGGTCTCTGGAGCACGGGTGTCCTGCACCGCGTGACCTTGCGCAACGTGACCGTCACCAACAACCGCTCGCAGGACGCGAGCGGCACGCGGGGCGGCGCCGGTGGAATCGCCAACGACGAGGCGAGCATCATGACGCTCGCCAACACCATCGTCGCCGGCAACTTCGCCCCCGACTTCGCGCCCGACTGCTACGACGGCGGCCGCGCCACCACGCTCACATCCGAAGGCTACAACATCATCGGCGACCAGGGCGCCGGCGGCGACGGCGCGGGCGGCACGTACTGCGACCTCAGCACCGCCGACGGCGATCAGACCAACGTCGATCCGCAGCTCGAGCCGCTGCGCGACAACGGCGGCTTGACCGAGACGCACGGCACCGTCGAGGGCAGCCCGGCGATCGACGGCGGTGCGCCGAGCGGCTGCCGCGACACCGAGGGCAACGTCCTCACCGGCGACCAGCGCGGCGAGCCGAGCCCGACCGACGGCGATGGCGACGGCGGTGCGCGCTGCGACGCGGGGTCGTACGAGAACGGCGGCACGTTCGGGGTCGGCACGGTCGATCCGCCGAACGGCGGCAACGTCGGGGCCGTCTGCGCCGTCATCCACGGACACCGCTTCGCACCGGGCATCACCGTCAAGCTCACGAAGCCCGGCTCGCCCGACATCCCCGGCACACCGACCAGCGTCAGCGCCGACGGCACGGTGATCGCGACCGCGTTCGACCTCGCCGGACGCGCGCCGGGCGACTACGCCGTGACGGTGACCAATCCCGGCGGCGCCAGCACCACGCGCTCCGGCGCGTTCCGCGTCGACGCGGGTGGTGCACCCGACGTGTGGGCCGAGATGATCGGCCCGGTCGCGCTGCGCCGCGGGCGCTGGACGCGCTTCTTCTTCGTCTACGGCAACCGCGGCAACGCGGACGCGCTCGGCGTGCCGATCCAGATCGCGGCCGCACCCGGCGTCGGCCTGAAGCTCAACTTCTCCGTGGGTCCGCCGCCCGCGAACCCGCAGCAGGCGATCACCGACTGGAGCACGTACCGCACGTCGGTGGATGGCCGCCCGGTCACCGACTACACCATCCACTCCTTCATCCTCCCGCTGGTGCCGGCCGGCTACACGGGAGCGCTCGAGTTCCGCGTCAACCTGCCGGTCGGCGGCACGGACGTGCAGCCGCTGCTGGTGCCGTTCAACGGCCAGGCGTACGCGCGGCCCGACGGCCCCGACGCGGACTCCGACCCGGACATCGATCCCGAGTTCGTGCAGGCGTACGTCGACGCGGCACTCGCGTACACGCGCGACGTGCTCGGCGTGCCGCCGCCGAGCAACGTCGCGTTCCTCCGACAGTACGTCACCGACCAGCTCGCGCGCATCGTCAAGGAAGGAATCGACTCCTGGTTCCGCAATCCCGGCAACGCGGGCGGCGGCGGCGCGGGCAGTGCGGGC
>JAIEPK010000238.1 GCA_019749875.1 Candidatus Binatia bacterium | reverse complement strand
CGACGTCGCGCGCGCCGCCGGGGAAGAGCGAGCGGCGCCAGATCGCGCGGTGCCGCGACAGCGCGTGGCGCGTCCAGTGGAGGCCGTTCTCGAGGCTGTCGGGATCCATGCGCAGGACGCTCGTGTCGCCCGGCGCGCGCGGTGCCGCATCGACCACCGGCACCGCGATCAGCGCCCGGCGGCAGAAGCGCAGCGTGCGCTCGAACACGCCCTCGTCGTCTTCGGGCAGCCCGAGCGGCAGGTGCGCCATGGTCGCGACGCCGAGACCGCGCACGCGGCGCAGCGCGCCGACGATGCGCTCGAACGCGGCACGGTCGGGATGAATGCCGGTCGCGAGCCCGCCGACCAGCGGTCCCTCGCGGTGGAGCTCGATCGCGACGCAGCCGGCACGTGCCGCTTCCTCGACCACCGCCTTGTGCTCGATGCAGGCCAGCGACAGCCGCACGCGGAACGGTCGGCGCTGCCCCGCGAGGGCGCGGAAGACGGCGCTCGCCTGCACGGGATCGAGCGCGTGCGCGCCGATCAGCGCGACGCGCGCCGTCGTCGGCAAGGCCGCGACTTCGGCGGCGACGCGCGCCGCGTCGCGCGCGCCGGCGTCGTCGTGGACGACGATCGGATGCTGCTCGTGGGCGTCGAGAAGGTCCAGCCGCATGGCGCGGCTCTAGTGCGTCGGCCCGCGCATTTCAACGCTCTTTTCGTCGTGCGCGGTGCGGCGTGGCAAGGCGCGGCACGCGCCCTCAGCGGCTCGCGAGCACTTCCTCGACGACGATCGCCTTCATGCCGCGGCGCTCGAGCGACGATGCGAGCAACTCGGCCTCGTCACGCTGCGCATACGGCCCGACGCGGACCCGGTAGACGGTGCGCGTGCCGTCGGCGCCGGTCGCGACGTAGACGTTCTCGCTCGGCTGGCGCAGCGAGCCACCGCGCAGCTCGGCGAGCGTCCCGAAGCGCTGCTTGTAGGCGTCCGCACGGGCCTGGTCGCCGAATGCCGCGACCTGCACCGCGAAGGCGACCACACCCGGCGGCCGACCGTTTTCGGACAGCGGCTCGAGGGTCACCAGACCGGTGCCGCCCTGGACGAGGTCGAGCTGGCTCGCGGCCGCGTACGAGAGGTCGAGGATGCGGTCGCCGACGAACGGGCCGCGGTCGTTGATGCGCACGATCACCGAGCGTCCGTTCTGCTCGTTGGTGACGCGGACGCGCGTGCCGAGCGGCCACGTCCGGTGCGCGGCGGTCATGCCGTACTGGTCGTAGGTCTCGCCGCTGGTCGTCGCCTGGCCGTGGAAGCCGGGCCCGTACCACGAAGCGATGCCGCGCTGCGTGGTCGGCGTCTTCAGGCTCTGCGTGGCGCAGCCGCCTGCGAGCGCGAGCAGCATGGCGACCGCGCAGCTCGTCGCGACCTGCGCCCCGGTGCGCGTGCGGACCCGATGCGTCCCGTCGTCCATCCACCCCTCCGCAACATCCACCCCGCGTCCCGGGCGCCCGATACGCCCACCGACGACGAGGACCGCCGCACTTTAGCGACTCTCGCCCGGGCCGCCAAATCTTTCTCGCACGGGCGCCGAGCCGGTGAACCTGGCGCACCGGCGGCGCGTATCACCGCGCGGACGAGAGACGGCGGCCGCGCCGAGCGCGGCGTCAGGAGGTGTCATGGAGACTCGACGATGCCCGTACTGCGCGGAGGAGATCCTGGCCGAGGCGATCCGCTGCCGGTACTGCCGGAGCCGGCTGACGATGGTCGACCCGCGCGGCTGGCACCGCGCGCAGCCCGGGCGCAAGGTCGCCGGCGTCTCGGTCGCCGTGGCGCGCTCGCTCGCGCTGCCGGTGAGCGCCGTCCGCGCGGCGTTCGTCCTCGCGACGTTCTTCCAGATGCTCGGTCCGGTCATCTACCTGGCGCTGTGGGTGACCATCCCGTTCCGGCCGGACGGCGAGTCGCTGCTGGAGCGTGCGATTGCGGAAGTGCGCGCGATCGTTACCCGGTTGTGGGACGGTCCGGGCGACGCGCACGACGCGCCATGGAACGGGCCGCGATGACGCGCCGTTGCCCACCGACGAAGAGCTGATGCAGGCCGTTGCCACAGGCGATGCGGCTGCGCTGCGCACCCTGACGGGGCGATGGCGGCGTCCGCTGTACGCGTTCCTGCATCGGGTCGCGGGCGGCCGCGACACGGACGATCTCTACCAGGAGACCTGGCTGCGCGTCGTGCGCGGCGCACGCGGCTTCGACTCCGCTCGTCGCTTCTCGACCTGGCTCTTCCAGATCGCGCTCAATCAAGCGCGAGATCTGCACCGTCGCGGCGTGCCCGAGCCGGTGGCGTCGGAGATCCTCGAGCGCGTCGCGGCCGACGCGGCAGGCGAGGCTGCGGCGGCCGAATCCGTCGGCGCGGCACGCGACGCGGTGCTCGACGTCCAGCGGCTGCTCGCGGCGCTGCCCGAGCCGCAGCGCGAGGTCGTGGTGCTGCGCGTGCTCGACGATCTGCCCGAGGACGAGGTCGCGCGGATCGTCGGCTGCCCGCGTGGCACCGTCAAGAGCCGACTGCACCATGGGCTCGCCCGGCTCGCGCAGCTCGCGCGCGGCGGACACGACCGGTGAGCACCGTCGACTGCCCCGACGTGCTCACCGCACTCGCGCGTGGGCTCGAGCTCGACGCGGCTCTCGAGCGTCATCGTGCGTCGTGTGCCGACTGCGCGATGCACTCGGTCGGCATCGGCGCCGTCGCGCGCGCGATCGCGGCGCTGCCGGCCGTGTCGCCGCCGCCCGACATCGACGAGCGCGTCCTGCGCGCCGCGGCGTCGCTGCTCGCGGACAACGCACGGGCGGCGGCTCCGCTGCTCGCGGGGCACGCTCGCGTCGCGACGCTCGACGGGCGGAGCCTCGTGCGCGCCCTGGTGCCGGCGGTCCTGCTCTTCCCGCTGCTCGTCGTGGCGGACGTCTGGCTGTTGCGCATGCTGCACCAGACGCTCGCCGCGATCTTGCCCGGCGCGCTGACGACCTGGCTCGTGCTGAGCTACGCGGCGCTGCTCGCGGCGCTCGGCTGCTTCGTGTTCGGTGCCATCCCGCTGCTCGTCGAGCGGCAGGCGCCGCTGCTCGGCTGGAAGGAGGAACATGTCGGACCTTGATCTGAAGCGCTGTCCGTTCTGCGCGGAGGAGATCCGCGCGGAGGCCGTCAAGTGCCGCTGGTGCGGCAGCTTCGTCGCCGCGCCCAGCAGCACGCGCGGCTGGACGCGGACGCGCGACGGCAAGATGATCGCCGGCGTGTGCGCGGGCCTGGCGCGCGAGTTCAGCGTGCCGGTGACCGTCCTGCGCCTCGCGTTCGTGCTCGGCACGCTCTTCGGCGGTGGGATCGGCATCGTGCTGTACCTCGTGCTGTGGGTCGTGATGCCCTGGGAGATGTCGCCGTTCGATCGGTGACCGTGTCGTGCGCGGCGCGCCTGCCTCGCCGCGCGCCTGGCGACGTCCCCCGGCGGACGCCGCGACGCTCCGGCGTCGCGAGCCACCGTGCGCCGGGTCCCCGTCCGCATTTCGCGCGTCGGGGGCATGTGCTAGGAGGCGAAGCCGCGGCGAAGCCGCGAGGGAAAACGCGCGATGTCCGGTCATTCCAAGTGGAGCACCATCAAGCACAAGAAGGCGGCCAAGGACGCCAAGCGCGGCAAGGCGTTCACCAAGCTGATCCGCGAGATCACGGTCGCGACGCGGATGGGCAACAGCGGCGACCCGGGCTTCAACCCGCGGCTGCGCACGGCGATCCTCGCGGCGAAGGCCGCCAGCATGCCGAACGACAACATCGAGCGCGCGATCAAGAAGGGCCTCGGTGAGGGCGGCGGCGCGGTCTACGAGGACGTGATGTACGAGGGCTACGGTCCGGGCGGCGTCGCGATCATGGTCCGCTGCCTGACCGACAACCGGAACCGGACCGTCGCCGACGTGCGCGGCATCTTCACGCGCGGCGGCGGCAGCCTCGGCGAGGCCGGCTGCGTCGGCTGGATGTTCCAGCGCCGCGGCGTGCTGATCGTCGCCGGCGACACGCTCGACGAGGAGCGCGTGGTCGAGGTCACGCTCGACGCCGGCGGCGACGACGTGAGCGGCGCCGACGGACGCTGGGAGGTCACCACCGCTCCCGAGACCTTCGAGGCCGTGCGCGATGCGCTCGACAAGGCCGGGGCGACGATCGAGAGCGCGGAGGTCACGATGGTGTCGAGCAACACCGTCGCGGTGGCGGGGGACGACGCGCAGCGGCTGCTGAAGCTGCTCGACATGCTCGAGGATCACGATGACGTGCAAGCCGTGTCGGTGAACGCGGATCTGGACGAGGAGGAGGTCGCGCGCCTCAGCGCGTGAGAGCCGCGAAGCCCGGCGAGCCGGGATTCGTAGAGAGCGGGAGCGCAGCGTGGGCGGCGGCGCAGCGGCGCCGACCGACGAGCGGCGAGGGGGCCGCGACGGAGACGCGGACCGAGCCGCGAAGAGACGAGCGGCGCGGCGCCGCGACGGGGAGGATGGGAGCGGGCATGCGGGTGCTGGGGATCGATCCTGGGTCGCGCGTCACCGGCTGGGCGCTGGTCGAGGCGAGCGGCAACACGCTGCGCGTGCTCGCGGTCGGCACCGCCGCGCCACGTACCGGCGAGCTCGCGGCGCGTCTCGGCAGCATCGCGGAGCAGGTGGAGCGTCTGATCGGCGAGTGGGCACCGGAGTCGGTCGCGGTGGAGCGGGCTTTCGTCGGCCGCAACGTCGCGAGCGCGCTGCGCCTCGGCGAGATCCGCGGCGCAGTGCTCGCGGTCGCGGGCCGGCACGGGCTCGCGGTGGTCGACTATCCGCCCGCGACCGTCAAGCTCGCGGTGGCGGGCTCCGGTGCCGCGGAGAAAGAGGCGGTCGCGCGCGGCGTCAGCACGCTCACCGGTGGACGCTACGCGGCCGGCGACGCGACCGACGCGCTCGCGGTCGCGATCTGCCACGTGCGCCACGCGAGCTTCGCGCGACGGCTGCGTCCGGCGGAGGCATGAGCACCGGACGCGCAAGCATGGACGGCGGCATGAAGCCGGAGCGAGACACGTGATCGGGGCGCTGCGCGGCAAGGTCGAGGCGAAGACCCCGGGATCCGTCCTGGTCGACGTCGGCGGCGTGATCTATGAGGTGGCCGTGTCCCTGCAGTCGTTCGCCCGCCTGCCGGCGGAGGGCCAGCCGGTCCGGCTCGACGTGGTCACCCACATGCGCGAGGACGGCATCACGCTGTTCGGCTTCCTCGACCGCGGCGAGAAGAGCGTCTTCAACCTGCTGCGCTCGGTCAACGGCGTCGGACCGAAGCTCGCGCTGAACATCCTGTCGGGCCTGCCGGCGGCGGAGATCCGCGGCGCGCTCGCGGGTGGTGACGTCCAGCGGCTGGTGCGCGTGCCGGGCGTGGGCAAGAAGATCGCCGAGCGTCTCGTGCTCGAGCTGCGCGAGCGCGCGCGCGACGAGGAGATCGCCGCCGGCTTCGAGCCGCAGGCGAGCGACGGCGAGCGGCGCAATCAGGAAGCCGTGTCGGCGCTGGTGAACCTCGGCTACCGCCGCGCCGACGCCGAGAAGGTCCTCGCCGACGTGCCACCCGAGGTTCCGCTCGAGGACGCGATCCGCGAGGCGCTGCGGCGCTTCGCGCGGTGACGGCACGATGACCACGACCGAGCGCAAGGACCCGGCGTTTGCCGCCGAGGCGGGCGAGGACGAGCGGCACTTCGAGGCCTCGCTGCGGCCCGAGCGTCTGGTCGACTACGTCGGGCAGGAGTCGATCCTCAACACCCTCGGGGTCGCGATCGAGGCCGCACGCGCGCGCGGCGACGTGCTCGATCACGTGCTGCTGTCGGGGCCGCCCGGCCTCGGCAAGACTTCGCTCGCGCAGATCATCGCGCGCGAGATGGGCGTCCAGTGCCGCAAGACGCAGGGCCCCGCGATCGAGCGCAGCGGTGATCTCGCCGCGATCCTGTCGGACCTCGAGCAGGGCGACGTGCTGTTCATCGACGAGATTCACGGACTGCCGCGCAAAGTCGAGGAGGTCCTCTATCCGGCGATGGAGGACTTCGAGCTCGATCTGGTGATCGGGCAGGGCCCGTCGGCGCGCACCATGCGGCTCGCGCTGAAGCCGTTCACGCTGGTCGGCGCGACCACGCGCGCCGGCATGCTGAATGCGCCGCTGCGCGACCGCTTCGGTACCTCGTTCCGGCTCGAGTTCTACGGCGTGCCCGACCTGATGCGGATCGTGAACCGCTCGGCGAAGATCCTGCACTTGACGCTGGCGCCCGAAGGGGCGCGCGAGATCGCACGGCGCTCGCGCGGCACGCCGCGCATCGCCAACCGGCAGCTCAAGTGGGTGCGCGACTTCGCGCAGGTGCACCATCCCGGAAAGCCGGTCGACGAGCACATCGCGTCCGAGGCGCTCGCCCTGCACCGGGTCGACGCGGCCGGGCTCGACCCGATGGACCACGCCATCCTGATCGCGGTGCTCGATCGCTTCGCCGGCGGCCCGGTCGGGGTCGAGAGCCTGGCGGCGCTGCTCGGCGAGGAGCGCGAGACCATCGAGGCGGTGTACGAGCCGTTCCTGGTCCAGTCCGGCTACCTCGAGCGCACGCCGCGCGGGCGCATGGCGACGCAGCTCTGCTGGGACTACTTCGGCCGCGAGCGGCCGGCGGGACCGCGCCAGGGCCGCCTGCTATAGGCGCGACGTGTCCGAGATCGGCCGCACGCTGATCGCGCTCGGCGTCCTGCTCGTGGTCGCGGGCGGGATCGTCCTGCTGCTCGGCCGCACCGGCGTGCCGTTCGGCCTCGGGCGGCTGCCGGGCGACGTGCTGATCAAGCGCGACGGCTTCACCTTCTACATGCCGATCACGACCTCGATCCTGATCAGCGTGGTCGTCACCGCGATCCTCTGGCTGCTGCGACGGTGAGCACGAACACGGCCGGGACCGAGCCCGAGGAGCCGCGCCGGCTGTGGCGGCGTCGCGAGGCCTTCCTGCTCGCGGCGACGCTGCTCGCGGCGCTCTTCTTCCTGCTCTTCGAGACCCGCCTGCCGCCGTTCACCACCGGCGACGCGGTGTCCCAGAACGTGACGTTCTTCCTCCTCATCAACCTCAACATCGTCCTGATCCTGCTGGTGGTGTTCCTGCTCGGGCGGAACATCGTCAAGCTGGTGGTCGAGCGCCGCCAGCGCGTGCTCGGCTCGCACCTGCGGACGCGGCTCGTGGGCGGCTTCCTGATCGTCGCGATCGTGCCGGCGGTGCTGCTGTTCCTGGTCGCGCTGGGCTTCATCCGCAGCTCGATCGAGAGCTGGTTCTCGGTCCAGGTGCAGAGTGCGCTCGAGGGCGCGCTCGACATGTCGGACACCTACTACCGCGAGGGCATGGCGACCGCGCTGCGCGACGCGCGCGAGATCGCGACCCGGGTCGGTGCCGACAGCAAGCAGCTGACGACGCAGAAGGCGCTGCTCGAGACCAAGCGCGGCGAGTACGCGGTCGCAAAGGTCACGCTGTTCGACGCGACCGGGGCGCTGGTGTCGTCGGCCGCCGCCGAGCGCCTGGGCAGCGCCTTCGACGAGCCGCCGGACCCGGAGTTCCTCTCCGGTGCGCTCGGTCGCGACGAGTCGACGCAGGTGGTGACGCTCGACGGCCGGGAGGTCCTGCGCGCGGCGGCGCGCGTGCGCGGCAAGAGCGGCGAGGTGCGCGGCCTCGTTCTGGTGGACGAGATCGTGCCGCGCAGCGTGACCCGGCGCCGCGCCGAGATCCAGCAGAGCGTGCAGCAGTACAAGCAGCTGAAGCTGATGCGCCGGCCGCTGATCAACAACTATGTCTTGACGCTGCTGGTCGCCTCGCTGGCGATCATCTTCGGCGGCACGTGGCTCGGCTTCGTCCTCGCGCGCAGCATCACGGTGCCGATCCAGAAGCTCGCCGAAGGCACGCGTCGCGTCGCCGAGGGCAGCCTCGACGAGCGCATCCAGCTCGAGTCGGGCAGCGACGAGGTCGCGGCCCTGGTCGCGGCCTTCAACCGCATGACCGCCAACTTGAAGACCACGCACTCGGCGCTCGCCGAGCGCGGCCGCGCGCTCGCGACGATCCTCGCCAACATCACCGGCGGCGTGGTGTCGATCGACCGCGAGGGGCGCATCGAGACGGTCAATGCCGCCGCGCGCACGATGCTCGGCATCGAGGAGGCCGCGGTCGGACGGCCGTTCCGCGAGTACTTCGCCGCACCCGAGTTCGACGCCATCCGCGAGCTGCTGGTCGAGCTCGAGATGCGTGCACGGGAAGGCGCGTGGGACCGTCTGCCGCCGCACCGGCTCGCGGTGGAGCAGGGCGAGACGTCGCAGCAGCTGCTCGCGACCGGCGTCGTGCTGCGCAGCGACCAGGGTGCGGTGATCGGCGCGCTGCTGTTCTTCGAGGACGTCACCGAGCTCCTGAAAGTGCAGCGCATGGAGGCGTGGCGCGAGGTCGCCCGCCGCATCGCGCACGAGATCAAGAACCCGCTGACGCCGATCCAGCTCTCGGCGCAGCGCTTGCGCAAGCGCTACGCGAAGGAGCTCGGCGGCTCGGTGCTGGACGAGTGCACCAACACCATCATCGCCGAGGTCGAGGTCCTGAAGAACCTGGTCAGCGAGTTCGCGCACTTCGCGCGCCTGCCGGCCGGGCAGCACGTGGCGACCGATCTCAATGCCTTGGTCGATGAGGTCGTGGTGCTGTTCCGCGAGGCGCACCGCGGGGTGCGCTTCCGCTTCGACAAGGACGCGAGCCTGCCGCTGCTCGACCTCGACCGCGACGGCATCCGGCGCGTCTTGACCAACATCCTCGACAACGCGGTCGGCGCGCTCGCCGCCGTCCCGGGGCGGACGTCGCCGGCGGTGGTCGAGGTCGAGGGCGAGAAGCCGGAGATGCTGGTGCGCGGCGCGATCGACCTCGCGACGCGCTACGATACGGCGCGCGGCGTGGTCGTGCTGGAGATCGCCGACGACGGCATCGGCATGACCCCGGAGGTGAAGGCGCGCCTCTTCGAGCCGTACTTCTCGACCAAGCCGCAGGGAACCGGCCTCGGCCTCGCGATCGCGTCCGCCGTGCTCGCCGATCATCAGGCGTTCATTCGCGTCCGCGACAACCAGCCGCGCGGCAGCCGCTTCTCGATCGAGCTGCCGGTGCGCGAGCACGCGCTGGAGGCGCCGCGCGGCGCGCAGGCGTGATCGTTCGCGGGGTCAGGCGGGCTCGCGCATCCTCGGCCGCTGGCGCGCACGGCGACGTCGGCTGCGGCGGACGGCGATCCGGCGCATGCGTGACCTCGGCCGCCCGGACCGCTAAGCGAGGACTGCGATGAAGCGAATCCTGGTGGTCGACGACGAGGAGCAGATCCGGCAGAGCCTGCGCGGCGTGCTGTCGGACGAGGGCTTCGGCGTCCTCGAGGCGGGCGACGGACGGCGCGCGCGCGAGCTCCTGGCCGAATCGCCCGACCTGGTCATCCTCGACGTGTGGCTGCCGGAGATCGACGGCATCTCGCTTCTCGAGGAGATCAAGTCGACGCACCCGAGCCTGCCGGTGATCATCATCTGCGGGCATGCCAACATCGAGGCCGCGGTCCGTGCGACGCGCCTCGGTGCCGCCGACTTCATCGAGAAACCGTTCTCGCTCGACGCGTTGCTGGCGTCGATCGAGCGCGCGCTCGGCAGCAGCGACGCGCCGGCGACGGACGAGGACCCGGCCGCTCCCGACGCGGCGACGAACGGTACGCGCACTGCGCACGCCTGTCCGGGCGAGGCCGGCTACCGCCCGCAGCGGACGATCGGCAAGAGCGTCGTGGCGAGCGGGCAGGGCCTGCACTCGGGCATCCGTACCGGCGTGATCCTGCACCCGATGCCGATCGACACCGGGATCGTCTTCCAGAGCCTCGCGACCGAAAAGTCGGTGCCGGCGCTGGTCGAGTTCGCCGACTCGACCGGTTACGCGACGACGCTGTTCCGCAACGGCTTCGGCGCGAAGACCGTCGAGCACCTGCTTGCGACGCTCACCAGCTACGGCGTCACGAACGTCCTGGTGAAGATGGAGAACGAGGTGCCGGCGCTCGACGGCTCGGCGCTCGAGTTCTGCCGGCTGCTCGACGAGGCCGGCGTCGTCGACCAGCCCGGACCGGGCGTCCGGACGTACGTCGTCGAGCGCAAGTTTCACATCGAGCAGGGGCAGAGCTGGATCGACGTCGAGCCGTACGACGGCTTCGTGGTCGATTACACGCTCGACTACCCGGCCCCGGTCGGGACGCAGCACTACGTCTTCGAGTTCACCGGACCTGCGTCGTTCCGCGACCAGGTCGCGCCGGCGCGGACCTTCGGCTTCGTGCACGAGTTCAAGCAGCTCGCCGCGGCCGGCCTCGCCGCGGGCGGACGTCTCGACAACTGCGTCCTGATCGGCGACGACGGCGTCATCAACGGGCAGCTGCGCTTCCCCGACGAGTTCGTGCGCCACAAGATCCTCGACGTGCTCGGCGACTTTGCGCTGCTCGGTCGTCCGCTGCGCGGCCGCATCACGGCGCGCGCCACGGGCCACCGGCACAACGTCGCGATGGTCCGGCAGCTGATCGCCGCTGCGTGAGAGCGTTCGAAGCCGGCGCCGTCAGCGCACGACGGGCGCGCCGATCGTACCCTTGACGGTGTAGGACGGGGCCTCGCCGGGATTGCGCTTCGGCAGGAGGCCGTTGATCAGCTTGAAGGCGGGCGGTGCGCCGGGCGGGATCTCGACGCTCATGCGCAGGTTGAGCACGCTCTGCGGCAGCGGCTCGCGCAGCAGGACGTCGCCGCTCGCGTCGAAGCGCAGATCGTCGCCCGCGGCGCGGACCTCCTTCACCTGCAGCCGAGCGCCGAAGACCTGCGCGGACGCGTCGACCGTCGGAAAGGCGACGTCGGGTACGCGGAAGCCGCGCACGCTGACCTGCTCGAGGACGAGGTTCCGTACGGCGAGCGTGACGTTGCCCTCCGCGCTCTGCGTGGTGCGCCCGTCGCCCCTCAGGTCGAAGGCGAGGTCGGCCGTGCCCTGCACGCGACCGGGCGGCGGCACCAGCGGTGCCAGCGCCGGCTCGAGGCGGATGCCCTTCGCGTCGAGCGCACCGGCGGCCCGATCGCCGTCGAGCCGCGCCCAGCCGCGGAACGTGCCGCCGTACGCGCGACCGTCGACCACGGCCTGACGGAAGCTCCCGGTGAGGAGCCCCGCGAGCGGCACGCGCAGCGTGACCTCGGACAGCGTCGCGACCGGCTGGCTCGCGCCGAGCGGCGTCAAGCGCAGGTCGGTGAACCGGTAGCCGTTGGGAAACGCGAGGGCCACGGTCCTGAATCCGATCCGCACCGGTGATCCGGCGGTCGCGACCTCGATCGCGCGCGCCGCGATCAGGTCGTGCGGCAGCGACCACACCAGCGCCAGCAGGAAGACCGCCAGCGTGAACAGCACGTAGCCGATCAGCTCGGCGCGCGCGCGCAGCGCGGCTGCGATGCGGCCCAGGCGGCCGCGCGGTACCGTCGCGGCTGGCTTCATTGCGGCCGCAGACGGGACACGACCACGGTCGCGTCGACGCGGCTCTGGTCCTTGTACTGGCGCTTGACGGCGAGACGCTCGACGGCGATCGGCGGGTCGCGGCTCTCGACCGCGTACAGCAGGCTCACCAGCGCGCGCATGGTGATGCCCTCGATGCGCACCTCGACCAGCTCCTCCTGCAGCTCGTTGCCGACCGCGCGCGTCGACGGGTTCATCGCGATGATGCGCTCGCGGCCCGCGATCGGCACGGCGATCGACTCGAGCTGCGCGAACAGAGACGCGCCGCCCTGGTCGCTGGTGGCGCTCTTCTCGAGCTTGTCGACCTCGCCGCGCAGCGCGCGATAGCGCGCGACCAGCTCGCCGATCGTCGCCGCATCGTCGCGTCCGCGGGCGACGTCGCGATCGAGGCGCGCGAGCGAGTCGAAGATCGGATCGACCACGCCGAGCCAGAGGATCAGCAGCAGGGTGACGCCGCCCGCGCCGAGCACCATCAGGCGCTCGCGCGGCGCGAGCCGTCCGAGCGCCTCGCTCGCGCGCTCGCGCAGCGGGCCGACCAGGCGTCCGAAGGCGCCGGAAGCGTCGCGCGCCGGATTCACGAGCGGCCCTCCGGCGAGAAGCGCAGCCCGATGCGGAACTCGATGCGACCGTCGACGCCGGCCTTCACGTCCTTGACCTCGGGGCTGAACAGGCCGGGGACGCTCTGCAGGGAGCGCTTGACCACGTCGACCGACTCGTAGCTGTCGGTGCGCGCGTGCAGGCGCACGCCGTCGTCGTCGACCGCGAAGTCGTCCACCGTGACCGTCACCTGCGCGGGCACGGCCTCGCTGATCGAGCGCATGAGATCGAGCGTCTTCGGGCGGTCGCCGCCGCCGCCCAGAACCTTGCGCCGCGCCTCGAGGCCGTCGATCGCGCCCTGCAGGCGCGTGCGCTCGGTGCCGGCGGTCGCACCCGGCAGGACGTCGGCCACCGC
>JAIEPK010000564.1 GCA_019749875.1 Candidatus Binatia bacterium | reverse complement strand
GGCGTCACGCTCTCTCGCCATCATCCAACCGGTCCGAAACGGACCCTCAGGACGCGAAAGAGCGTGAGCGGCTACACACGTCAGGCTGAGGCGCCTTCTACCCCACCGGCTTCGACCCGAGGCTTCTCGGGCACCTCGACGCTCCCCTGTCGTCGTTCCGGTCGGTCGGGCTTCCGGGCAACACGCGTCGCTGCAACCGCGCCGACCGACGAGCCGGAACGCCCTTCGAGGAGCGCTCGTTCGACGGCAGGTGAGCCCCGCGCGGAGTCGGCTCGCGCACGCGCGCACACGGGCTAACTGGCCGACCCCGCAGGACTTTCGTCTTACGCAACGTGCCCCCACGGGTGGCTTTCGAGCACACGTACTAACACCGGTGTGGAAGAGGAGAGCACCAACCGGCGCGAGTACTTGAGCGCCGAGCAGCTCAGTCAGTTGGTCCCGTGGTCGGCGGCGGCGATCCGCACGTTGATGGCGCGCGGGAAGCTCCGGGAAGGCGAGCACTTCTTCAAGCCGTTCGGTCGCGCGTCGCACCCGATCTTCAAGTGGACCGCCGTCAAGCAACTCATCGAGGGCACGAAATCTTGTGCGACGCCCGACGGCACGGTTTCCCTCGCGAACGGCGCGGTGATCGAGCTTGGCGAAGACGACGCATAAGGCGCACTTCGGGTGCACCGCAGAGAGCCATCGCGGGGTTCTGCGGATTCGCTTCCGGTGGCGGGGTAAGCGGTACACGCGTTCGACACAGCTGCCGGACACGGCGGAGAACCGTGCGCAGGTTGAGAAGCTCGCACGCCTCGTCGCAGCCACGATCGCGGCCAACAAGGACCCGTTGCCGCTGCTGGAGCCGAAGGCGCAGCCCACGACTCGCAGCGATGGTCCGACGCTGCGCGAGTACTTCGCGCAGTGGATTCGCGACAAGGAGCCGCCGTTGGTGAGGAAGGCGCAGGCCCGCGACTATCGACGCCACCTCGAAGGCTACGTGCTGCCCCGGATCGGTAACTTGCCGATCGCGAGCGTCACGGCGCGCGACATCCTCGGGCTCAGGAGTTCGCTGTTGCAGCGCGGTCTCCGGGACAAGCCCTTGACGCTCAAGACCGCGAAGAACATCTTGGTCGGCTCGTTCCGCGCGATGCTGCGTGACGCTCGTGTGGTTGACCACCTGCTTGACCGCGATCCGTTCGACGGCGTGCGTTGGCCACGTCTGCCGGTGCCCGGACCGGACCCGTTCACTGCCGAGGAGAGCGCGCGGATCGAGGGCTGGTTCGCCAAGAAGGTGACGCGGTTTCGTGCCTTGACGGAAGGGCAGGTCGGTGGTCACCGGATGCACCCGTCGTTCCTGACGTTCGTGCACCTGTTGCTGTGGACAGGCATGCGGCCTTCCGAGGCGATCGGACTCACCTGGGGTGACGTCGACCTGCAGGCAGGCTTCCTGCGCGTCACGCGCTCGCGGTACGCGGGCGAGTACTCGGCGCCGAAGACGGGAGCGGCGGCGCGAAGCGTTCAGCTGCTGCCCGAGACGGTTCGGCAGCTACAGGTCATCCAACCGCTGCACGTGGAGCCGAAGTCGCCTGTGTTCGTCAACACCGAAGGCAAGCCCCTCGTTCTACAAACATTCGCGACGTGGCACTGGAACCCGTGCCTTCGAGCGCTCGGTATCCGAACGCGCGGGATCTACAGCTGCAAGGACACCTACGTCTCGCTCGCGCTCACCCGCGGCGTGAACATCTCGTGGCTCGTCGGACAGACGGGAGTCTCGTACCCGACGTTGTTGCGCCACTACGGCACCTACGTGCGCAGCGAGGGGCCGGATCAGCTCGCGCGTCTGAGCGCCCACCATGACGAGAACCTCTCGCGAAGCGACAAGGCTCGCGAGCTGGTCAGCGCGGCCTCGACCTCAGCCGAGTAGCTCAGGCGCGCGACCGGCACGACTTCCTCGGGGCGGAGTGTTCGTCCGGCAGGCGCGGGAGCCTACCTCAGAGCCCAGCGGACGACCTCGGAGTGGCCGGGGCGGCCCACCGGTGCCGCCTGACTACCTGGGCGCAAGGAAGAGGCTCCGACGTGCGAGGAGAGGTTGGCCTCGACCGTAACCTGCTGTCAGTCGCGGGAACCGGCAACACCCTTCGGGACGTGTCACCGCGTGTCGCGGGCAAGTGTCCCGTGCACGGTTCGAGCGTTCTCTCTGGCCCCCCGCTGGCCCCCAGCAACTGCTTGTGTGCTCGAAACCCGCGTCCGACGCGGGTTTCGTGAGTGCCGGAGGCGGGACTTGAACCCGCACTCGGTTGCCCGAACCGGATTTTGAGTCCGGCGCGTCTGCCATTTCGCCACTCCGGCGTGAGTGCGCCGAAACAGTTACCGATGCGGGGTCAACGTGTCACGCGCGTGCCCGCGCCACGGTGCGCCGCACCGTGGACGTCACCTGCGCCGCCGACCCGCTCGTCAAGCAAAGCGGCGACCACCAGCCGGCGCCGCACCGACCAGCCGGACCCGACGCACACCTGCCCGGCCACGTTGGCGCAACGCGTACGGCCCCCGCGGAGCGGGGCCCGCGGCAGGGGAACGCGGCCGGGCCATCGCTGGCTCCGGCCGCGCGGGAGGGGACGTTCCGGCCGACAGGCCCGAGGGGACCCACGAACCTGCGACCGGAAGCCGTGCGTCCTGCACGTCGAGACGGTCCTCCGTGACCGGGTCGCGGAAGAGCAAGTCCGGCGCCGCTCCGCGCTCCTGGTCTCGGAGCGGCGAATTCCTGGCGGAAACGACGTGGATCGGGGTCGAAGCCAGCGCACGTCCCACCCCGGGCCTTGCGCGTATGCAACGATCGCGCGCACCTTCGCGCAGACGTGCAACGGCCGATCGACGGCGATGCGAGGCGCGGAGCACGGTGGCCCCGGAGGGCGGATCCGTTCGGGCGCGTCCCTTCGATGCGGTCGAACGTGCGAGCGCCGCTCGCACGCGATGCGCCTCTGCCGCAGACGCGACAGCGCTCCTCGCGCCGCATGCTGTCGAGCCGCGAGGCCGCGCAGTCGCTATGACGCGCCTTGCTCGGCGCGATTGATCTGCAGCGCTCCGCGCGCCAATGTCGCACCGCTACGGACAGGCGCGTCGGCAAGGCCGCGCCGCGGCGAGGAGGACGGCATGTATCTGATCCTGCACTGGCTCTTGAGCGCGCTCAGCTTGATGATCGTCGCGCACCTCGTCCCGGGGTTCTCGGTCCGGAGCTTCGGATCGGCCCTGCTGGCCGCGGTCGTGATCGGCCTCGTCAATGCGACCGTCGGCATCGTGCTCAAGGTCCTGACGTTCCCGCTGACCTTGCTCACCTTCGGACTCTTCCTGCTGGTGATCAACGCTCTGATGCTGCAGCTCGCCTCGGCCTTGCTCGACGGGTTCCACGTCTCCGGCTTCTGGCCAGCCTTCTTCGGGGCCATCGTGCTGGCGATCGTGAACTCGCTGCTGCGCTCCGTGCTGCTGGGCGACTGACGCGATCACGCGGCGTCCCGCGGCGCGACGCCGGATCGACTCCGCGGCGGTGCTCGGGCGGACCGCAGCGCGAAGCGCATTCGCCCGGCTCGCGTGCCGCCCACCTGCAGCCGGCCTGGCCCCGTCGGTGGACCGACCCGCTCGCAGATTGAGCATTGCCCGCCACGGCGCGCTTCGTCATCATCCTGCTCTTCCGAGCGGCCCTCCTTCCCGCGCCCCACGAGGAGACCCACGACAATGTCCGACGAAGTCATCCAGGCCTGCCGGGGCACCCGGCCGACCTCACGTACGGCTCCATCCACTGCACGCGCCTCGAGTCGGCGCCGCGTGCTCGGAGCCCTGGCCGGAACGGCGCTCGCGATCGCGGCGGTCGCGGGACCCGCCGGCGCCGACGAGCGCTGCGGCAGCGACCTGCAGAACAACGTCTGCCTCGAGGCGACGGGCAGCTGCCCGGCCTACGCGTCGCCCGGCCTCGACGCGAGCCCGTGGCCGGTCTTCCAGCAGAATCTGCAGCACACGGGCGCGAGCCCGTACGCGGGTCCGACCTGCGCCAACGAGATCTGGACCGCGAAGATCAAGGGCAAGATCCTGAGCACGCCCGCGATCGGCGCCGACGGCACGATCTACTTCGCTTCGGCGAAGTATCCGGTGTGCGCGCTCAACCCGGCGAACGGCGCCATCTACTGGTGCGGCACCGACAACCTCGGCAAGCTGCCCGATTACTCGTCGCCGGCCGTGGGCAACGACGGCTTCGTCTACGTCGGCACGCGCGACAACGACATGTGGGCGATCGACATCCCGACGCTGCCCGCGTCGCAGGGAACGGTCGCGTGGCGGCAGAAGGTCTGCACCGACGGCGACATCACGACCTCGCCCGTCGTGGCGCCCGACGGCGTCGTCTACATGGGTTCGGACTCGCTCGGCGGCGGCACGATCATGGCGATGTGCCCGGGCCCGACGCGTCGGATCAAATGGTGCATCAATCCGCTCGGCGGCGGCGTCAAGAACGTCTCGCCCGCGGTCAACACCGACAACAGCATCGTCTACGTGACGCACGACGGCGCATACTTGACGGCGATCGACACGCAGAACGGCGACATCCTGTGGGACATCCAGATCGAGGATCGTCGCAACGGGCTGCGCGGCTCGAACTATACGCCGGTGATCGACCCGACGACGGGGAAGATCTACGTCGGCTTCGATGAGGGCATCTACCAGGTGACCCCGCCGGCCTCGCTGCCGGGCACTCCGACCTGGACCACTTTGTTCGCCACCTACGACACCTTCCGCGAGCGCATCCAGTCGCCGCCCGCGCTCGACACCGCGAACGGCACGATCTTCTTCCTCGCCTCGCGTGGACAGAAGTCTTCGCTCTACGCGGTCGGCTTCAACGGCGTGCAGAAGTGGAAGAAGGACTACACCCAGCTCGGCCGCGGGCGCGCGCGCAACACGCCGCCGGTGGTCGACGCCAACGGCAACGTCTACGTCGTGATGAAGCGTGCGCTGCACGGCTTCGACAAGAACGGCAACCTGCTGTTCACCTACCCGAGCGCGGCACAGTTCCAGACGGCACCGATCCTCGCGTCGGGCCGGCTCTACGTCGGCGCCGTCGACGGCTCGATCTCCGCACTCGGCGATTGCCCGCCGTGACGTCTGAACCGATCAACCACGCCCCGCCGTGACCTTCGCCACGATCGGTCACGCTGTACCGTGACGTCGTGCCCGGTTCGCCGGGCTCTTGGGGGAGACGCCGCCCCCGTCGTGCGCTCGCACGGCGGCGGGCGGCGTTTCGCATTCCGCGCACGATCGGGCTACAGCGACGGCATGAAGCTCCTGACCTCGATCGGCCCGAATCCGCGTACCGTGCGCATGTTCCTGCTCGAGAAGGGCATCTCGCTGCCGTCGGTCGAGATCGACCTCATGGGAGCGGAGAACCGCCGCCCGCCCTACACCGACCGCAATCCGGCCGGCCAGCTGCCGGCGCTCGAGCTCGACGACGGCCGCGTCCTCGCCGAGACGGTCGCCATCTGCGAGTACCTCGAGGAGCTCCACCCGAGGCCGGCGCTCATCGGGGCGACACCGGAGGAGCGCGCCGAGACGCGCATGTGGCTGCGCCGCGTCGAGCTCGGCATCACCGAGCATCTCTACAACGCGTTTCGCTACAGCGTCGGCATCGAGCTGTTCCGTCCCCGCATGCGGGTCGTGCCGGAGGCGGTCGACGGGCTGAAGGGCATCGTCGCGGACAAGCTCGCCTGGCTCGACGGTCTTCTCGCCGGAAAGCAATGGATCTGCGGCGACCGCTTCACGATCGCCGACATCGTGTTGTTCGCAGCGCTCGACTTCGGCCGCACGGTCGGGCTGCCGTTCGACGAGAACTTGGCCAACGTGTCGGCGTGGTTCGCGCGCGTCGGCGCGCGTCCGAGCGCGCAGGCGGGTTGAACGTCGGCTCGCAGCGGCGCTAGCCGAGCCGGACGTCGAACTCCGAGCGCAGCGGCAGCTCGCGCGACGACGGGCCGACCCAGACGACGTAGCGCGTCTCCTCGAGCAGCCAGCCGCCCGCGTCCTCGTCCCAGTAGCGCAGCTCGGACATCGGCACGTCCAGCTCGACGCGCGCCATAGCGCCGGCCTCGACGTGCACGCGCGTGAAGGCCTTCAGCTCGCGCACCGGACGCGCGACCCGCGATCGCGCGCAGCCGACGTAGAGCTGCACGACCTCGTCGCCCGCGCGCGCCCCGACGTTGGCGATCTCGACCGTCGCCTGCAGCTGCCCGTCGGCGCGCAGGGTCGACGACTCCATCAACAGCGCGCGATACGCGAAGCGCGTGTAGGAGAGGCCGAAGCCGAACGGGAATCTCGGCTCGAGCCCGGCGTGATCCGCGAGCCGGTAGCCGTGCAGCGGCCCGTACTCGATCTCGTCCCGTTCGACGTCGAACGTGGGCAGGTCGGACTTCGCGCGCACGAACGTGAGCGGGAGCCGCCCACCCGGATTCACGTCGCCGAAGAGTCCGGCCGCGATCGCGTGACCACCTTCCATGCCGGGGTACCAGGCGAGCAGCACCGCGGGCACGTGCTCGATCCAGCGCTCGACGATGATCGCGCTGCCGCCTTCGAGGACGACGACGCAGCGCGGATTCGCCACCGCGACGCGCAGGATCAGGTCCTCCTGGGCCTCGGGCAGCTCGAGGCGCAGCCGGTCGCCGGCCGTGATCTGGCCTTCACCCTCGTCCTTCGATGAGAGGCCGGCCAGCACGATCACCGCGTCGGCGCTCGCGATGCGGTCGAGCTGGTGCGCGTTGGGCGCGTCGGTGAGGAAGGGCTCGACCTCGATCGACGGTCCCGCCGCATCCTGCAGGCCCTGCAGCACCGTCACGACCCAGGGTGGCGACACGTAGCTGCTGCCGCGATCGCCGAGGTTCTTCGCCCCCGCGAGCTCGCCGACCACCGCGATGCGGCGCAGCCGCGCGCGGTCGAGCGGCAGCAGCTCGCACTCGTTGCGCAGCAGCACCAGCGACTTCTCCCCGACCTCGCGCGCGAGCTCGGTGTGCGCCGCGCACGCGATCAGCGACGGCTTCTCGTCCGGTCGGCCATCGAAGATCCCGAAGCGGATCATGATGCGCAGCACGCGGCGAACGGCATCGTCGACCAGCTCGACCGGAACCGCCCCCGACTCGACCGCCGCGAGAAGGTTGCGGCCGTAGACCTTGGGTCGCGGCATCTCGATGTCGAGCCCGGCGCGGATGGAGCCAACGGTGTCGTGCATGCCGAGCAGCCAGTCCGACTCGACGAAGCCGTCGAAGGCCCACTCGCCCTTCAGGACGTCGCGCAGCAGGTGCGCGTTCTCGGCGCACCACTCGCCGTTGACGCGGTTGTAGGCGCTCATCACCGAGCCCGCGCCGGCCGTGATGCAGCGCTGGAAGTGCGGCAGGTAGACCTCGCGCAGCGTGCGCTCCGCGAGGTTGGCGCTCACCGTGAAGCGCGTGTTCTCGATGCTGTTCACGGCGAAATGCTTGACGCTCGCGACGACGTGCCGCTGCACGCCCTCGACGAATGCCGCACCCATCGTCCCGACGTGGAACGGATCCTCGCCGTAGGTCTCCTGCGCGCGACCCCAGCTCGGGTGGCGCAGCAGGTTGATGCACGGGGCGAGCAGCACGTTGCCGCCGCGCGCGCTGGTCTCGCGTCCCATCGCCTCGCCGACGCGCCGCTCGAGGTCCGGATCGAACGTGGCGCCGCGCGCCATGCCGACCGGGAACGCCGTCGCCTTGCCGGCGCGCACGCCGCGTGGTCCGTCGACCATGCGGAAGCCCGGAATGCCGAGGCGCTCGTTGGGCGGCGTGTGGTACAGGCCGTCGATCGGCTCGCGCTGCAGCCCGTGCAGCTGCTCGACCTTCTCGGCGAGCGTCATGCGCGCGAGCAGATCGTCGACGCGACGCTCGAGCGGCTGCGAGGGATCGCGGTAGAGCTCGCTGCGCGCGTCGCCGGCCATCGTCCGCTCAGTGCACGAAGATGCGGAGCACGTACCAGACCAGCGCTGCGACCAGGCCCGACATCGGGATCGTCAGCACCCAGGCCCAGACGATCGAGCCGGCGATGCCCCAGCGCACCGCGCGCGTGCCGCGCGTGAACCCGACGCCGGCGATCGCACCGGTGATCACGTGCGTGGTCGAGACGGGGATGCCCATCCACGAGTTCAGCGCGAGCGTGATGCCGCCCGCCGTCTCCGCGGCGAAGCCGCCGACCGGCTTCAGCTTGGTGATGCGCATGCCCATGGTCTTGACGATGCGCCAGCCGCCCATCGCGGTGCCGAGACCCATCGCGGCGTGACAGATCAGAACGACCCAGAACGGAATGTGTCCGCTCTTCGCCGCGTCCTCGGTGAGGTTGTTGGTCGCGAGCAGCACCATGAAGATCACGCCCATGGTCTTCTGCGCGTCGTTGAGGCCGTGGCCGAGGCTGTAGAACGCGGCCGAGAACAGCTGCCCGGTGCGGAACCACTGGTCGATACGCAGCGGCGGGAAACGGCGGAAGATCCAGGCGAGCAGGATCATCAGCGCGGCCCCGAGCAGGAGTCCGAGCGTCGGTGCGATGACGATGAAGATCGCGATGGTCTTGATGCCGCTCCAGTGCACGAGGCGGAAGCTCGACGCCTCGGCGATCGCCGCGCCAACGAGACCGCCGACCAGCGCGTGCGACGACGAGCTCGGGATGCCGAAGTACCAGGTGATCAGGTTCCACACGATCGCCCCGACGAGCGCTGCGACCAGCACGGTCATGGCGGCGCTCGACGACAGCGCGCCGATGTCGATGACGTCCTTGCCGATCGTCTTCGCGACGTGCGTCTCGAAGCCGAACGCGGCGATGAAGTTGAAGAACGCGGCCCACCACACGGCGACGCGCGGCGACAGCACCTGCGTCGACACCACGGTCGCGATGGAGTTCGCGGCGTCGTGGAAGCCGTTGATGAAGTCGAAGACGAGTGCTGTGGCGATGATCGCGATCGCGACCAGAAGGAGAGTGTCCATCGGGTGGACGCTCCTTCAGGCGAACTCGAGGACGATGCCTTCGACGAGGTTCGCCACGTCCTCGCAGCGGTCGGTGGCTTCCTCGAGGCCCTCGTACAGCTCCTTCCACTTCATGACCGTCAAGGGATCGCGCTCGGTCTTGAACAGCTTGCCGACCGCGAGGCGCAGCAGGGTGTCGGCCTCGTTCTCGAGGCGGTTGATCTCCACGCACTGCTTCAGGATGTCCTGCGCGTTCTTCATGCTGCGCAGACCGCGGACGGCTTTGGCGACCTCCTCGGCGCTGAACACCAGCACGCGTGCAAGCTGCTTCGCCTCGTCGGTCGGCGCCGTCATCTCGTAGACGCTGATGCGGTCGGAGACGGCCTCGGCGAGGTCGAGGATGTCGTCCATCTTGGTGATCAGCCGGTGGATCGAGTCGCGGTCGAAGGGCGTGATGAAGGTCTTGTGCAGCATCTCGATGCACTGGTGCGTGATCAGGTCGCCCTCGTGCTCGATGACCTTGATGCGGCGCGCCTTCTCGGGGACGTTGGTGAAGTCCTCGAGCAACTCGAGCACCGCGGCGCACCCCTCGGAGATCTTGGCGCCCATGTTCTCGAAGTAGTCGAAGAACGCGACCTCTTTCGGCATCAGCTTTTCGAACACGGCTCCCTCCCCAGGCTTCCGGGCAGTTAGTGGGTACGGCGCAGGGGGTCAAGGCGCGCGCGGAAACAGGCGTTCTCCACGCGCCGCGACCCTGCTACGGTCGCCCGCGTGACCAGGACCCGGCCCGCCGAGCTCGCCGACGCAGCACGTCGCTCCATCCCCTCGATCCCGCTGGCAGCCCTGCTGCTGGCGACGCTGGCGACCTTCGGCAGCAGCGGCGCGGCGCGCGCCGACACGGTGACCATCAAGGGCTCGGACACCATGGTCATCCTCGCGCAGCGCTGGATCGAGCAGTACAAGCGCGCACACCCCGAGGCCGTCCTGCAGCTCACCGGCGGCGGCTCCGAGACCGGAATCGCGGCGCTCACCAACGGCACCACCGACATCGCCGCGGCGTCGCGCCCGATGACCGACGCCGAGGTCGCGCGGGCGGAGGCGCGGCACGGCCAGCGCATCGAGCAGATCCCCGTCGCCTACGACGCGCTCGCGATCATCGTGCACGAGTCGAATCCGATCACGACGCTGTCGCTGCCGGATCTCGCGCGGATCTTCCGCGGCGAGGTGCACGACTGGGCCGAAATCGGCGGCAAGGACGCGCCGATCGCGCTCTACGGTCGCGACCACAACTCGGGCTCGTGGGCGTTCCTGCGCCATCAGGTCCTGCACGACGAGGACTTTTCGCTCGACGTCCTGAACCTCGTGGGCACGGCGTCGATCGTCGACTCGGTCGCGAAGGACCCGAACGGGATCGGCTACGGCGGCATCGCCTACGCGGCGGGGTTGAAGAACCTCGCGCTCGCGAAGGACGCCGGTTCCCCGCCGGTCGCCGCCACCGTCCAGAACGTCCGCAACGGCAGCTATCCGCTGTCGCGCAAGCTCTGGTTCCACGTCGCGCAGCCGTACGACGACGACGTCGCGCGCTTTCTCGCCTGGGTGGCGAGCCCGGCCGGACAGAGCGTCGTCAGCGAGGTCGGCTTCTACCCGCTGCAGAGCGGACCGGCAGGCTCGTAGGGCCACGTCAGTCGGCGCTCCAGCGTGCGACCAGGTCGCGCTCGAGCGCCTTCGCGCGGCCCGTCCAGTCGTTCGCCTCCGGCGGCGTCGCGGCGATCCGCACGTCGCGGCCCGCGTCGAGCCGTGCGCGCGCGTCCGCGTCGGTGAGCAGGATCACGAAGCCGAGCTCGCGTCCGCGACGGGTGGTCAAGAACCCGACCAGGCCGTCGGCGTAGAGCAGCGTTCCCGACTTGGCGCGAACCGTCGTGCCCGGGGCGCCGTCGGTCGCCGGTCGCCCGTTCTCACCGACCTCGCGCGTCGGCAGGACGTCCTGCAGGCGCACGCCGGCCGCCGCACCCGCGGCACCGTAGCGCAGCACCGCCGCCATCTGGCGCGGCGTGTGACGCGTCACCGAGCTCAGCCCGGAGTGATTCGCTGCGACGAAGCCCGCGAAGGACGTCTCGGGCAGACGGTCCTGCCACCACGCGGCGAGTCGTCGCGCCGACGGCTCGAGCGCGAGCGCGGTTCCGCCCGCGAGCCGGTGCGACGCCGCGAGCCCGGTCAGCTCGGCGGTGAGATTGTTGCTGTAGCGCAGCAGGCCGGTGACGACTTCAGCCAGCGGCGGGCTCTCGTGCCGCGCGACCTCGCGCGCGCCGTCCGGAGCCGTCCCGCGTCGGGCCGGCGGCAGCGTGATTCCGTCCCGGGCGGCGAGCGTCGTCAGCAGCTCGGCCGCGACCGGACCCGGATCGCCGCGCACCGGCACGAAGACGCTGCCCGTCGCCGCGAGCCGCGGCGACACGAGCCAGCGCGGCGACGGATCGGACGCGAACACGAGCTCGATGCGCGGATCGAGGTCGTCGTCGAGCGCTCCCGTGGCGATGCCGTGCACGGGCAGCGCGCCGCCGTCGGCGGGCGACAGCAGACGCGCCGCAGGCTTCCCGGCAGCGTCGCGCTGCCAGCGCAGCTCGAGCCGGTTGTAATTGACCGACAGCGCCGACACCGCCGGGTTGTACGGTGCCGATTCGGGCTGCAGGGGATCGATCTCGGCCGCGCGCGGATAGAGCGACTCGTCGAAGAAGAACGCGCCGTCCACGCGCTGGATCCCCGCGCGGCGCAAACCCGCGACCAGATCACGCAGGCCGTCGCTGCTGAGCGTCGGGTCGCCCCCGCCGCGCAGGTAGAGATCGCCGTGCAGCGTGCCGTTCGCGATCTCTCCGGTCGCGAGCAGCGTGGTCGCAAAGCGGTGCTCGGGCCCGAGGATCTCGAGTGCCGCGAGCGCGGTGGTGACCTTGGTGGTCGAAGCCGGGATGAAGGGACGGTCGGCCCCGTGCTGTGCGAGGATCTCGCCGGTGCCGGCGTCGAACAGGACGACACCCGGGACGTCCGGTGCAAAGCCATGCCGCGTCGCGACCGCCGCGACGTCGACGTCCTCGGCACCGGCAGATCGCCCCACCGCCAGCGTGAGCGCGATCAGCAGCGCCGCCGCGGCCGTACGGGCGCTCGTGTTCGATGGCGCCGCGCAGCGCACGCGCGGAGAAACCGTGGGCGGACGACCCGACATCGTGCCGGCAAACGTACGCGGTCGTCGGTCCGGAAGCGACCGATCGGCGTCGCCTCGCGAGGTGGGGTCGCGACGCACGACGCACGACGCGAGGCTCGCGAGATCTAGTGTTCCGTCTCTCAAATATCCGCGACAGCCAGGCGTCGAGGCGCCCCGCCGGCAAGGCGCGCGACCGAGGCGTAGCCACGTCCTACGCCGCAGG
>JAIEPK010000650.1 GCA_019749875.1 Candidatus Binatia bacterium | reverse complement strand
GATCTGCGCGTCGTCGAGCCGCTCGCGCCAGGCATCGCTCCCGACGAGCTCGGGGCCGCGCCACGCCGCGGACCCGCCGACGGGTCCGGTCGGCACACCGACGTGCGGCCGGTCGAAGTAGTGGAGGAGCTGTTCGAGGAAGCCGTACATCGGTGCGGATCCTGCCCGATTCACGCCGGCCTGCTCAATCGGTTCGGATCGCGCTGCTCGAAGTCGTCGTTGCGTTCATTGCCGGGCCCTGCTCGCGAACCCGACCTTGTACGCCATGCGGCAACGCGCCAGCATCGCCACCCGATGCCGGCGCAACACGAAGGAGCGCACGCGAAGCCGTTCACGCAGGAGCAGTTCCGCGCCTGGCTCGACGAGCGTCCCAGCTCGGACCTCGGCCACGACGAGCTGCTCGACGGGCGGATCGTCGTGAGCCCGCCGGCCGGGTGGCCGCATCCGACGCGCCTGCGTGGCGTGCACGAGCGACGCCGCCGCGCTCAGCTCGACGGTCGTGCTCGACGACCCGCCGTCGCTAGCCGTCCTGCATGCTCCGTATCCGCAGCCCGCGGCGCGCGCTGCGGCGAGCCCCCAGAAGGGTGACCTGTTCACCCGCGACACGTCCGCCTACGGGTCGCTCCTCGCCGACTGGTCGCGGTGGTCCGGCGGTTCTCCGGGCTAGCCCGGGAGGTTGCCGACGCGTGTTCGCGCGCGCGGCGCACTGCGGGACAGCGATCTGGCCGGCGGCACGCCCGCCTCTGCCGGGAGCGCGCGAGATCCTTGCCGTGCTACTTCGTCGCGGCTTGCGCGGTGAGCCCCGCTACGTCGTTCGTCAAGACCGCGCGCACCTTGCTGGACGAAGAATCGACCGTGCAGCGGGCGAGATAGCCCCCGCCGGCGCCCCCGCCGGGGAGGCCCTGACTGGCGGAGCAGGTCGCCCCTGGAGGAAGAACCCCGCCGAACCCCGTGTCGCAGTCGTTCGCGGTCGGCGTGATCGCCGAACCATCCACGCGGTAGAGCGCAACCGTCACCTTGGCGGGCTTCGTGCCCACATTGCTGACCCAGCAGACGAAGGCTCCACCGGTCGTGGGTCCCATGATGGGTGTGCTCAGCGTAGTCGCGTGGGCGGCGGGCGCGACGAGTGCGAAGACCAGGCCGGCGATCAACGAACAGGGGATGAGAGATCGAAGGGGCGTCATGTGCGGCTCCTCTCAGGAAATCGCTTCTCGAGCTGGGTTTGCGCGTCCGCGTCGAAGGCTCCTCGCCAGGTCCGCCGGTCGTGCTCGACGCGGATGCTCCGCGCCCGTTCACCGGCACGGACCCGACTTCATGCGTACCAGAGCGCAACGGCGGTCCGCGCGCATCGGGGGGAACCCTATCTTTTGGCCGAATCCTCTCGCGCTCACGGCCCGAAGCGCAGCCCGCTCACCGCCAGCGCGAAGAGCCCGGAGAATCGTCCCACCCGATCGCCCGGGGAGCGCAGCGAAGCGCGTCGACGCGGACCCCACACGAGACTTGCTCGATGCTCGTCGGGTCCTGCCCCGGACACCCGCGCGAAGGAGCTCGGCTTCGCCTTCGTCGCGCAGGACGTCGTGGCCCCCGCCAGGGTCCGCGGTACCGGCTCGAACGGCACGCCGCCGCGTCAGGCAGCGAGCCCGCGCCCCATCAGGTCGACGAAGTTGTCGCAGTAGAACCGTTGCCGCGCGTGCTCGTCGAGGCCCGTCATGCTGGCCTCGAAACGGCGGATCGGATTGCGTCCGCCCTCGACGTGCGGCCAGTCCGACGAGAACATGCACACCTCGGGTCCGACCTGCTCGACGATCCAGCCGACCGGCTCGGCGGGATACGGCGTCACGCGGATCTGGCGCTTGACGTACTCGCTGGGCTTCAGCTCGAGCTTGCGGAGCCGCTCCTCGCCCTTGGCGAACGCGTCGAGCGCCGTGTCGAGCTGCCGCATCCAGCTCGGCAGCCACACCGCTCCCTGCTCGATCACGCCGACGCGCAGCCTCGGGAAGTGGTCGAACACGCGGTCGAAGATCATCGTCGCGAGCGTCTGCATCGGCGGGAACGGGATCGCCATGAAGTCGACCGAGCGGAAGTTCTCCGCGCCGCCGTGGAAGTCCGCGACCGGCGGCAGGCCATTGTCGAAGTAGTGCGGATCGAGCAGCCGTCCGCCGCCGCCGACGTGCAGCACGATCGGCAGCCCTGCGTCCTGCGCGACCTCCCATACCGGAAAGAGCCCGACGTGGCTCGGCGAGTGTCCGCGCGGACACGACGACGCGATCAGCAGCGCCTTGCAGCCCATGGCGATCGCTTCTTCCGCCATGGCACGCGCACGCGCGAAGTTGGCGAGCGGCACGTAGCCGACGGCGAGGAGCCGCGGGTCCACCGAGCAGAAGTCCACCTGCGCCCGGTTGTGGGCGCGCGCGAGCCCGTAGGCGAAGTCGAGGTCGCCCGAGTGCTCGGCCTCGTTCAGGTACTGGTTCAGGAACGTGTTGAAGACGAGCTGGCTCGAGAAGCCCAGCAGGTCGAGCGCGCGCGGGCGATCCTCTTTCAGGAACGAGCCGAGCGCGCTCCAGTTCTTGCGCAGCATGATCTCCGCCTCGATCCGCGGACGCGCCGACGGATCGCGATGCTTCGCGCGCACGCGGTCGATGAGCTGGTCCTCGCCGGGCTTGACGCTGGCGACGAACAGCGGGCGCAGGCGTTCACGAATGCCGGGATCGGCGAACGGCACCAGCCAGTCGGGCGTCTCGACGATGTGTGCGTCGGCGTCGTGGTAGACGCGCCCCTGCGCGTACGGCAGCGCCGTTACGACCTGCTCTCCCTGCTGCATGGCTCGCCCTCCTCCGGTCCCTCGGAACCGGCTCCAACTCCGTGCCCGATCCGAACGCGCCTGTCCATGACCCTCGCATCGTCGCAGCGCAGCAACTGCGGGTCATCCCAGCCTGCGATTGGCTTGGATCCACCGCTTGCGGCAGACTCGCGCGGACCAAGCGCGCCGCACGAGCGGAGCAGAGGAAAAGACACGATGCGCCAGCGCCACTTGAACCGCCGCCGCTTCCTGCGCGACGGCGCCGCGACGACGCTCGCCTTCGCGACCTTGCTGCGTACGACGCGCGGCCGCGCGTCCGAGATGAGCTACGTCGGCGCACCCGGCCCGCACTTCGGTCCGCTGGTGCCCGATCCCAAGGGCATACTCGATCTGCCCAAGGGCTTCTCCTATCGCGTCGTGTCGCGCACCGGCGAGGAGATGAGCGACGGCCTGCTGGTACCGGGCGCGCCCGACGGCATGGGCGCCTTCGCCGGCCCCGACGGCAAGACGCTCGTCGTGCGCAACCACGAGCTCGGCAACGACACGCCGGATCTCGGCCCGTACGGCGCGACCAACGAGCGCTTCGCCCGCGTCCCCGCGGCCGATGTGTACGACGCGGGCGGCGGCACACGTCCGGCGCTCGGCGGAACCACGACGTTCGTCTGGGACACCCAGGCCGGACGGCTCGAGCGTCAATTCCAGAGCCTCGCCGGGACGATCCGCAACTGCGCCGGCGGTCCGACGCCGTGGGGCAGCTGGATCAGCTGCGAGGAAGCGACCAAGGACCCCGCGACCGGCACGTCACAGCCGCACGGCTTCAACTTCGAGGTGCCCGCGACCCCCGACGTCAAGCATGCGGCCCCACAGCCGCTCAAGGCGATGGGTCGCTTCAACCACGAGGCGGTGGCGATCCATCCGCCGTCGGGCTGCGTCTACCAGACCGAGGATCGCGAGGACGGCCTGCTGTACCGCTTCGTGCCCAACGACCGCACGCGTCTCGCGGCGGGCGGCAAGCTGCAGGCCTACAAGGTCTGCGCGTGCAAGTTCGGTCTCGACGTCCGCAACTGGAAGTCGCGCGACGCGTCCCCGGGCGAGCTGATCGCCGCCGAGTGGGTCGATCTCACCGACGTGGAGTCACCCAAGGACGATCTGCGCGTGCGCGGTGCCGCCCAGGGTGCCGCGCCGTTCGCGCGCGGCGAAGGCATGTGGCGCGGCGACGACGGCATCTACTTCGCCTGCACCAACGGCGGCCCGGCACGCAAGGGTCAGATCTTTCGCTACCTGCCGAGCCCGTACGAGGGCACGTCGCGCGAGAGCGAGGAGCCCGGCAACCTCGAGCTCTTCGTCGAGCCCGACGACGCGGCGAAGCTCGACATGGGCGACAACTTGACGATCGCCCCGTGGGGCGAGCTGATCGTCTGCGAGGACGGCTCCGGCGAGCAGTTCCTCCGTCACGTCGACGCGAACGGCGACGTGTGGCCGTTCGCGCGCAACGCGCTCAACGAGTCCGAGCTCGCCGGTGCCGTGTTCTCGCCCGACGGCTCGACGCTGTTCGTCAACATCATGAAGCCCGGCATCACGCTCGCCGTGACCGGACCGTGGCCCGCGCGAAACGCCTGAGCACGCGACGGCATCGCACCAGGAGACTCCGATGGACCGCATGCGCTACGAGAGCGACGGCAAGATCACGCGCATCCTGATCGACGACGGCAAGGCCAACGCGATGAGCGTGCCGTTCTTCGCCGAGCTGACACAGCTGCTCGACCGCGCCGAGGGCGACGGGTCGAGCGTCGTGGTGATCGCGGGCCGCACCGGCATGTTCTCCGGCGGCCTCGATCTGAAGCTGCTGCCGACGCTGTCGCGCGACGGGCTGCGCGAGCTGAGCGAGACCTTCGCGCGCACGATGCTGCGCGTGTTCACGTTTCCCCTGCCGACGGTCGCGGCCGTCACCGGACACGCGATCGCCGGCGGTGCCGTGCTCGCCTACGCGTGCGACCGCCGCTACGCGCTCGACGGACGCTTTCGCCTGCAGCTCAACGAGGTCGCGATCGGCATCCCGATGCCGAGCTGGATGGCCGCGATCGGCGGCAGCGTCATCCCGCCGCACCTGCACGTCGCGGCGTTGCTGCACGCGCGCTCGTTCGCGCCGTCCGAGGCGCTCACCAACGGCATGATCGACGGCCTGGTCGCCGAGGGCGAAGACGTGGTCGCGCACGCGATCGCGAGCTGCGCCGACCTCGCCGCGTTCCCGCGCGACGCCTACGCGACCACCAAGCGACGTCTGCGCGCAGCGGACCTCGCGCGCGTCACCGCGCTGCTGCCGGACGAGCTCGCCGGCTGACGTCGACTCGGCTGCGCCGCTCGCGGGTCTGCGGGACGCTGCTGCCTCGCAGCACGGAACGATCTGCGCGGGACCGGAGCCCGGCTCAGCCTTCCGCCGCCTTCTCCTCCGGCTCGGGCTCGGTCTCCTCGGGCGGGTCGCGCGTGATGAGGACCGACTTGATGCGCCGGCCGACCACCTTGTCGGCCTTCAAGCGCAAATTCTCGTGCCGCAGCTCCTGGCCCTCGCGCGGGATCTCGCCGGCGAGGCCGAGCAGCAGCCCGCCGACGGTGTCCCACTCGTCCTGCGGCAGCTCGACGCCGAGCGCCTCGTTCACGTCGTCGATCGACACGCGGCCATTCACCCGGAACGATCCGTCGGCCAGCTCCTCGATG
Source organism: Candidatus Binatia bacterium (assembly GCA_019749875.1). GTDB lineage: Bacteria > Desulfobacterota > Binatia > UBA12015 > UBA12015 > VGTK01. The sequence goes on along the minus strand of JAIEPK010000650.1, from coordinate 6,804 downwards.
CGGACCTCCTCGAGGTCGTACTCGTCGGAGATGTCGCCGACGAGCTCCTCGAGCAGATCCTCCATCGTGACCAGACCCGAGACGGAGCCGTACTCGTCGGTGACGATCGCGAGATGAAACTTGCGGCGCTGCATCTCCGTCAAGAGCTCGCCGACGCGCTTCGACTCGGGCACGAACACCACCGGGCGCACCAGCGTCTTGATCGGCGTGTCGGCGCGGCCGTGGTGCAGCGCGCTCAGCACGTCCTTCGCGAACAGCGCGCCCTCGACGTGGTCCAGGTCGCCCCGGTAGACGGGGATGCGCGAATAGCCGTGGCGAAGCATCAGCTCCTGCGCCACGCGCAGAGGCTGCTCGACCTCGACCGCGACCAGGTCCGGCCGCGGCTTCATCACCTCACGCACGACGGTCTCCGAGAAGTGAAAGACGGACTGGATGAGCTCCTTCTCCTGCTCCTCGATGCTGCCCTCCTCGTGCCCGACCTGCGCCATCCAGCGGATCGACTCTTCCGACACGAACGGTCCCTGCTCGAGGCCTTTGCCCGGCAGCAGGATGTTGGCGAGGCCGATCAGGCCGCGCGTCGGCCAGTACAGGAGCCGTCCCAGCACCCAGACGATCGGCGACAGGCCGAGCGCGACGCGCTCGCTGTGCAGCACGGCGAAGGTCTTCGCCATCGCCTCGACCGACACGAAGTAGCCGATCGTGAACAGCACCGAGGCGATCGTCACGCCGAGCTGACCCCAGAGTCTCTCCGTGACGATCGCGACCAGGACGGCCGAGCCGTTCTGCACGCACATGACGGACAGGTAGACCGAGTTCAGGTAGCGCGGCAGGTTCTCCTCGATCTCGGCCAGGGTCTCGACGTTGCGGCGGCCCTCCTCGCGCAGATTGACGAGGCGCACCTTGGTGATGCGCGTGATCGACGCTTCCGCCATGGCGAGCACGGCACCGAAGACGACGAGGAGAGCGATCGAGGCGACCCAGATCACCCTGCGGACGCCTAGCAGACGCTCCCCGGGGCCGAAAGACGCCTGGACTGAAGCGCCTCCGGGTGGCATCCGTGGTCGGAACCCACCGCATGTCGTACCCCGCCTGTATCCGCTTCCTGCGCGACTACGTCGCGATCCCGTCGGTCAATCCGATGCGGCGCGACGACATGCCGGCCGCGATCACCGGCGAGCGTCGCTATGCGACGCACCTGCGCGAGCAGCTGCGACGTCTCGGCCTCGATGCCGAGCTGCTCGGCGACGGCGAGCGCGCGAGCGTCATCGCGGAAGCAGCGGCGCGCGGTGCGCGCGACACGGTGCTGATCGCGTCGCACCTCGACACCGTGCCCGTCGACGGCATGGAGATCGATCCCTTCGAACCGCGCATCGACGATGGGCGTCTCTACGGTCGTGGCTCGTGCGACACCAAAGCCGGCATGGCCGCGGCCATCGCGGCACTCGCCGTGGTGCTCGAGCGCGGCACCCTGCGCCGCAACGTCGTGCTCGCGGGCGAAGCCGACGAGGAGTGCTCGAGCATCGGCGTGCGCGACGTGCTCGCGCGCCTCGGCACGAAGCGTCCCGACTGGGTGCTGGCGACCGAGCCGACCAATCTCGAGGTCGTGACCAGCCACAAGGGCATCGCGCTGGTGCGGCTGGTCGCGCACGGCGTCTCGTGTCACAGCTCGGAGCCGCGCAACGGGCGCAGCGCCATCGCCGCGATCGCACGTGCCGTCCTGGCGCTCGAAGCGCTCGGCGCCGAGATCGGCGAGCGCACGCATCCGCGGCTCGGCCGACCGACGCTGTCGGTCGGCGTGATCGGCGGCGGACAGGCCGCGAACATCGTGCCCAACGAAGCCTGGCTGCTGAGCGATCGCCGCCTGCTGCCCGGCGAGAGCGAGCGCACGGTGTGCGACGAGATCCGCGGCGCGCTCGCGCGGCACGAGGTCGCGGACGTCGCGATCGAGTCGTGCACGGTCGAGAAGCCGCCGCTCGAGACACCGGTCGAAGCGCCGGCGGTGCGCGTGTGCCAGCGCGTCCTCGGCACGCTCGACCTGCCGATCGAGCCCGCGATCGCGGCATTCGCGACCGACGCGGGGCTGTTCGACGATGCCGGGCTGCCCGGTGTGGTCTTCGGTCCCGGCTCGATCGAGCAGGCGCACACGGTGCGCGAGTGGGTCGATCTCGCCCAGGTGGAGCGCGCGACGGAGTTCTTCGTGCGCCTGTTCGAGACCGCGGACTGAGACGCGCATCGGGTTCGCCGAGCATGCGGCGCGAAGGCGCCCCCAACGACGTCGACGGACGCGGCGAGGTCGGAACCCGCCGCGTCCGCTCGGTTCACTCCTTGACGGTGATCGCCTGGCGCGGGCAGCGACGCACGGCCTCGAGAACCTTGGCGCGCAGGGCGTCGCCCGGCTCCTCGATCAGCACGTCCAGGGTGTCGTCCTCGTTCAGCCGGAAGACCTCGGGGCAGATCTGCATGCAGATGGCGTTGGCTTCGCAGCGGTCGTAATCGACGATGACCTTCATGACCTTCTCTTCGTTCGCCGGAGGCGCTGCTGTCAACCGACGGCGCGCACGCGCGGCGGCGTGAACTTCACCGGCATCTCCTTGATGCCGTTGATGAAGTTCGAGCGCAGGCGGCGTACCGGACCGGCGAGCTGGATGTCCGGCATGCGCTTCAGCAACTCCTCGAACATGACGCGGATCTCGAGACGCGCGAGGTTCGCGCCGAGGCAGAAGTGCTCGCCGATGCCGAACGCGATGTGGTTGTTCGGCGAGCGCGTCACGTCGAAGGTGTACGGATCCTTGAAGACGTCCTCGTCGCGGTTCGCCGACTGGTAGTACACCACGACCTTGTCGTTCTCCTTGATCTGCTGGCCGCGGATCTGCGTGTCGCGCGTCGCGGTGCGACGGAACTGGCTGACCGGCGACACCCAGCGCAGCATCTCCTCGACCGCGCTCGGCACCAGCGACGGGTTCGCGAGCAGCTTCTGCCACTCGGACGGATTCTCGATCAGCGCGAGCATGCCGCCGGAGATGAGGTTGCGCGTGGTCTCGTTGCCGGCCACCGCGAGCAGCAGGAAGAACGAGTCGAACTCCATCTCGGTGAGCTTCTCGCCGTCGACCTCGCTGGTCATCAGCAAGCTCACCAGGTCGTCCTTCGGATCTTTCTTGCGCAGCTCGGCGAGCTGGTTCGCGTAGAGCCAGATCTCCATCGCCGCCATCTTCCCGTCTTCCTCGGAGGTCTGGAACTCGGGGTCGTCGTAGCCGATCAGACGGTTCGACCAGTCGAAGACCTTGTGGCGGTCTTCCACCGGAATACCGATCAGCTCGGCGATCACGATCAGCGGCAGCTCGGCCGAGATGTCGCGCACGAAGTCGCACGAGCCGCGCTGCGCGACCTCGTCGAGGATCTCGGCGGTGGCCTTGCGGATGCGCGGCTCGAGCGCCGCGGTCATGCGCGGCGTGAAGCCCTGGCTGACGAGCTTTCGGTACTTGCTGTGCTGCGGCGGATCCATGTTGAGCATGATCGTCCGCGTCTGCTCGAGGTCGTCCTTCGGGAGGTCGCGCAGCAAGGCGGTGCCGCGGTACGACGAGAAGGTCGTCGGGTCCTTCGAGATCGCCACCACGTCCTCGTACTTGGTGACGGCCCAGAAGCCGGCGTCGCTGCCGGGCATGTCCTGCCAGAAGACGGGGGCCTTCTGGCGGAGGAGGCGAAGCTCCTCGTGGGGCACGCCCTTCACCCAGCGGTCGGGGTTCACGAGGTCGATGTCGGAGAGTTCCATGCGACGACTCCTCGGCGATGCCGCGGCCGCCGCACGGACCACGGCGGCGGCGCACACGCCGCGATGGTTGCGGGGAAGGCCCGACGCTAGAGAACGAACGTTCGTTAGTCAATTCCTAGCGAGGGGGCGCCGCCCCCTCGCCTCTGCCTCGGCGGAGCCGAGGCAGATTCCACTTCCCCGCTCGCCTGACGGCTCGGCCACTCGCCCTTCGGGCTTCGCGGGTGGGCCGGTGTAACCCCGGTCCTGCTCGCCGCTGCCGGCGCCGGCCCGTCCGGCTGCGGGTGGTTACTGCTGCTTCGCTGCGGCCGACTCCGCCGGCGACGACGAGGACGTCGATGCGGGAGCGTGGCGAGCCTTCATGCCGGTTCGGGGCGGAGCCTCTTCGCCGTTCCAGATGGACTGGAGGGCATCGGGGCGGGTGCGGGCCGCGGTACGCTCGGACGAGGTGCTCGATGGGGTCGCGTCGCACGAGGTTCCGGCGGGGAAGCAGGAGTCGCCGCAGAGCACCGGACGGTCGGCAGGACAGCAGCCGGCGGCGGGGCCCTCGCCGCCCACGCAAACGTCTCCGGCGTCGCAGTAGTAGCCGCCGCCGCAGCAGTCCTCGCCGTCGGTGAGACAGGTGGTGTCGCAGGTCAGATCGGTCCTGCAGCACCCGGGGCTCTCGTCGACGCACTGGTAGCCGGGATCGCAGACGAAGCCGTTGCCGCAATCGTCCTCGCCCGCGGGCACGCAGGTGAGCTCCGCGGTGCAGAGGAAGCCGGGATCGCAGTACGACTCGCCGTCCCCACAGCAGTCGGAGCCTTCGGATAGGCAAAAGCCCCCGCAGCCGACGGGCTTCTCGAGCGGACAGCAGCCGCCGCCGTCGGACTCGAGCACGCACAGCGAGCCGGCGGCGCAGTAGCAGCTGGTGCCGCCGTCGGGGCAGTCGGCGCAGCAGTCGGCGCCGGACGGGATGCACGCGGAGCCGTTGCAGAGGTCGGGACGGCTCGTCGGGCAGCAGCCGCCGCCCTCGGACTCGAGGTTGCAGCTGCGGCCGGGGTCGCAGTAGCAGTTCTGCGATCCGTCGGGGCAGTCCTCGCAGCACGACGCGCCGTGCGGCGCCTCGAGCGTGCCGCAGAAGAGCGTCTGTCCGCCGCTCTGGTCGAAGCACGAGCCGCACTGTCCGCTGCGCGGATCACAGCCGTTCGCGTCGACGCAGATGCCGGGGCACTCGGCGTCGCCGCGCGAGGGATCGCAGCCGTCGCGCAGGTCGTCGGTGCAGCACTTGTCCCCCGGACACTCGGTGCCGAGCGAACCGCCGCAGATGCTGATCGCGACCTCGTCGTGCTCGTTGGCCGCGTAGCAGGCGCACGCCGAGCTGGTCGACGAGTACGGCAGGCACTGACCGCGCGCGGTGCCGCCCCCGGTCTGGTATTGACAGTCGCCGCCGCACTGGCCGGTCGCGCCATCGCCGCAGACGATGCACTCCGGCGGAACGTCGGCGACCAGACACGCGCAGCCGAGCGACGGGTCGCTCACGATGCGGCCCTGCACCGAGCCGCAGCTGCCGATGCTCGTCGTGCACGAAGCACCGTCGCTGCACGACGCCTGCACCGTCGCTGCGTCCGAGGACGCGGCCGCCGCCGCACCGTTGCCGAGCGGCACGACGATCGACGGCGGATCCGAGGTCCGCCCGATGATGACGATCTCGGGATCCGACTGCGGCGTCGCCGGCAGACCACCCGGGGGCAGGAAGAAGCTCGCCGGCAGATTGATGTCGGAGCCGCCGGGGATCGCCTGCCAGTCCTGTGCCGCACACTCGTTCGCGCTGCGCGTGCACGCCCCGGTTCCGACACAGCCGAAGCGGAACTCGCTGCTCGGGTCGTTCAGGTCGCCGGTCGAGTCTTGACGCTCCTGACACCACACGAACTGCGGCGCGCTGCCGTCGAGCGGGAAGACGTTGCCGGTGACGCTCAAGAAGCGGCGCGTGACGATGCACTCGAGCGCATCGCCGTTGCAGCTCTGGGTCGCGGCGTTGCCGCGCTGCGCGGGGATCTGGTTGAGCGAGATCGACCAGCGGAATCCGCCGAGCTCCTTGTTGACGAGAAAGTTCGCGCCGTCGGGCGGCAGGTTCGCACCGCGATCGACGTTCGCAGCCGGGCTCGCGGGCACCGTGCCCGGCGACGGCACCGTCAACCCCAACGAGGGGGGCTTCGCCGGCGGCAGCGTCGTCGAAGCGGCGCTCGCGAGGAGCGCCAGCGCCGGCAGGCCGGCGATCGCCGAGTCGCGGCTCGCGATCCCTTCACCGCCCGGCGGCAGGAAGAAGCTCGCGGGGATCTCGACCGGATCGGCGATCAGCGTCCACTGGCTGCGCGCGCAGCCGGTCGCGGTCTCGCCGCAGGCGCTGGCACCGCTGCAGCGCAGGCGGAAGGTGCTGCCCGGATCCGACAGCGTTCCGGTCGAGTCGTCGCGCTCCTGGCACCAGACGAAGCTCGGCGACTGTCCGCTGCGGTAGACGTTGCCCGTCACGTTGATCGCGCGCTGCGGAGTGAGCGATGCGAGATTCAGGTTGATCGTCCAGCGCTCGCCGCCGACGTCCTTGTTGACCACGTAGCTGTGCCGATCCGGCGTGAGGGTCGCGCCAGAGTCCGCACGTGCGGCGAGCGGTGCGAGGGCTGCGACCAGCGCGATCCCGACGACGACGAACGCACCCCGACCGGGGCACGCGAAGCGAAACTTCGACATGAACCTTTCCTCTCGGGCGACGGCGATGAGAGCCGCCCCTCCGGCGGCCCGAGCCAGCAGCGTGCCAGACTGGACGACGCGCCGCCATGCACAATGCGCTGGCTGCGCGGCTTGCTCGTCCGGAAGGCCTCTGGTTGTCATGGACACCGATGGAGAACCGCACGCGCTTCACGCCCACCGTCGTTGACATCCTCCCGCTCGCGCTCGCGGCTCTGCTGGGCGCCTGCCAGAGCGACGCCGGCGGCGGCAAGCCGGCGCCAGCGCCGGCCACCGCCGCGAGCGCCGCACCAGTGGCGGCGGCTCCCGCGTCG
>JAIEPK010000472.1 GCA_019749875.1 Candidatus Binatia bacterium | reverse complement strand
CGCCGTCGCTCAGCCTCAGCGATGACCATCATCCAGTCGGTCCGCGAACCCCTCAGCCAGCGTGAGCGGCAACAGCTGACGCACCCCGATCGTCACAATCTGTACGAGTACACCGGATACGAGACCGATCTTGGCTCAGGGTTGGAATATGCGGGAGCGCGCTTCTACGATCCGGATCTCGGGCTCTTCTTGACGAGCGATCCCGCGCAACAGTTCGCGAGTCCATACACGTACACGAACTGGGACCCCGTCAACCGGACGGATCCCAATGGGGCCGCCGTCGACTTGGTGGTCATCGGCATCGTTGCCGCCATCGCCTTTGCTGTCGGCTTCGCCTCGGCCGCGATCCAGGCGGGAGTCAACGGGGCCAGTCTCGGACAAGCGCTCAAGGCCGGTGCCATCAGCGGCGCCATCAGCGGTGCCTCAGCGGCTGGGCTCGGGCTCATAGGCTACGGGATCGGCGCGGCGGCAGGTGAGGCCGCAGCAAACGTTCTACCCGTTTTCAACGCCGTCGTCGCGGCCGGAGGTGTCTATGGAGCTGTCGAGAGTGCGCGTTCTGGACAATGGGCCGCCTTTAGTATCAGCGTCTTGATGTTCGCCTATGGGCTGTACAGCGCCGAGACGAGCAACAGCGAAGGTGCCGTCGGGGAGGGAGGCGCTACTTCTGACGAAGTCCGCAGCTCATGGGCACAGGCGGAGCTTGAACCGGCGGGCTCCGGCGCATTGACCGACGACCAAATTGGAAACATCGTCTTCAACGAGACACGTTCGCTATCGGGAGACGGAATCGATGCGGCGCGGGCAGACTTGGCTGGTACGATCATGAATGCGGATGCTGCATGGGGAAGCCAGAGATCCATGTTTGCCGGCACAGCCCCCTCGTCGCTCCCCAACGGCATATCTTCAGGAGAGCAGCAGACCCTTTCGTCCATTCGCTCAACCGTAGGCGCAGTACGATCGTCCCGCGCGCTGGGCTTCGATTCGACTCACGGCGCTACGAACTTCAACCTACGCCCCTATCCAAGCCCAAAGGCACCGCCGTGGGCACGAGCGCTTCAGCTACAGGGCATTCACGGAGGGTTTGCCAATAGTTTCGGCCCACCGCAGTACATTCATATCTGGCAGAACCCGTATGCCGGATCAGGGCGGGCAATCTAGGATGCGATATCCTGAGTTCATAGCGATCTGCCTGGTCTTTCCTTGCGTTCTTGGTATTGCGGCCCCGACCGGTGCCGTGACGGGAGACAACCCCAGTGGGACAGTCGGAGTACAGAACTTTCTCGGCGCGCCACTCAACGAAACCATAACGGATCTTCGTTCTCGGTCCCCAGATGCACAAGGTGTGTTTTTTAGCGCATGCCATATCGGTAACGGAACAACAGCGGAGTCGTACGTACTGCTAGTTCCACGGTCTACTAGTAGTGGCTTTTTGGTTGTAACCCGCAACCTAGACAATGCTGCGGTAACCGCGAACGTAGCGACTCTGGGTCTCAGCGCCAGCGGGGCGTCAGTGCAAGAGGCCATGGGCGGCGACTGGACCTACCGGCAGCTGCAACAGATCGCGAGCCACCTGCAAGGGAAAGAGTTCAAATTCACCTTCGACTACACGACCGCTTTCCAAACACCACCGAAGGAGCCATGCCCCCGTACGGAATAGCAGCGCGCACCAGCAACTGATGGCCGAGCCGGACTTTTGGCTTCGATTGGATTGGCACTTGCGCGGAATATGCGGGAGCGCGATTCTACGACCCAAATCTCGGGCTCTTCCTAACGCACGCCCCGGCACGCCAATTCGCGTGCCCGTACCACGTATACGAACTGGGATCTTGTCAATCGAAAAGACTTCAACGGGCCAGAGGCACTGACCTGCCTGGGTTCTCTGGACCACCGCTTATTGAGAGCCGCCCTCTGTCGGCTGGGTTGTTGTCCTGGCTTTCTCCGTCTTGAACTCGATCGGAGTCAAGTAGTCCAGGCTCGAGTGCGGCCCGGACCTCGTTGTAGTGCTGTGGCCAGGTCTCGATGATCGCCATGGCTTCGTGGCGGTTGCGAAACCATTCCATGCTCAGGCACTCGTCGCGGAACTTGCCGTTAAAGCTCTCATCGTGGCCGTTCTGCCACGGCTTGCCCGGATCGCTCAGCACGCAATCGATCCCGGCGTCGGTGAGCGGTCGGCCTCCCAGAGGATCTTCACCCTCTGCTCGTCGGTGTACCTGCTCTTGCGCATCTCGCTCTCCGTCGCTGTCGCCGGAGAGGCAGATTCTCACGTCTCAGGTGGCCCGAAAAACGCCAGGCAGGTCACGACGACGCAAGAGTCGACCCTCGCCTGTTCGATGGGCCCCATCCCGCTTCGCGCCCGGTGAAGAACACTTATACATTTGAGTGGATTGGGCACGGGAAGGCTCAGGGGGTAACGATCATCGTGTGGGTTAGTAAGGCTGGGATCGCGAGCTAACGTCGCGGGGAGATCTGGATCAACTCGTAGGCACGGCACCACGATGAATCAGATCGACTACGGCTCGGCACCAACCGCAGGTGCTGAGATCCGAACGAGGCGCCCGATTGCGGGGGTAGTACTGCGCTTGAATGGGCCGCCGAACACGCATCCCGGACAGGAACTACGTCAACTCGCTATGCCCGAGGGCGCCTCAGCCCTTACACTTTGAATCATTCAGCAAACCACCCACCGGGGCATGGCATCGCAGCTGGGATCTTCTGGGACAGATCGGTCGCCACCGCTTCTACCCCAACTGAGGGGCTCCCGATGATGCGCTTCAGATCGCCTTCGGGCAGAACTCGAGCCAGACGAGCCGTGAGGTTCGCAGCTCACGCGGCAGTCGGGATCGCGGTTGCTCTGACGCTGCTCCCGATTGCGGCTTCCAGATCGCATGCTCGCGATCTCGACATCGCTCGACTGAAGAACGCCGTCGTTCGCCAAGTGTATTTTGAAATCACGTGGTGGGGCCGAGCGCATTACCGGACCGGCACGATACTGCCGATGATGATCGCGTCGGATGGAGATCGGTTCGTAGTGCGACTCGACGATCTCGAGCACTTTCCCGACGGGCGCCGCCTGATCGCCTTCTTTTCTGGCGTGCAGAGTGACGAACATACCTGGATCCTCCGCTCCTCCGGAACACCCTTCCGGAGTCCGGATGGGCCACCCGAGCAATGGTGGAGTATCGATTCCGCCCTGAAATCTCCGAAGATCGTTCTGACAGACGAGCTCCACCTGCCACAGCGGCATGATCCTGAGACTGGAGACTCGACACCCGCGAAGGAGCGGATCACCGCTGGAATCACCGATGCAATTCGAAGCTACGTTGCAGACAACATTCGAGCACATCGGACAGATCTGCATGCCAACGAGATCACGGTTGCTATCGGAGACTTCGCCGTGGAAGACCCGATGGCCTATGTTCACGTGGACGAGGACGACTCGTTTTACGAAGTCGAGATCTTCGACCCCGAGGACAGCTCCGATCCTCGCGGTCAACAGGGAGGGTTCCCGGTCCGCCAGATGAAACAGCGTGCGCTCGACAGAAGTTACCTCCGGGCGCAGATCAAGAAGTCCGGTACGAGTCGTCGGGTCGCACTGCCTCATCCTCCGGCCGGATGACCGTGATGAGATCGAGCCGGCACTCTCAGCCGACTTCGAGCGAGCGCGCAACGCGTCGACCGCCGACTAAGGCAGCAACGGGAACGCCCAGATCTCCGTCAGCGGCTTCCCCCCGCGCTCGACCCGCGCGCGCATGTCGACCACGTCCTTGCTGGTCGGACGCACCTGGAACGTCAAGCGCCAGCCGCCGGTGATGGGGTTCTTGATCACCTGCTGGCCGAGCAGCTCGACCTTGTCCTCGGGACGCATCGCGAGCGCGCCGTGCAGGATCTCGCTCGCCGGGATCTCCTCGAGCCCGCCGCCGGCGAAGTCGACCACGAAGCGCTGCGCCCCTTCTTTATCGCCCTTGTCGCGACGCGTGGACACGACGCGGCCGAGCGGCGGGCGGTCGAGGCTGTCGCCGTACCAGAGCATGCGATAGGCGACCTCGATCGGATCGTCCGGACGCACCGCACGCTCCGGCACCCAGTACGCGACGATGTTGTCGTTGGTGTCGGAGCGGGTCGGGATCTCGACCAGCTCGACGCGTCCCTTGCCCCACGCTCCGATCGGCTCGACCCACGCGCTCGGGCGACGCTCCGCGCGCGTCTCGAGATCCTGGTAGCTCGAGAAGGCGCGATCACGCTGCAGGATGCCGTAGCCGAGCGGGTCGTCGGCCTCGAACGACGAGACGTTGAGCGCTTCCGGGTTGTCGAGCGGACGCCACAGCCAGTCGCCCGACGCGAAGTGGATCGCGAGCCCGTCGGAGTCGTGCGCCTCGGGACGGAAGTCGTCGAAGTGCCGGCGCGTGTTCTCGCCGTGGAAGAACATGCTGGTGAGCGGCGCGATTCCCAGCTTCTTGATCTCGCGGCGCGGGAACAGGATCGCGTACACGTCGACCACGGTCTCGATGCCGGGCCGCACGACGAAGCCGTAGGCGCCGGTGATGCCGGGGCTGTCGAGCAACGCGTACACGGTCACGTCGCGCGCGTCGGGCTCGGGGCGCTCGATCCAGAACTCGCGGAAGAAGGGAAACTCCTCACCCCACGGTGCCGCGGTGTCGACCGCGAGCGCGCGCGCCGACAGCCCGAACACCTGATCGCGGCCGACCGCGCGGAAGTACGACGCGCCGAGGAACACGATCACCTCGTCGAGGTAGCCCGGGCTCTTGATCGGCGCGTGCAGGCGGAAGCCGGCGTAGCCGAGGTCCTGCGGCACGCGGCTCGCGAACTCGTTCGGCCCGTAGTCGAACTGGCCGGGCGAGAACCCGACCGGCTGGGCCTTGCCGCCGTCGATCAGGTTCACCTGAACCGTGTACTTGTAGAAGAGACCCGGGTGGAAGAACTGCACCTGGAACGGCAGCCCCTGCTCGCGCCAGACGGCCTGGTCGGGGCGGTAGCGGATGGTCCGCCACTCGTCGTAGCTGATCTTGCCGAGCCAGTCGGGCACCTGCGAGGCGTCGGGCGGGTAGAACGCCTGCTTCGACAGGTCGCGCGCCCGAGCGACGACGTCGTCCCAGCCGAAGGCACCCGCACGAGCAGGCAGCACGAGCAGCGCGACCAGCATGAGCAGCGCGACGCGCGCGCGCGGCCCGCGAAGGCGGCGCGATGAAGCAACGACGTCCGACAAGATGTCCACCCCCGGGGCTCGGCCGGCTATTCCTGCTTCCGCGCCGGGCGCGCGTCAAGGCTTGGCGACGCGCATTTTTCGTCTCAACGGATCGGCCTGCGCGTGGCATCGTGTTAGATCGGGGCGTCTGGCGATGAGCCGCGCGCGTCCGATCCTCCTTCTCGCCTGCCTGGTGCTCGCCGGCGCCGGCTGCAGCGACGCGCGCGACGACAGCGGTGCGCGCACCGTGGAATTCTGGGCCATGGGCCGCGAGGGCGAGCTCGTCAAGCAACTGGTTCCGGAGTTCGAGCGCCGCAACCTCGGCATCCGCGTGCGGGTGCAGCAGATCCCGTGGAGTGCCGCGCACGAGAAGCTGATCACGGCGCTGGTCGGCGGCACGATGCCCGACGCGTTCCAGCTCGGCTCGACCTGGGTCGCGGAGCTGGTCGCGCTGCGCGCCCTCGAGCCGCTCGACCGTCCCGACGACGACCGTTCGACCGCGGCGCGGCTCGGCGGTGACCCTTCGCTGGATGCAGCGCACGGCGACGGCGGCGCGGCTCGGGACGCGGTCCGCGCCGACGGCGGCACGCCTCCGGACGTGACCGACGGCGGCGTCTTCCCCGGCATCGCGGCCGCGAACGTCGTCGACGGCACGGTGTTCGGGGTGCCGTGGTACGTCGACACGCGCCTGCTCTTCGTGCGCAGCGACATCCTCGAAGCGTCCGGCTGCACGCAACCGCTGCGCACGTGGGACGCCTGGCTCGCGTGCATGACGCGCGTCCACGACGGCGGCCGCGACCGCTTCGCGATCCTGCTGCCGCTCACCGAGTGGGAGACGCCGGTGATCCTCGCGCTGCAGCGTGGCGCGACGCTGCTGCGCGACGACGACGGCCGCGGCGACTTCCAGGGCAGCGCGTTCCGCACCGCGTTCGAGACCTACGTCGGGTTGTTCGCGCGCGGCCTCGCGCCGCGCGGCGGCGAGGCGCAGGCGTCGAGCCTCTACCAGGGCTTCGGCGAGGGCCTGTTCTCGTTCGTCCTCACCGGACCGTGGAACCTCGCCCAGTTCGCAGCCCGGCTGCCCGCGGACCTCGCGGGCAAGTGGACGACGATGCCCCTGCCAGCGCCAGACGATCACTACCCCGGCGTGTCGCTCGCCGGCGGCGCGAGCCTCGCGGTGTGGCGCGGCTCGCACGTCAAGCACGAAGCCCGGCGCTGGACGGCGTTCCTCGCCGAGCCGGAGCAGCAGGCGGCGCTGTACCGCGCGTCGGGCGCGCTGCCGGCGCGTCGCAGCGCTTGGCGCGCGCTGGGCCTCGACACCGCACCCGGCACGCGCGCGTTCTGGGTGCAGCTCGGCAACGTCCGTCCGCCGCCGCGCGTGCCCGAGTGGGAGCGCATCGCGACCTTGATCGGGCGTCGCGCCGAGGGCGTGATCCGCGGCGAGGACACGGTCGACGCGGCGCTCGCCGCGCTCGACGAGGAGGCCGATCGCATTCTCGAGAAGCGTCGCTGGCTGCGCACGCAGCACGACACGAGGGACGGGACGCGATGAGCGCCGCCACGACCGAGCGCCAGGGTCGCGCCGCGGCGCTGCTGGTGTCGCCGGCGCTGGCCGCGATCGTCGCGTTCTTCTTCCTGCCGGTGGTCGCGGCCCTCGCGCTGAGCGTCACCGACTTCGACATCTACGCGCTCGCCGACCTCGCGAACCTGCGCTTCGTCGGCGTGCGCAACTACGTGCGCCTCGCCGCCGACCCGACGTTCCGCACGGCACTGTGGAACACCGCGTTCTTCGTGCTGGTCGCGGCCCCGCTGTCGATCGCGGTGTCGCTCGGCGCGGCCTTGCTGGTCGACGCGAAGCTGGCGCGCTTCCCGACGTTCTACCGCACCGTGCTCTTCCTGCCGGTGGTGACGACGCTGGTCGCGGCAGCCGTGGTGTGGCGCTACCTCTACCACCCGCGCTTCGGCCTTCTGAACCACGCGCTCGGCGTGCTCGGCGTGGCACCCATCGACTGGCTCGGCGATCCGCGCTGGGCGATGCTCGCGATCGTCCTCATGACCGTGTGGAAGGGCTTCGGCTTCAACATGGTCGTCTTCGTCGCCGGGCTGCGCGCGATCCCGCCGCGGCTCTACGAGGCGGCGAGCCTCGACGGCGCGGGCACGCTCGCGACGTTCCGCCACGTGACCTTGCCGCTGCTCGCGCCGACGACGACGTTCGTCGCGCTCATGACCGTGATCGGCGACTTCCAGCTGTTCTCCGAGCCCTACGTCATGACGCAGGGCGGACCGGGCGACCGCACGCTGAGCGTGGTGCTGCTGATGTACCGCGAGGGCTTCCGCTGGTGGAACCTCGGCACCGCGGCGGCGACGGCGTTCGTGCTGTTCGCGATCATCCTCGCGCTGAGCGCGCTCGGTTTGCTCGTGCGTCGCGACGACGCGACCGACGCCGGCGTCGCCGTCGGCGCGCACGAGGCTGCGCACGACGGCGCGCACGACGGCGCGCACGACGACACGCGAGCCGGCGCGCCGCGCGCGGGAGAGCAGGCGTGAGCACACGCACGCTCGCCGCCGTCGCGGTGAACGCGGCACTGGTGGTCGCCGCAGCGCTCACGCTGCTGCCGCTCGCCTGGATGGTGTCGGTGTCGCTGATGCCGGCGGGCGAGGCGTCGTCGGCGTCGCGGCTCCTGCCCAGCGCACCGACGCTCGTCCACTACCGCGAGCTCTTCACCCGCCTCGACGTCGCGCGCTACGCGCTCAATTCGGCCCTGCTCGCGACGGGGATCACCGCGCTGTCGCTGCTGCTCAACTCGATGGCCGGCTATGCCTTCGCGAAGCTGCGCTTCGCCGGCCGCGACGCGATCTTCCGCACCCTGCTCGCGGCGCTGGTGATCCCGGGCCAGCTCGGCATGCTGCCGCTCTTTCTGCTGCTGAAGGAGCTCGGGCTGGTGAACACCTACGCCGGCGTGGTGATCCCCGGCCTCGCGAGCATCTTCGGGATCTTCCTGGTCCGCCAGCACGCGCTTTCGCTGCCCGACAGCATCCTCGATGCGGCGCGCGTCGACGGCGCATCCGAGCTGCGCATCTACTGGTCGATCGCGCTGCCGTCACTGCGTCCGATCCTGGTGACGCTCGGGCTGTTCACGTTCATGGGCACGTGGAACGACTTCCTCTGGCCGCTGATCGTGCTGAGCGACGAGCGCATGTTCACGCTTCCCGTGGCACTCGCGAATCTGCTCGGGGAACACGCCCAGGATGCCGAAATCATGATGGCCGGATCGGTCGTGACGGTGCTGCCGATGGTGGTGCTCTTCCTCGCACTGCAGCGTCAGTACGTCGCTGGTGTGAGCGGAGGCGTGAAGGGGTAAGCGTGCGACGCAGGTGCTGGATGCGGCGGGGGCTGGGTGGATGGATCGTGCTGCTGACGCTCGCGGCCGGCGTGCGCGCCGCCGACGAGCCGATGCCCGACCTCGCCGATCCGGGGCAGTGGACCGCCGGCGGCTCGCCCGGTGCGACCGCCGAGATCGCGCGCGACGCCGGCACCGACGGCCACCCCGCCCTGCGCATCGACTTCGACCTCGGCATGGGCGGCTTCGTGATCCTGCGCCGGCCGGTCGCGATCTCGCTGCCCGAGAACTACGTGTTCTCGTTCCGTGTGCGCGGCGACGCACCACCGAACAACCTCGAGCTGAAGCTGGTCGATCCGCGGACGGACGACGTCTGGTGGGCGCGCGAGCGCGACTTCGAGTTCCCGCACGACTGGCAGCGCGTGCTGCTGCGCAAGTCGCGCTTCTCTTACGCGTGGGGCTCGTCCGGTGGCAAGCCGCTGACCCGCGTCGGCTACCTCGAGCTCGCGATCACCGCCGGCAGCGGCGGCCGCGGCTCGGTGTGGATCGAGGACCTGCGCTTCGCGGCGCGTCCGTCGCGTCCGCCCTCGCCTGCCGCACCGAAGGTCACGGCGTCGACCAGCGCGCCCGGCCATCCCGGCGACGCCGTGCTCGACGGCGATCCCGCGACGCGCTGGCGCAGCGGCACCGTCGCCGAGCAGCAGTGGC
Source organism: Candidatus Binatia bacterium (assembly GCA_019749875.1). GTDB lineage: Bacteria > Desulfobacterota > Binatia > UBA12015 > UBA12015 > VGTK01. The sequence continues at coordinate 3,035 of JAIEPK010000472.1, read as the reverse complement.
TGCAGCTCGACCTCGGCGAGGCGCGCGAGTTCGGCGGCCTCGTGGTCGACTGGGACCCCGAGGACTATCCGACGTCGTTTCGCGTCGCAGTGTCGGACGACGGCAAAGAGTGGACCGAGCGCTACCGCACCGACACCGGCAGCGGGCGCCGCAGCTACGTCGAGCTGCACGATACCGAGGCGCGCTACGTGCGCCTGCTGCTCGACGTACCGAGCCGCGGCCAAGGCTACGGCGTGCGCGACGTGCGCATCGAGCCGGCCTCGTTCTCGACCACGCCGAACGACTTCTTCGCCGCGATCGCGCGCGAGGCGCGGCCCGGCTTCTTCCCGAAGTACTTCCTCGGGCGCCAGAGCTACTGGACGCTGGTCGGCGTCGGCGGCGACACGGACGAGGCCTTGCTCAACGAGGAGGGCGCGCTGGAGGCCGGCAAGGGCGCGTTCTCGCTCGAGCCGTTCGTGTACACCGGCGGACGCCTCGTGACCTGGCACGACGTCCTGATGTCGCACGGCCTCGAGCGCGGCGATCTGCCGATCCCGACGGTGTGGTGGCGCAACGACGAGGTCGGCCTGGAAGTCGCCCCGGTCGCGACCGGGGCGCCCGGCGCATCGACGATCTACGTCCGCTACCGCGTCACCAACCGCGCCGCGGAGCGGCGCGACGTGGTGCTCGACGTGGCACTGCGTCCGTTCCAGGTCCTGCCGCCGTGGCAGTCGCTGAACGTCGTCGGCGGCGTGACGCGCGTGCGCCGCATCGCGTTCGACGGTCGCACCGCGACCGTCGACGAGGCGCGGCGCGTGGTCGCGCTGACACCGCCGGAACGCTTCGGCGCGACCACGTTCGAGGACGATCTCGTCGCGAGCTACCTGCGGCACGGCCGCGTCCCGCAGCGCAGCGAGGTCCACGACCCGTTCGGCCGCGCCGCAGGCGCCTTCGAGTACCGCTTCTCGCTCGAGCCCGGCGCGTCGGCCGAGGCGGTGCTCGCGCTGCCGCTGCACGCCGGCTCGTTCGTGCCGCCGGCGAGCGACGACGCGAGCACGGTCTACGCGCGCGAGCGCGCGGCGTCGATCGCACAGTGGCAGCGCGAGCTCGACCGCGTCGCCTACGTCGTGCCGGAAGCCGACGAGCCGATCCTGCGCGCGATGCGCAGCACGCTCGCCTACATCGAGATCAACCGCGACGGTGACGCCATCCAGCCCGGCTCGCGCAACTACGCGCGCTCGTGGATCCGCGACGGGGCGTTCACCGCGGTCGCCCTGCTCGATGCCGGACACACCGAGGAGGTGCGCGACTTCCTGCGCTGGTACGCGACGTTCCAGCTGCCCGACGGACGCATCCCGTGCTGCATCGACCGCCGCGGCGCCGACCGCGTGCCGGAGAACGACAGCGAGGGCGAGTTCGTCTACACGCTCGCCGCGTACTACCGCTACACGCGCGACGTCGGCTTCGTGTGGGAGCTGTGGCCCGCGGCAAGGCGTGCGGTCGAGGCGATCGGCGCGCTGCGCGCGCGGCGTCTGACCCCGGAGTACGACCGCGACGACCAACTGCCGATGCGCGGGCTGCTGCCGGAGTCGATCAGCCACGAGGGCTACTCGGGGCATCCGGTGCATGCCTACTGGGACGACTTCTTTGCTTTGCGTGGCCTCGAGGACGCGCTCGTCCTCGCGCGCGTGGTCGGCGACGATGCGAGCGCGGCACGCTGGCGCGAGCTCCGTGACGGCTTCCGCACGGATCTCTACGCCTCGATCGCGCTGGTGATGGAGCGCAAGAAGCTCGCCTACCTGCCCGCGTCCGCGGATCTCGGCGACTTCGACCCGACCTCCACGGCCGCCGCGATCCATCCCCTCGGCGAGCTCGCGAGCCTGCCGGCTTCGGCCGTGCAGGCGACCTTCGACCAGTACCTCGCACACGTGCGCGCGCGCGCGAGCCGTCCGCCCGGCGAGGAGGGCTACACGCCGTACGAGTTCCGCAACGTGTCGGCGCTGATCGAGATGGGTCGGCGCGACGACGCCTGGTGGCTCCTGCAGCTCCTGCTCGCCGACCGGCGGCCGCTCGGCTGGAACCAGTGGGCGGAGGTCGTGTGGCGCGATCCCACGCTGCCGCGCTTCATCGGCGACATGCCGCACACCTGGGTCGGCGCGAGCTTCCTGCACGCGGTGCGCACGATGTTCGTCTTCGACCGCGCGGCCGACGACGCGATGGTGCTCGGCGCGGGCCTGCCGCCGGTGTGGCTGGTCGCGGCGCCGGGCGTCGGCGTCGAGCGCCTGCCGACGCCGCACGGCGTGCTCAGCTACCGCATGCGGCGCGAGGGTGCGAACGCGCTGGTGGTCGACGTCGCGGGCGATCTCAGCGTACCCGCGGGCGGCATCGTGCTCGCTCCGCCGCTGCCCGGTCCCGTGACGCGCGTGATCGTCGACGGCCGCGAGGTCGCGCATGAGCCCGGGCGCGAGGTCGTGCTGCGCTCGTTCCCCGCAAGCGTGCGTCTCGAGTGGCCGGCCCCCGACCCGTCGATCACCCGGTAGACGAGCGCACGACGCCGAGCTCGCGCGCGATCACGCGCGGACCGGGTTGCGGATCCGCACGCCGCGAAATCGCGCGAAGTCGGTGTCGTTGGTGTGGATCGTGGCACCGTGGTGAAGAGCGACGGCCGCGATCTGGGCATCGGTCGTCAAGTTGCCCGCGCCCCCGGCCTCGAGCAGGAGGTCGAGCGTTGCGCTCACGTGGTCGGGACCACCGTCGGCGGCGAGCACGTGGGGACGCTGCAGCCACTCGCGAAGGCAGGCGAGCGACGACGCGAGCGGCATGGGCGACGCGAACACGCGCGAGTGAACGGCACGATCCATTGCACCGATTCGGCTCGCCGAGAAGAGCATGTCGATCGTGGGCGGCGCTCCTCACGCGCGCGCTCATTCGATCGGCAGCGCGCGGCCGTCGGCGGCGAAGAGGTGCAGCGCCGCCGGGTCGACGTGCAGCGCGAGCGGCTGCCCGCGCTCGAGCTCGCGCAGGCCGGGCAGCCGGACGACCATCCGCTCCGCCGC
>JAIEPK010000528.1 GCA_019749875.1 Candidatus Binatia bacterium | reverse complement strand
CGGCAGCTTCATGGCCGATGTCGTGCGCGTGCAGCACGAGATGGTGAAGGGCCTCGCCGCGCGCGCGGGATCCCCGATCCGCGCGCGAGCCCCGATCGCGAGACGTCGACGCTCAGCGCAAGGTACGGTCGAGAAAGTCCTTCGCACGCTGCCAGGCGAGAGCAGCGCTGCCTGCGTCATGGACGTCCGGACGCGCCTCGTTCATGAACGCGTGCTGCGCCTGGTAGCGGTGGATCTCGAAGGACGCGCCCGACCGCGCGAGCGCCGCCTCGAGCCCGTCGACCGCGGCCGGCGTGCACCAATCGTCGACGTTCGCGAAGTGGCCCTGAAACGGCGCCTTCACCTGCGACGGGTCGGCGACGGTCGCGGGCGGGATGCCGTAGAAGCAGACTGCGGCGTCGGCCTCCGGAACGTGCACGGCGGCGATCACGGTGACCGCACCACCGAGGCAGAAGCCGCCGACGGCGACCTTCGCCGAGGTCTTCTTCAGGTGCTGCACGCAGCCGCGGACGTCCTGCTTGCCGGCGTCGGCGAAGTCGAGCGCGCCCATCAGCGCTCCGGCCTCGTCCGGCGTCGTCGCCTTCTCGCCGCGATAGAGGTCGGGGACGAGCACACGGTAGCCCTCGCCGGCGAGGCGCTCGGCCATGCCCTTGATCTGGTCGTTGAGGCCCCACCATTCCTGGATCATCACGAACCCCGGTGCGGCCGCACCGGCCTTCGGCTCGACCAGATACGCGGGGCAGATCTTCCCGTCCGGACGCTTCACCTCGACCATCTCGCCCATCGTCGCTCCTTCGCTGGTGCCCACGACGACGCCGGGCGACGCCGTCGTGAAAGTGGGACTCTCCTGCGCCGACGACGATGCGTCAAGTCGTTCGCACCACCGGCCGGGAACGTCGTCACGCGGAGGCCGCAGGTGCTCGCAGTGCAGTTCACCGACGGCGTCGCGGCGACGTTCCCCATGAACGGGACCGCGAGCGACGAGAAGCGGACGCTGCAACGTGCCGGGCAGCGCCGGCGTGCTGCACGAGGGCTGGACCGAGCTGCGACGCCACGGCTCGCCCGACGTCGCGCGCATCGACGTCCGGGCTCGCCGCTCGATCACTTCGGCGGCGACCCGGGCCTGATCGCGCACTTCGTGACGACCGTCGAGCGCGGCCGTCCCGACGAGGTGCGTGCGTCGGGGCGCATGTCGCTCGCGAGCCGCCTGCTCTGCTTCGCCGCCGAGGAGGCCCGTCGCGACGGGCGCGTCGTCGACGTCGACGAGATCCGCAGCAGGGCGACCGCGGACGCACGCGCAAGCCGTCGAGACGCCGACTGCTAGGGCGCGCTGCCAGGCGACGGCAGACCGAGCCGGGTCGCGACGTCGTCGCGCAGGTACACGCGAAAGCCGAGCTCTCCCATGTACAGGTCCGAGGCGAAGGCCGGATCGAGCCAGGTGTAGAGATCCTCCTGGAAGTAGCTCGAGCGCCAGCGGGCCACCTCGCGATAGCCCGCGCGTCCGGATTCGAGCTCGTCGAGGGCGGCGAGGCGCGCCTCGGAGTTGCGGTCGCGGCGAATGGTGGTGGCGAACCACTCGGGCATCACGAACGCCTCCGGCGATCCGTCGAACCAGTGCCCATCGGGCTTCGGCATCGGCCGCAGCCCCGCACGGCCCAGCGGCTCGCGCAGCGCGAAGTATGGCGCCAGGGGCTGCGGGAATCCGACGCGCAACGGAATGCCGCTGCGCTCGGCGGCGGCACGCAGCCAGCTCGCGACACCGAGCTGCTGATCGTACGAGAAGCGCGCCACCTGCGATCCACCGAGCACGAAGCCGTACGCGACGATCGCCGTGCAGAGCACGGCACGCGCCGACAGCGGCAACCGTAGCCCGACCAGCGCACGTGCGCCGAGCACGACCAGCGCCGGGCCGAGCGGCAGCACGTAGCGCGGAAAGGTCGGCGTCGGCAGCCCGAGGATCACGACGTACACCGCGATCATCACCAGCAACACGCGGTCGGCGTCCGTCCGGCGGCGCAGCGCGACCGCGACTCCGAGCAGCGACGCGGCGTACGCCGGCCAGCCGAGCGCGAACGGCAGCGTCGCGACGAGGTGGATCAGCCACGGTCTGCCGTACCAGCCGAGGGAGGCGGCGGCGTGGTTCCCGTCGGGGAGCCACCCCCCCGTCATCTGCCACCGCATGTAGCGGAACGCGCTCAGCGCGCGATGGGTCTCGAGCAGCCACGACGGCGCGGCGATGGCACCGGCGACGGCACACCCCACACCGACGGCCACGCCGAGCGTGAGCATCGGCCGCAGCGACCGCCTGGCGACCGCCTCCTCGAGCACGACCCACAGCGGCACCGCCAGCAGCGCGCCCGCGTTGTACTTGACGCCGAGCGCGAGGCCGACGCACGCTCCGGCGACCATCGCCCACGCGGGACGCCGATCGCGCGAGAAGCGCGCCGAGGCGAGCAGGACGAGCGCGGTCGTGGTCGCGAGCAGCGCATCCACCGACGCGTAATGCGTCTGCATCGCCTCGAACGGGATCGAGGCCATCACGGCGGCCGCGAGCAGACCCGTGCACACACCGTAGAAGCGCGTGCCGAGCCGCCAGACCACCAGCACCGTCGCCACGCTCGCGACGACCGAAACGCCGCGTGCGATCACGAACGCGCGGTAGACGTCCTGCCCGGGCCCGAGAGCGCCGAGCGCCGACGCCGCCGCGACGGCGAGGCCACTCAGATATCCGTAGAGGGGCGGGTAGAAGAGCGGATGGCCGACCAGCGAGGCCGGACGCGGCGGCACGAAGGCGAACAGGTAGCTCTGCCAGAACGCGAGCTCGTCGGGAAATGCCATCCGGTGCTCGAGCCCCCAGCCGAGGTTCCATGCGCGGACCAGCGCCGCGCCGAGCAGCGTGACGGCGAGCGCCGACCAGCGGAGGCCCGCGGACGGCGCGCCGCCGCCGGATCGCGGCTGGCGAGGCGGGTCAAGCATGCCGGCGTCGTAGCCACTCGTGCCGGGCAAGGGCAAGCGCGCGGCGCGATCCGCAAACATCCCGCTCTTCCGTGCGCCCGCGCCCGGCGTCCGGCCGTGTGCTCGCCGTCAAGTCGAGCGCAGGCTCGCGAGGTCGATGCGGTACAGCTCCGCGACGTTGTCGCACAGGATCGCACGGCGCTGCTCGTCGCTGAGCAGTGCCGCGTGCTGCGCGAGCATCTCCTGCGACCACGGCCAGGTCGAGTCGCTGTGCGGAAAGTCGTTCGCCCACAGGAGACGCCTCCAGTTCATCATGTCGACGCTCTGGAAGGCGACCCAGTCGTCCTGGAACGTCGTGTAGATGCCGGCCGCGAAGTACTCCGACGGCAGCTTGGTGAGCGTCTGACCCGGCGGCAGCCAGTTCCGGTGCCGCTTGAAGGCGTGGTCCATGCGGTACATGAAGTGCGGCACCCAGCCGGCGTCGGCCTCGACGCACACGACGCGCAGCTCCGGGTGGCGCTCGAAGACGCCGCCCAGCACCAGCGTGCCCATGATGTCCTGGCAGCCGCGGATCACGGACAGAAAGCCGTTCATCTTCGGACCGCGCGTCGGCGACGACTCGCGCGTGGTGAGGATGTGGAACGAGAGCGGCAGCTGGAGGTCGATCGCCGCCTCCCAGAACGCGTCGTAGGCGGGCGAGTCGTAGTCGTCGACGACCGGGTTTCCGGGCATCATCACGCCGCGCAGCCCGAGCTCCTGGATGCGCGTCAAGTCGGCGATGCCTTCCTCGGGTGAGCGCATCGCCGTCTGCCCCACGCCGAGCAACCGCGCCGGGTGCGCCGAGCAGTACTCCGCGATCCAGCGGTTGTAGGCGTCGAAGCAGGCCTTCTTGTAGTCGGCATCGCGGTGGTTGCAGAGCGCCATACCGACCGTCGGGTAGATGACCTCCGCGTCGACGCCGTCGCGCCGCTGGTCCGCGAGGCGCGCGTCCGGGTCCCAGCCGCCGCGGTGCAGGTCCTCGAAGCGCGTGCCCATGAGCCGGATCTCCTCCGGCGGCTTGCCCGCGGCGGCGACGATGCCCATCGGGATCGGCGTCTTCATGCCGTCGATGACGAACACGTCGCCGGCGCCGTCGATGTGCTTCAGGTGCGGCGCGCGGTCGCGCCAGGCCGGATCGATGTGCTTGACGTAGCAGTCGGGCGGCTCGGTGATGTGCGAGTCGGCCGAGATGATCGGATGGTTCGTTTGCACGCTCGCTCCTACGCTGCCTCGTACGCCCCGAGGTCGCACGGCGCCACTCGTGCCACGTTGCCTCGAAATCTGCCGCCTGCGGGAGCGTCCGGTCTAGTCCGCCGCGGAAGACATCGTCAAGGCGATCTTCCGGCCAGGCCGCGACGAGCGCCGCCGGGCCGCTGCGCGACGGACCGCAGCTGCACGGCCACACCGTCACGCGCGCCGGGTGCAGAACTGCGGCGCTCCGGGCTCCACAGGGTGCGCCCTTTGTGCCAACGTGCGCCCCGTGGCGACGCCGTCCCCGCGTCTTCTCACCTCGCTCCTGGTCGGCGGCTGCACGCTGCTGCTCGGCTGCGCGGCCGCGAATCTCGACGTGACGAGCCCGGTACCGCTGCCGCTCGACCGCGTGTCGCTGACCATCCGCGACGCGACCGGCGGCGACGTGTCGGACGAGCAGATGCGGGGCTTCAAGCGCACCATCACGCGCGCGCTGCTCGCGGCCGGCATCGAGGTCCTGCCGTCACCGAAGCCGCACACCGCGCGTGTGGTCGGCACGATCGAGCGCTTCGATCCCGGCATCCGCGCGCTGCGCTTCGTCTCGAAGTACGGCTTCGGCACCGGCGGCCTGGACACGACGTGGGACGTGCGCGACGGCTCGAGCGACGCGCTCGCGAGCTGCCGCATCGACGGCAGCGTCTCCACGGGGACGTTCGGCGGCAGCTTCGAGGACGTGCAGGAGGAAGCCGGCCGCGCGCTGGTGCGCTTCCTGCGCGGCGACATTCGCTGACCGCAGGGGCGCTCCGGGCCGCGCGGGTTGGCTCCTCCGTCATCGCCCGTATAGAAACGCGCGATGGCCGACACGACGATCCTCGACGCCGACCACCTGCTCGCCGCGGCGCGCGCCGCGACCGGACTCGAGAGCCTCGGCGACGACACCTGGCGTCCCGGCCTCGGTCGCCTGATCGATGCGCTGAAGAGCGAGGCGCGCCTCAACGACATCGGCGTGCAGATCGCGGCCGGCGAGATCCAGCTCTACCTCGCGAACCGCCTCGGCATCGTCGACTGGCACGCGCGCCATCCCGAGCTCGCGCGCGAGGACGTCGTGCCGCCGGTCGTGATCGTCGGCCAGGGACGTACCGGAACGACGATCCTGCACGACGTGCTGGCGCAGGATCCGGCGAATCGCGTGCCGCTCACGTGGGAGGTCGACAAGCCGCTGCCGCCGCCCGAGAGCGCGACCTACGAGACCGATCCGCGCATCGACGAGTCGCAGCAGCAGCTCGACATGACCGAGCTGGTGATCCCCGGCTTCAAGACCATGCACCCGATCGGCGCGCGCCACGCGCAGGAGTGCGTGCGCATCACCGCCGGCGATTTCCGCAGCATGATCTTTCCGACGCAGTACCGGACACCGTCGTACGCGCGCTGGCTGCTCTACGAGGCCGACATGGCGCCCGCGTACCGGTGGCACCGCAAGTACCTCCAGGTGCTGCAGTCGCGGCATCGCGGCGCGCGCTGGGTGCTGAAGTCGCCCGGCCACGTGTGGTGCCTGCCCGATCTGCTGGCGGAGTATCCGAACGCACTGCTGGTGCAGACGCACCGCGATCCGCTGCGCATCATCGCGTCGCTCGCCTCGCTGATCGAGACGCTGCGCCGTCTCGCGAGCGACGAGTCGTCGATGGCCGAGGCCGGCCACGAGTTCGCGGAGTACCTGATCGAGGGTCTGAACCGCTCGGTCGCCGCGCGCGAGAGCGGCGCGGTACCCGCGGAGCGCGTGATCGACGTGCACTTCCGCGACTTCCTCGCCGATCCGCTGCGCACCGTGCGCGGCATCTACGAGCGCCTCGGCCTCGAGCTGTCCGCCGACGCCGAAGCGCGCATGCGCGCTTTCGTCACCGCGAACCCGCAGGGCAAGCACGGGCTGCACCACTACGACTTCGCCGACACCGGCCTCGACGCCGGCTACTGGCGCGAACGCGCGCGCCGCTACCAGCAGTACTTCGACGTGGCGAGCGAGCCGTGACGAAGGTCGCGGGTCGACCGCCTCTCGCTGCAGCCGGCGAGCGCTGCGGCGACGCCGGCTTCCGCGCCGCGTGACGAGGACCGCGGCGCAGCGCAACGCAGACGCGATCATCGTGCGCACCGCACGACGCACATGCCATCGAGGCGCGCGTCGCACGGGAAGATTCGCACGCGCCGTCGTCGCGAGGCGATTGCTTCACGCACCAGCCGCTGCTCTGCTGATCGAGAAGGGTCACGGACGCGCTGCGCGGAGCGGATCACCGCACGCTGCGGCGATCCCCAACGAGACGAGCGGAGGACGCGGATGGACTCACGCCACCCAGGTGGCCTGCTGCGCGCGGTTGCGATCGCGATCATCGCAGTGCTCGGCGCGCGCACGGCACGTGCACAGGTACCGTCGGGCTCGACCTTGTCACCGGACAAGCAGAGCTATCTGGTCAACAAGGATCTCGGCAACGAGCGCTGGACGATCAACGTCAATCTCTTCTCGAGCAATCCGAGCGACATCATCAACGTCACCGGCAGCATCTTCCGCGCCGACGGTGGCCCGGCGAGCTTCGTGACCTGCCTGGTCCGCAGCGACTCGACCGGCACGCTCACCAATCCCGACAGCGTGTTTCGTCTGTCGTGCAGCGGCAGCGACGCCTGCACCACGACCGCGGAGTCGTGCGCGCGCGGCTCGTGGACGACGATCTCGGACGACGTCACCGTACCGGCGAGCTTCTTCCTGCCACCGGGTGGCGCCGGTCCGCTGCGGATCGCGAGCAAGCGCGGCCACGCCAAGCGTGAGGCGTTGGCCCTGGCCGGCTGGAACGGACCGCGCGTCGCGCCGGTCGAGCACGGGCTCGTGGAGCGCCTGCTCGCCTACGCCGGCCGCGCCTACGACGGCTTCCGGTCGTGGGTCGTCAAGCAACGCAACCTCGACTTCGCGCAGCCGCGCAGCGCGTTCGCCGGCACCGGCAGCAGCCGCGGCGCGACGCTCTCGCTCGACCAGTTCAACTTCCTCGTCACCAAGGACGTCGGCACCGAGCGCTGGTCGATCTCGTACAGCCTGCAGCCCGCGGTCAGCGAGCAAGGCCTGGTCGTCGACCGCTTCCTGAGCGTCACCGGCAACGTCTACCAACCCGACGGCAGCCCGCCGAGCTTCGTGTACTGCACGCAGCGCGAGGACTCGACCGGCACGCTGTCGGACCCGTCGAGCATCTTCCGCTTCTCGTGCTCCGGCGCGAGTGCGTGCGAGACCACCGCACAGCAGTGCGCCAACACCGGCTGGACGCTGATCTCGGACGACATCCCGCTGCAGGCGAGCTTCTTCCTGCCGGTCGGTGGCCTGCCGGCGACGCCGACGTCGGATCCCGAGATCGTGATCATCGGCCGGACGTCGGATCCGCCGTCGATCGTGGTGCCGCTCGACGGCGCGCTCGCATCGTCCGCGGCGACCACGGCCGGCACCTGCAACGTCGGCGCGAGCTGCGTCGTCGCGAGCATCGGCTCGTGCACGGACGTCGCCGGCAAGGTCGCCGAGCTCCCGGCGGGCGGCTGCGGCTGCCAGGTCACCGAGCCCGACCCCTCGTGCATCGGCTGCGGCGGCGGCGCGAGCGGCCAGTGCGGCGGCGACTGCAGCTACACGGTCGGCGGCGTGACGGCGCGCGGCACGTGCCTCCCGTTCGACTACGAGAGCGAGGAATGCGCCTGCTACGCGATCGAATCGGGCGGCACGCAGACGATCCAGGGCTGCGGCGGCGTGCTCGAGGTCGCCTGCCCCGGGGATCAGTGCTGCACGAACGATCCGCGCGGCTCGTGCGATCCGCTGGGCGGGCTCGTCGAATGCCCCGGCGTGTGCGTCGTGGGCAACGCGAGCTGCCCGTCCGGCGGCTGATCGTGGCGGGTGGCGCAGCTCACGTCGGGCGGAGGATCCCGGCGCGCGATGCGTCGCCCGCGCGCACTCGCACGGGGCGCATCGTGAATCTCGCGACGGGCGGGTCTGCCGAACGCAGGCCCGCCCGTCGTACCGTCACCCGGCGCCGCGTCAAGTACCGAACACCTGCTCGTGGAACGCACGGGTGAAGTACGACTCGTCGACCAGCTCGGGCCCGACGAAGATCGCCACCACGGGCATGAGCAGCGAGGCGTCGGCCTCCGTGCGCTGCTTCGCGCGCGCACGGCGCTCGAGATCGCGCGGCGTGAAGCGCGCGTTCAGGCTGGTCGCGAACTCGGCCGAGGCGCGCAGGCGGCGTAGGCGCTCGCGCCGCTCCGTGACGTAGGACGCGAACGTCGCCGCGCTCCAGTCGTCGCCGCCGGTCAAGATGCCGCCGACGATGCGCACGTCGCGCAGCGTGATCGACAGTCCCTGCCCGATGATCGGATCGTTGTAGCCGGCCGCGTCGCCGATCAGCACCACGCCGTCCGCGACCGGAGCATCGAGCCACGCGTCCTGGCTCGGGTACGAGCGACATGGACCGGCCGGCCGCGCCTGCGCGATCGCGTCGGCGTGCGGCACGCACGGCATGTCCGCGAAGGCCGCGAGCAGGCGCTCCGCGCCCCCGGCCCCGGTGAAGCGACCGCGATCCGCCGCATCGAAGTCGACGTAGAGGCGGATGCGGCCACGCCCCTGCGGGAAGACCAGATAGTGCAGGTCGCCGACCTTGCCGCCCGCCTGCAGCTCGTCGGGCCATGCGTCCGCACCCTCGATCAAGAGGCCGGCGATCAGGTGGTCGAGCGGCGCTTCCGCGAGCACGAGGCCAAGCTGACGACGCACGCTCGACGTTCTTCCGTCGGCACCGACGACCAGCCGCGGCGACACGGTCTCGGTGACGCCCTCGTGCACGAACGAGACCGCCGGCCGCGCGCCCGCGACCACCTGCACGTCGGCGACCCCGCGCCGGAGGTCGGCACCGCCGTCGCACGCCCAGGCGAGCGCCTCGTGCTGCATCACCACGTGCTGCAGGCAGAGCGGTCCGGGCACGCCCGGGAGCAGCATGCCGATCGGCAGCGGCTGCGCTGCCGCGACGGCCGGGTCGACCAGCTCGTCGTAGCCGATGTGCGTCGCGAGGTGATGACCGCCGGCCGCGACGAAGCGGTCGTAGAGACCGATGCGCTGCAGCTCGGCGACGCCCCACGGCGCGATCCATTCGCCGCGCACGCGGTCGACGAACTCCGTCTCGCGCTCGAGGATCAGGACCCGCAGCCCGGCGCGCGCGAGCATCCCGCCGAGGCTCGCTCCGCCGATGCCGCCGCCGACGATGGTCACGTCGATGTCGCTCACGATGCCCTCCACGCCCGGGAGCCTCCCGCTCGGCCCGCCGCGTGTCAATCAATCACGTCCGGCAGGCACATCCGGCGCGCGCCGCATCGCGTGCGGCCGCGCCATCCGATACCACCGCAGCAATGACGCGGCGGCCTGCCCTCCTCCTGCTGTCGGCGCTGCTGCTGCTCGCGACGCTGCTGCGCGTCCAGGGGCTCGGCGACGAGCCCTGGCTCGACGAGATCGACACGCATCTGCGCGTGTCCCATCTGGGCCTCGCGCGCCTGGCGACGACGTACCCGTCGCAGAACCAGCACGTGCTCTACTCGCTTCTGGCCCGGCTCTCGATCGACCTGCTGGGCGACTCGCCGGCCGCGATGCGCGTCCCCGCGCTGCTGTTCGGTGTGCTCGGCATCGCCGCGACGTACGCGGTCGGCCATGCCCTGCTGTCGCGGCGCGAAGCGCTCGCGGGCGCGGCGCTGCTCGCGGTGTCGGAAATCCACGTTTGGTTCAGCCAGAACGCGCGCGGCTACACCGCGCTGCTGTTCTTCACCATGGCCTCGACGGCGCTCCTGCTGCGCGCGCTCGCCAGCGACCGGCGGCGGGTGTGGATCGCCTACGGGGCGATGCTGGCGCTCGGCTGCTGGGTGCATCTGACCATGCTCTTCGTCGTCGGCGGTCACGCGATCCTGGTGCTCCGGCAGCGCATCGCGCCGTCCGCCACGGGGGACGCTGCGCCCCTGCGCGAGCGCCTGCGCGAGCCGGCGCTCGGCTTCGCCGTGGCGGTCGTCGCGACCGTGCTGCTCTACGCCCCGATCGCGCGCGACGTCCTGATGGTGACGAGCCGCGAAGGGCGAAGCGGCCGCGTCGCGGAGTGGTCGAGCGCCGGCTGGGCGATGCGCGAGATCGTCGCCCGGCTGTCCGACTCGCTGTCGCGACCGTGGGTGATGGTCGCGGCGGCCGCGTGCGCCGTCGCCGGCATCGTGCGCTGCGCCCGGCGGCAGCGGATGCTGCTCGAGCTACTGGCCATGCCGGTGGCGATCGGGCTCGCGGTGGTGCTCGGTATGGGGCACCACGTGTGGCCGCGGCTCTTCTTCTTCTCGAGCGGCTTCGCCGCTCTGCTCGTCGCGGCGGGTGCGATCGCGCTCGGCGAGTCCGCGGCACTCCGGATGGGCGCCGTCCCGCCGACCGCGCATCGTGCCGGATCCGCGGTGGCGCTCCTGCTCGCGGCCGGCGTCGCGCTCGGGCTGCCCGGCGCGTACGGGCCGAAGCAGCGCTTCGGCGAGGCGGTGGCGCTGGTCGAGGGTCTCGTCCGGCTGGGCGACGTCGTGGTCACCGAGGGCCGCGCGAGCTTCGTCGTGCGTCGGGCGCTCGACCGCAAGTGGCGCAAGCTGCGCACCGCCGGGCAGCTCGAGCGTGTCCGCGCGCATGCACGCCGCACCTGGCTGGTCGGCGCCTTCCCACTCCAGCTGCGCGGCGAGCGACCGGAGCTCGCCCGCGCGATCGACCAGCACTTCGAGCTGATCGCGCGCTTCGACGGGACACTGCGCGGCGGCGAGGTTCTGGTCTGGCGCAGCCGCGACCAGAGCCCATTGGATCCACCCCGGTCGTGACGTAAAGAGCGGCCGTCCGCGCGACGATCTCGTGCCGGCGGAGAGAGCACGCATGCAGCGCTTCGATGGAGCGAGGGAGACGACGGCCACGACGCACGACGCGGCAGCGGGCCACGAGAACGCGCACGCAGCCGGAGCCTCGGCGGCCCCGCGAAGGTCGCGCCGCGGTGTGCTGCTCGGCGGCGCCGCGACGCTCGCGAGCGGTGCTGCCGGCATGGCCCTCGGCTATCGCTTTCGCACCGAGATCCGTGACGTCAAGCTGCGCGCCATGGCCTGGCCGCTCGAGGTTCCGGCCGAGATGGACGCGTTCCGCATCGAGGCCGCGCGCATCGAGACGGCGCGCGCGCAACAGACCGCGGACGACGTCCGTACGCTCAAGAAGCGCTACGAGACGGAGGTGTTCGGCCGCGTCCGCATGTCGGATCTGGTCGAGCGGCTCGCGCTGTGCATCGACCCGAGCGATCGGCGGCTCTTCTGCGGCAGCCAGCTGCTGCACGCGCACCAGGTCTACGCCGCGATGCAGGCGAACGGCGTCGCCGACCCGGACATGCTGCTGCTCGGCCTGATCCACGATCTGGGCAAGATCCTCTTGCTCGCACACGAGGCGCCCGAGAGCGTCGTCGGGGTGACCTCACGGATCGTCGGCGGCGAGCCGGGCGCCGGACTCGACGGCGCGATCTACCAGTTCGGCCACGGCGAGTTCCTGTACTCGCGCATCGTGGGTCTCGTGCCCGAGCACGTCGCCTGGGTGACGCGCTGGCACAACATCGATCCCGCGGTCGAGGCGGAGCTCATGACGCCGCAGGAGCGCACCTGGACCGAGCGCTGGCTGGTGCCGTTCCAGCGCTTCGACGGCGGCTTCGTGTCGCCGTACTATCTGCCGAAGGTCGACCTCGCGCGCTGCCGCGACCTCGTCGAGCGCGCGTTCCCGTCACCCGTCGTTGTTTGACGCGGGGGTTGTCCTCACGAGGGGGCACGCGCCCCCTCGCCCCACGCGGCAAAGCCGCGCGGGGCCCGGCCATCGCCACGAGGGGGCACGCGCCCCCTCGCCCCACGCGGCGAAGCCGCGCGGGGCCCCACTCCCCGCGGTCGCTGTCGCTCCGCGGTCGCCTGCGGCTCGC
>JAIEPK010000569.1 GCA_019749875.1 Candidatus Binatia bacterium | reverse complement strand
CCCGCGCTCCCTTCGGTCGGCCGCGCGCGGGGCGCGCGGTCGCCTGCGCGATCACGAATTCATCGACGCGATGAAGTCCGCGTTGGTCTTGGTGTGGCTCATCTTGTCGAGCAGGAACTCCATGGCCTCGACCGGGTTGAGCTGCGCGAGCAGCCGCCGCAGGATGACGACCCGGTTCAGGACCTCCCGAGGCAGCAGCAGCTCTTCCTTGCGCGTCCCCGACCGGTTGATGTCGATCGCCGGGAAGGTCCGCTTGTCGATGAGGCGCCGGTCCAGGTGGATCTCCATGTTGCCGGTGCCCTTGAACTCCTCGAAGATCACCTCGTCCATGCGGCTGCCGGTGTCGATCAGCGCGGTGCCGATGATGGTCAGCGAGCCGCCGTCCTCGATGTTGCGCGCCGCGCCGAAGAACTTCTTCGGCTTGTGCAGGGCATTCGAGTCGACGCCGCCCGACAGGATCTTGCCCGACGGCGGCACCACCGTGTTGTAGGCGCGCGCGAGGCGGGTGATCGAGTCGAGCAGGATCACGACGTCCTTGCCGTGCTCGACGAGGCGCTTCGCCTTCTCGATGACCATCTCGGCCACCTGGACGTGGCGCGTCGGCGGCTCGTCGAAGGTCGAGCTGACGACCTCGCCCTTCACCGAGCGCTGCATGTCGGTGACTTCCTCGGGCCGCTCGTCGACCAGCAGGACGATCAGGACGACCTCGGGGTGGTTCGCCGTGATGCCGTGCGCGATGTTCTGCAGCATCACGGTCTTGCCGGTGCGCGGCGGTGCGACGATCAGGCCGCGCTGGCCCTTGCCGATCGGCGTCATGAGATCGAGCACGCGCGTCGTGACGTCGCGCCCCGGGCTCTCGAGGTTCAGGTGCTCGTTCGGGTAGAGCGGCGTCAGGTTGTCGAAGAGGATCTTCTCCCGCGCGCGCTCGGGCTCCTCGTAGTTGATGCGCTCGACCTTCAGCAGCGCGAAGTAGCGCTCGCCTTCCTTGGGCGGACGGATCTGGCCCGAGACGACGTCGCCGGTGCGTAGATTGAAGCGGCGCACCTGCGAGGGCGAGATGTAGATGTCGTCCGGGCCCGGCAGGTAGTTGTAGTCCGGCGCGCGCAGGAAGCCGAAGCCGTCGGGGAGGATCTCGAGCACACCTTCGCCGTAGATCGAGCCGGCCTGCGCCGTCTGCGCCTGCAGGATGCCGAAGATCAGCTCCTGCTTGCGCATCGTCGACGCGCCTTCGACCTCGAAGCTGCGCGCGATCTGCGCGAGCTCGTGGATGTCGAGGCGCTTCAGCTCCTTGAGATTCACCGGCGGCGGGACGTTGCCGACCGAGACGGCGGCAGGCGACGGCGTGCTGCCCGACGCGACCGCCGCGGACGGCGCGCTGCCGTTGGCCGCCGCCGGCGCAGGAGTCTCGTCCCGCACCGCGGGAGAGCTGGCCGACGTCGGTGCCGGGCTGACGTGCGCGGGTCGCCGAATGACGCCGGCCGCGCGGACCGGCGCTGCAGGCTCCGCCTCGCGCGCGACCGCCGCAGGCTTGACGTCGAGCTCGAGCGCCGCGCCCTCGCCATCGGTCTCGTCACCGATCGCCGCCACGTCCTCCGGAAGGTCCGACGCTGCGTCCTGCCGCGAGCGTGATCGTGGCATCTCCCTCTCCTTGGAAACCCTGACGGGACCGGACTCCGACCGACGTGGACTCATGTCTGGTGGCTCGTGTGCCGTGACGCCTGTTCGGGGACGGGATCGTGCCGCATGCCGTCGTGCGGGAACGCGCTTCCCACCCTACGATCTGCGCTGCTTCGCTTGACGTGTAGAATGACGGCTGGGCAAGGACGGACGATCGGCGGCGTCGCGCGGCACTTGACGGTCGAGATGATGGTGCTGCTCGATGCCCGGCTCGCACTTAGAGCAACTCGTTTTGCGAGTCAACCCTCGGCAGCGGCGTCGGACGCGTGTTTTTCTTGTCTCGTCAGCATTCGCGCAGCGTCGCGACCAGACGCTGCATGTCGCGCGCCAGCGCAGCCGTGAACGTCATCTCCTCACCACCCTGCGGGTGGCGCAGCGTGAGCGATGCCGCGTGCAGCGCCTGTCGCGGGAACTCTTCGATCGCCGCACGTGCCGCGTCATTCGCGGTCGACGGCGCCCGACCGGAGCCGTACGTGCGATCGCCGACGATCGCGTGCCCGATGCTCGCGAGGTGGACGCGGATCTGATGCGTGCGTCCCGTTTCCGGAGCGACGTCGAGCAGCGCCGCCGCCGGCGGAGTCCCGAACGCCTCGCGCACCGCGTAAACGGTCCGCGCCGCGCGCGTCTGCCCGACACGCGCCTGCATGCGCTTGCGATCGATCGGGTCGCGACCGATCGCGAGATCGATCACTCCGTCGCGTGCGCGCGGCACACCGAGCACCACGGCCTGATAGCGTTTCCGCACCGTTCGTGCGGAGAACTGGCGTGCGAGCGCGTGCATCGCGACCGGCGTCTTCGCGACGACGATCACGCCGGTGGTGTCCTTGTCGAGCCGGTGCACGATGCCCGGGCGCTGCGGGTCCGGCCAGTCGCCCGCGAAGCGCCAACGGTGCAGCAGTGCCGCGACCAGCGTTCCCGAGCGCGTTCCAGGCGCGGGATGGGTCGCCATGCCGGCGGGCTTGTCGACGACGATGATCGCGTCGTCCTCGTGCAGGACGTCGAGCGCGATGTCCTCCGGCTCGACCCACGACGGCTCGGGCGGCGGCAGCTCTACGGTGACGTGCTCCCCTTCGCTCACCGAGAAGCTCGCCTTGCGAACCACGCCGTCGACCGTGACGTGGCCCTCGCGCACCAGCGCCGCGATGCGCGAGCGGGTCGGCAGGAAGCTCTGCTTGCCGAGAAAGCGATCGAGCCGCTGCCGGCCCTCGCCCGGCGGCACCACGCAACGGAAGACGCGCTCACCGCGTCGATCGATCTCTCCTTCGCGTGCCGTCTCGCTCACGACCGGACGCCGAGCACCTCGCGGGCCGCCGCCGCGTCCTTGCGGATCTGCGCGACCAGATCCTGCACCGAGGGGAACTTCACCTCGCCACGCAGCCGCTGCACGAGCGCGACCTGGATGCGCCGTCCGTAGAGATCGCCGTCGAAGTCGAAGAGATGCGTTTCGAGGCGGCGGCCGACTGCGGCGAAGGTCGGATTGGTGCCGAGGTTCGCGACCGCGGGCCGCTCGGGCATCTCGTCGCCGATGCCGACGCGTACCGCGTACACACCGTCGGGCGGCAGCATGCCGCCGTGCGGGAAGACGTTGGCCGTCGGAACGCCGATGCTCGCGCCGCGGTGATCCCCGTGGCGCACGAGCCCGACCAGCGTGTGCGGCCTGCCGAGGAGTCGCGCGGCGTGCGCGACGTCGCCTGCGTGCAGCGCCCGGCGCACCGCGCTGCTGCTGACCGTGTGCTCGCCGATCGCGACCGGCGGCACGACGTCGACTGCGAAGCCGTAGTCGCGTCCGAGGTCGCGCAGAACGTCCGGGGTCCCGGTCCGATCGTGGCCGAAGGTCACGTTGTACCCCACCACGACGCCGGCCACGCCGAGACCGCCGACGAGCACGTCGCGCACGAACTGCTCGGGTGTGAGAGCGGCGAAGCGACGCGTGAAGTGCCGGACGACGACGCCCGCGAGCCCGGTCGCACGGAGCGCCGCCAGGCGTGCGGCGAGCGAGGTGATCATCGCCGGTGCACGACCGGGCGCCAGCACCGCGATCGGGTGCGGCCAGAACGTGAAGGCGATCGGCTCGCCGCCGAGGCTCTGCGCGCGCTCGATCGTCCGCTGCATGATCGCCTGGTGCCCGAGATGGAGCCCATCGAAGTTGCCCAGGGCGAGCACGGGCGATCGGAACGGCCGGTGATCCGGCGCGAGGTGACGTACGACGCGCATCATGGAGCGCCCTGCGGGCGCCCCGTCCCTAGCACACCGAGCCGCCGCGCGCCCCGGTCGCGCGCCACCGATGCCGACGGCGCTCGTGCGTCGCCGCGCCGCGCGTCGCGATGGTTCGGGCCGTCAGCTGCCGAGCGCCAGGAGCTGCTTCTTCGCGCGCGCGGCCTCGGGCGAGGTCGGATGCTCCGACACCAGCTTCTGCAGGATCAGGCGTGCGTCGATCTTGTCGCCCAGCTCTGCGAAGGCCGAAGCTTGCCGGAGCAACGCCGCCGGGACACGGTCGCTCTTGGGGAATCCGACCAGGACCTCGTTGTAGGCCAGGATCGCCTCGTTGTACTTGCCCTGGCCGTAATACGCCTCGCCGATCCAGTATTGCGCATACGGGACGAACTCGGCCTTGGGATTCTTGTTGACCGCGGAGCGCAGCGTCTGGACGGCCTTCTGCGCATCGCCGCGCTGGTACTGCGTGAGCCCCGCCCGGTACTCCTCGTTGGTGCTGCGACCCATGTCGAGGTCGATCGAGGCGGTCGACCCTGCCCCGTCCGCCACCGGCGCCGCGGCCGGCGGTGGCGGTGCGGTCGATGGCGGAGGCACCGGCGCCGTGCTGCCGAACTCGGATCCCGGCGGCATCGATCCCGGGGCCGCCACCGGTGCCTGATCCGTGGGACGGCTCGAGCTCGACTCGAGAACGCGCAGGCGCTCCTCGATGTCGCTGCTCGGTGCCGGCACGGCTGCACGCGGGCGACTGCCGCCGTCTTCCACCTGTGCACGCAAGCGCGCGAGCTGACCGCGCAGGCTCTCGACGTCGGCACGCGTGTCGGCCAGCCGGCGCGCGAGGTCGCGCTGCTCGCGCCGCAGCGAGGAGAGGTCCGCGTCCGACACGCAGCCCGATGCGAACAGCGCGAGCAATCCGCCGATCGCGGCCGTCCGGCCCGCGGCGCGGACGCGCGCCTTGCGCACCATCTTGATCATCTTGCCGTGCCTTCCGTCGCTACTGCTGGTTCAACACCACGAAGTGGGCGCGGCGATTCTCCGCCCAGCAGCTCTCGGTCTCCTCCTGGCAAACCTGGAGCTCCTTGCCGTAGCTGATCGTGGTCAGTCGGTCGGACGAAACGCCGAGGGTGACGAGATAGTCGCGAGCGGCGTTGGCACGCTTCGCACCGAGGGCGAGGTTGTACTCGATCGTACCGCGGCTGTCCGTGTGACCTTCGATCTCCACCTTGGCGCGCGGATTCTCACGCAGCCAGTCGGCGTTGGTCTTCAGGATCTCACGGGCATTGTCCGACAGGTCGATCGAGTCGAAGGCGAAGAAGACGTCCGCGAGCGGTCCCTGCTCGCCCTTGCCGAGGGTGCCCCTGCGATACTGATCGAGGCTGCCGCCGCGGGCGAGATCGTTGTCACCGACGCTGCCCGCCGAGCCGCTCGTGCCGTCGTACATCTCGTCGTCGGCGCTCTTCTTCTTGCTGCAGCCCGGCAGGAGCGCAAACGAAAAAATCAACATCAGCGCGGCCACACGCCACGTCCACGCGCGAGCCCCACCAGCCTGCACCCGCCCCATCTCGACCTCCTGGGAGTCCATCCCGCTGAACGCGACGTCCTTGGCTGCGATCGCCGCCGGCTCTTCCCGACGAAGCGTACGGAAACCGTGCGCGGCGTGCATGGCCGAGTCCCTCACTCGAGCCGCGACGACCAAGCTGGACTGCTATCACTGCCTGGGCTCGTGATCAATTGTCGCTGCCGCACGCCGCGCGCGTCGGTGAAGTAGAGCTGCGCCTTGCCGGCTCGCGTCGAGCTGAAGATGAGGTAGCGGCCGTCGGGCGACCACGTCGGATCGACGTTGTCGCCGCGGCTCGACGTGATCTGCGTCGCCTCGCCGCCGTCCGCACCCACGACGAAGATCTGGAAGTGTCCGTCGACGCGGCCCGTGTACGCGATCTTGTCGCCCTTCGGCGACCACACCGGCTGCGTGTTGTACGAGCCGCGCGACGTCACGCGCCGCGGCTGTCCGCCGGCCGTGCCCATGACGTAGATCTGCGGCGATCCGGTGCGTCCCGAGCAGAAAGCGATCTGACTGCCGTTCGGCGAGAAGCTCGGGCTCACGTTGATCGTCTGGCTCTCGGTGAGCCGCGAGATCACGCCGCCGTCCGGCGAGACGAGGAGGATCTCCGAGTCGCCCTTGCCGCTGCTGCGGGTCACCGCGATCTCGCGCCCGTCGGGAGCGAAGCTCGCCCCCATGACCATGCCGGTCCCGGTCGGCACGAGCCTCTCGCGTCCGCTCAGCACGTCCATCTCGTAGAGCTTCGGATGCCCGTCCTTGAACGACGTGAACACCAGCGACTTCGCATCGGGCGCCCAGCTCGGCGACAGGTTGATGGTCTGGTTGCGCGTCAGCTGGCGCAGGTCGGAGCCGTCGAGGTTCATGACGTACAGCTCCTTGAAGCGGCCACTGCGCGTCGAGATGAAGGCGACCCGGCTGTCGAATGGTCCCGCTTCACCGGTGAGCATCAGCAGGATCTCGTCGGCGAAGCGGTTCGCCATGCGACGCACGTCGCGCGACGAGCCGGTGTAGCGCTTGCCGCCGAGCTGGCGCCGCTCGGCGACGTCGAAGAGCCGCGCCTCGATCGTCACGTCGCCGCCGGCCGACGTGATGCGACCGGTGACCAGGAGGCGCGCACCGATCGACGCCCAGTTGCCGAAGTTGACGTCGTCCACGCTGCTGCCGCCGCCGTCGATGAACGAGCCGGGGTCGAGCATGCGGAAGAAACCCGACAGGTCGAGGTCGCGCGTGAGGGTCGCGGTGAAGAGGCGCGCCGACTCGCCACCCCCCTGCAGCTCCGTGACCGCGATCGGGAACGCGGTCTCGCCCGGCCCGGTGATCAGACCGCGCACCTGTGCGCGCGCACCACGCGGCGCGGGCACGAGCACGAGCGCGGCCAGGACGAGCAGCGCGGCGATCCGTCCTCGCCGTCGGCTCGCGATCGGCGTCAGCCGCGCGGCGTCCGTCGCTCTGGTCCCCTCCGACATCAGTTCCTCCTCGGCCACGGACCGTGTCACCGCGGCGTCTTCAGATCTCCCGGCTTGAACGTCAGCTCGACGTCCGCGAAGTCGTTCCGGTAGCGTTCCGGCGGCGGTGCGAGCGGGCTCGCGCCACGCACCGCGCGCAGCACCGACGCGTCGTACGGCGAATCACCGGACGGCTGCACGACGCGCAAGTCCGAGATCGATCCGTCGTCGTTGATGCGGAAGTGGACCTTGACCTCGGCCGTCGTCGCTCCGCCGGTGTACACCCAAGCCTCGCGGATCCGTGCGAGCATCTGATTGTAGTACAGCAGGAACTCGGCGCCGCGAATCTCCCCCGCGCCGCCGCGCCCCGGACCTCCCATGCCGATGCGCCGGCTCGGGTCGTACGCGTCGGTGCCGCCGACGCCGCCCGCACCGCGCGGGTCGCCGCCGGGCGCGCGCACGCCTCCTTGGCTGGCACCGTTCTGCGCTCCGTTGCGCTGCTCCTGTCCGACGTTGCGCTGCACACGCTCGAGCGCCGCCTGGATGCGCGCGTCGGCGTCCGAGGTCGGACCAGGCTGCGGGCTGCGGACCGGGCTCGGCTCGCTCGCACCACGCTCAGCGGAGGGTGTCGGTCGCACCTTCACGACCACGACCGGCGAGAACGTCGGCTTCGGGGCGTCGCCGGGGGAGCGTCCCGGGCTCGGCTTCGGCGTGCGTCCGCTGGGCGCGGTCGGCTGCGGTGTCGGCGTCGGACGCGCAGCGGCAGTCGGACGCGCCGTCGGCGCGACCACCGTCGGACGTGCGGATGCGGTCGGCGCGGCCGTCGGCACCGCGGTCGGCTTGGCGGTCGGCTTCGGAGTCGGTTTCGGCGTGGGCTTCGGGGTCGGCTTCGCCGTCGGTACGGGGGTCGCGGTCGCGACCACGAGGTCGCCCTCCTCCGCGGGCTTCAGGTCCGCGGGCGGCTCGGGCTGCGGTGCTTCCTTCGGCTCGGGTTCGGCTAGCTTCGCCGGCTCGGGCGGTGGAGGTGGCGGCTCGGGCGGTTGCTCGGGCTCCGGCGGTGGCTCGGGCTTGGGCTCCGGCTTCGGCGGTGGCTCCGCCTTCGGTGCCGCCTTCGCAACCTTCTTGGGCGGCTCCTCGCCGCCCAGATCGATCTTCGGCATCCCCGACGGCATGTGTCCGCCGAGCTCACCGTCGCTGACCACCTCGACGGTGTACGCCTCCGGCGGAGTCTCCGGCCGCACGCTGAACTCGCCGAGGAACACGGAAATTCCCAGCACCAGCAGGTGGGCGACGAACGCGATCGCGATCATCGCCGCCAGGCGGCGATCGAAACCCCGCTCGGTGAGGATCGAAGGGGGGCGCTTCAGGCGACCGTCAGGGAATGGCACCGGCGAGTCTTCGACGGTCCGTGGCCGGCGACGCCGACACGGAGCTCAGCCATCGCCCGGCGGGAGTGCGGTGACCATTCCGACGCGGCGAATCCCCGACTGCTTGATCGCGGCCATGACCGCGACCACCTCGCCGTACGGGACGCTCTTGTCCGCACGCACGAACACCTGCCCGTCGGGACGCTGCGCCGCGATCGCACGCAGCTTGGTCTCGAGGTCGGCCGCCGACATCGCCGTGTCGTTCAGATAGAGGCTGCCCTTCTTCGTCACCGACACCACGAGCTGCTCGTCCTTGCCGTTGAGCGCGCCCGCGCGCGCGTCCGGCAGGTCGACCGACACGCCCTGCTGAATGATCGGGGCAGTCACCATGAAGATGACGAGCAGCACGAGCATCACGTCGACCAGCGGCGTGACGTTGATCTGCGACATCGAGCCGGCAGAGCGATCTCCTGCGTCAAAGGCCATCTTCAACCCCCTCGAACCCGCATCACTTCAGGAAGTGGCGCTCGGCGATGTTGAGGAACTCGGACGAGAAGTTGTCCATGTCCGCGTGCAGCACGCGGACCTCGCGGTTGAAGTGATTGAACGCGACGACCGCCGGAATGGCCGCGGCGAGGCCGACCGCTGTCGCGATCAGCGCCTCCGAGATGCCCGGTGCCACCGCCTGGATGCTCGAGCTCTGCGCGGTGGAAAGACCGCGGAAGGCGTTCATGATGCCCCACACCGTGCCGAAGAGGCCGATGAACGGCGCCGTCGACGCGATCGTGGCGAGGAACGTCAAGGCCTTCTCGAGCTTGGTGACCTCCTGATTGGTCGCGCGGCGCATCGCGCGCTCGACGTTGGCGGAGCCGCCGAGCTCGATCTCCGACTCATCGTCGCGCTCACCGCGCTCGCCGCGCTTGCCGCGCGTGAGACGGACCAGCTCCTGGTAGCCCGCACGGAACACCTGTGCGACCGGGCTCTGCTTGAACTCGAGGCTCGCGGTGTTGATGTTGCTGAGGCTGTTCGAGTCCCAGAAGACCTCGACGAAGCGCTCCGATTGCTTCCGCGCGCGCCGGATCTGCGCGAGCTTGTAGAACGTGATGCCCCACGCCGAGGCGGAACATCCGATCAGCAGCCACAGCACCGCGAGAACGACGGGACCCGTGCCCGAGAAAAGGTGCTCGATCATCCCCCCACCAAACCCTCCAACCGCACGACCGACCTCAGTAAAGCTCCGCGCGAGGTGAAGGTCAACGTGCCCGCGTCCGACAAAACGCGTCCTTGACTTCCGAAAGCCTGCATCTCATGGTCGCAGCGTTCGTCGCAGAGTGCCGCGTCCCCACAGGTCGCCCACCGCATCGACTCCTTCGACGCATCGAGCCCCCGGTTCTTCGCGCCCTCTTCAGGAGCCTGCCATGAAGATCATCGATCAGGTCGACCTCGACGGGAAGAGGACGTTCATCCGCGTCGACTTCAACGTTCCGCTCGAGGACGAGGGCGGCGTCCGCCGCATCAGCGACGACTCGCGCGTGCGCGGCGCGTTGCCGACGATCCGCTACGCCGTCGAGCACGGCGCGCGGGTCGTGCTCGCGTCCCACCTCGGCCGGCCCAAAGGCAAGGTCGATCCGCGCGAGAGCCTCGCACCGGCAGCGAAGCGTCTCGGCGAGCTGCTCGGCAAGCCGGTCGCGCTGGCATCGGACTGCATCGGCACCGACGTCGAGCAGCAGGTCGGAGCACTCGGCAAGGGCGACATCCTCATGCTCGAGAACCTGCGCTTCCACACCGGCGAGGAGAAGAACGACCCCGCGTTCGCGGCGAGCCTCGCGAAGCTCGCCGACGTGTACGTGAACGATGCGTTCGGCGCGGCGCACCGCGCGCATGCGTCGACCGCGGGCATGGCAGCGCTCGTGCCCGTGCGCGCGGCCGGCTTCCTGCTGCGCGACGAGCTGAAGCACCTCGGCGCCCTGCTCGACTCTCCTGCTCGCCCGTTCGTCGCGATCCTCGGCGGTGCCAAGGTCTCCGACAAGATCTCGGTGATCGACAACCTGCTGCCGCGGATCGATGCCCTGCTGATCGGCGGCGCGATGGCGTACACGTTCCTCAAGGCCCAGGGGATCGCGGTCGGCGGCTCGCGCGTCGAGGCCGACAAGGTCGACCTCGCCCGGACGACGCTCGAGCAGGCGCGCGCGAAGGGCGTACGGCTGCTGCTGCCCGAGGACCACGTGATCGCGACCAAGCCCGAGGCCGGCGCCGACAGCAAGACCACGAGCGACCCGGCGATCCCCGACGGCTGGCTGGGCGTCGACATCGGCCCCAGGACCCGGGCGACCTACGCGGCCGAGATCGCGCGGGCGAAGACCGTGCTCTGGAACGGCCCCATGGGCATCTTCGAGATCGAGGCCTACGCGGGCGGCACGGTCGCGGTCGCGCACGCCGTGGCCGACGCGCGGCAGGCCTTCACGGTGGTCGGCGGCGGCGACTCGGTCGCGGCCGTGACCCAGGCCGGGGTGGCCGACCGGATCGGCCACATCTCGACCGGCGGCGGCGCCTCGCTCGAGTTCCTCGAGGGCCAGACCCTGCCCGGGGTCGCGGCCCTCGAAGGCTGATCCCATCCATACCGGCGACTGGCCTGCCGCACGCCGTTCTGCTTTAGGACCAGGCTCGATGGCCCGCACTCCCATTCTCGCCGGCAACTGGAAGATGCACGGCACCCTGGCCGAGGCGAAGGCGCTCGCCGGAGGCCTCGCCGCGCGCGTCGGCAGCCGGACCGACCGCGGGATCATCCTGGCACCCCCGTTCACCGCCCTGGCGACGGTCCGCGACGCGGTCGCGGGCACGAAGATCGTCGTCGCGGCGCAGAACATGAGCTGGGCCGACAAGGGTGCCTTCACCGGCGAGGTCTCGCCCGGCATGCTCGCCGACCTCGGCGTACGGACCGTCATCCTCGGCCACTCCGAGCGCCGCGAGATCTTCGGCGAGACCGACGCGGTCGTGCGCAAGAAGGTCGAGGCCGCGCTGCAGCACGGCTTCACGTCGATCGTCTGCGTCGGCGAGACGCTCGCCGAGCGCGACGCCGGACGCACCCTGGAGGTCGTCAAGCGCCAGGTCGACGCCGCACTGAACGGCCTCGGCGCCGACGCCGGCAAGAAGATCGTCGTCGCCTACGAGCCCGTGTGGGCGATCGGCACCGGCCGCGTCGCGACCCGCGAGCAGGCGCAGGAGGTGCACGGCGAGATCCGCGGCCTGCTGCGCGGCCTCGGCCTGCCCGCCGACGAGATCGCGATCCTGTACGGCGGCAGCGTCAAGCCGGACAACGTCGACGGCCTCATGGCCGAGCCCGACATCGACGGCGCGCTGGTCGGCGGCGCGAGCCTCGAGGTCGACAGCTTCACACGCATCGTCGAGTACCGCGCATAGGCGCGTTCGCATCGGGGAAGAGATGTCCATCATCATCACCGTCCTGCACGTCGTCGCGTGCTTCGTTCTGATCGTCGTCGTGCTCCTGCAGACCGGCAAGGGTGCCGACATCGGCGCAGTGTTCGGCGGATCGAGCCAGACGATCTTCGGGTCGAGCGGCGCCGGCAATCTGCTGACCCGCCTCACCACCTGGACGGCGGTGATCTTCATGGTGACGTCGCTCGCGCTGACCTGGAGCTCGACGCACCACCTGACGTCGTCGATCGCCGACACGCTGCCCGACGAGCCCGCGCCGCTGACCGCGCCGATCGACGGTGGTGCCGCAGCCCCCGCGGACGAGGCGGCTCCGGGCGACGGCGCAGCCGCCGCTCCTGCGGGCGACGCCGTCCAG
>JAIEPK010000064.1 GCA_019749875.1 Candidatus Binatia bacterium | reverse complement strand
TGCGCGGCGCGCCGCGAGGCGCGTGCGCATGCGCCGCACGTGGCGCTCGAGATGCCCCTCGCGGATCAGATCGGCGAAGGCGAGCTGCTCGATGGTCGCGGTGCCGGTGTCGGACAGCGCGAGCGCCGAGCGGAAGACGTCGAGCAGTGCCGCCGGAACGACCAGCCAGCCGATGCGCAGCGCCGGAAACAGGACCTTCGACGCCGTGCCGGAGTAGAGCACGCGACCGTACCGATCGAGCGCCTGCAGCGACTCGAGCGGATGCCCCGCGAAGCGGAACTCGCCGTCGTAGTCGTCCTCGAACAGCCAGGCGTCGCGCGCGCGGGCCCACTCCAGCAGCGCGATGCGACGTGGCAGCGGCAGCACGCCGCCGCTCGGGAACTGGTGCGACGGCGTGACGAAGGCGAGCCGCGCGTCGCGGATCGCGTCGAGACGCTCGACGCGCAGGCCGTGCTCGTCGACCGGAACGTGCACGAGCTCGGCGCCGTGCGCGGTCGCGCAGAACGCGAAGCCGGTGTAGCGCGGGTCTTCGAGGACCACGCGCTCTCCCGGATCGACGAGCAGGCGGACCGCCAGGTCGATCGCCTGCTGCGAGCCGCGCACGATCAGGATCTGCTCCGGCGCGCAGACGACGCCGCGCGCCCGGGTCAAGTATCCCGCGAGCGCCTCGCGCAGCTCCGCGGCACCGCCGGGCGGCTGGTAGGCGAGACGCCGCACCGCGAGGCGGCGTGCGCGCCTGCCGAGCAGTCGCGCCCACGCGACCAGCGGCAGGTCCGCGTACGCCGGCTCGCCGTAGCGGAAGTCGTACGGCAGCGGATCGCGGCGCAGGCTCCAGGTTGCGTGCTCCGGACGGATGTCGTCGGCGATGCGGCGCCCGAAGGTGCCGAGGCGCGCGGGCTTCCCGTGCGCCGTCTCGCGCCGTGCGGTCGCGGCGTCGAGCGTCGCCTCCGCCTGCGCGCGCTTCGTCGCGGACGCGCCGACCACCGGAGGTGCCGGCAGCGCGTTGGCGACGTACGTTCCCGACGCGGGCCGCGCGACCGCGTAGCCCTCCGACAGCAGGCGATCGTACGCCTGGAGCACGGTGTTGCGCGACACGCCGAGGGCATCCGCGAGCTCGCGCGACGACGCGAGACGCTCGCCGGGACGCAGGCGTCCGCCGAGGATCGCATCGCGCAGAGCGCGGTACGTCTGGCGGTGGAGCGGTCCGTCGCCGTCGAGACGCACGAGCAGCATGCCGCGACTGCTATCAGAGACCGGCGCTCGTGCGGAGCGTGCCGGTGTCCGTCGTCGCTCCTTGCGTCAAGCAGGCCGGCGCGACCGTGCGCGGCGTGGTGGTGCTCCACAGGGTGCGCGGCGGTCGAAGGTCTCGCGGATCGAGCGCCACGGAAGGGCCTGGTCGTTCCGTGGTCGGCGCGGCGGGCGCGGACGTCAGTCGAGCAGGCGACCGGCGTCGACCTCGAGCGCCGACGCGTAGAAGCGCTCCGCCATCACGTCGAGGAGACGCGCCGTGCGCGTTCCCGCGTCGGGGCCCACGAGGTACAGCCCCTTCACCGGGATGAACAGGCAGTAGAGCGTCGCCAGGCGGAAGTCGTCGAGGGCCGCCTCGAGCGGGTAGCCGCGCACGCCGTTCTCGACCAGCGCCTCGTGCCACGCGGCGCAGACTTCGACCTGATGTCCCGCGCGCTCCGCCGCGGGCTCGCTGCCGCCCATGACGCGCGCGATGTCGATCGCCGCGAGCGTCCGCGTCGCGAGCTGCCAGTCGAGGATCACCGGCTCGGCGTCGGGCGCGCCGGGTGTGAACAGCAGGTTGTCGGCGCGCAGGTCGCCGTGGATCGCGGTGCCCGGGCGCGCCGCGATGCGCTCCTCGATCCACGTCTTGCGCGCGCACACGCGCTCGCCGAGCCGTACGGCCTCGCGGCCGATGCGCAGGTCGTAGGCCGCGACGAAGCGCGGCCAGTGCTCGATGAAGCCGTCGTCGAAGAAATGGTCGTGCGCCGGCATCCAGTCGATCGGCGGCAGACCGTCCTCGGTCCAGTGCGCCGCGTGCAGGCGGGCGATCGCACGCACCGTCGCGACCACCTGCTCGTGCCGCATGCCGTGCAGCTGGTCGGCGGCGTCGAGATCCGTCAGGTCCTCCATCACCAGCACGCTTCCGTCGTCGCCGGCGTGCGCGAACAGGACGCGCGGCAGGCGCAGCGTCGAGCCGGGGCCGAGCTCACGATAGAAGCGGATCTCGCGCGCGAACGCGTCGAAGCGTCGCGCGGCGTCGAGGAACTGTCCCGCGGGCGGCTCGATCTTGACGACCACGGAGCGCGGCGCATCGCCGGCCGGGCCGTCGTAATCGATCGCGACGCGCGCCGTGACGCTGAGGAAGCCCTTCTCGGCGCCGATCACGCGCCGTGCGATGCGCCGCACGCGGGCGTCGCCCAGAACGGCGGCCTCGGCGAGGATCGCGGCGATCCAGCGCTCGTCGACGTGCTCGATGCTCGCCGGCATCGCGGACGCCGGCGCTGGTGACACGACCCGTGCGCCCGCCGCCGCCTCGCCATCCCCTCGATCCACGGACGTTCCTTCGGCCCGGGACGTCGTCACGTTGAGGGCGCGGAGACGGTCACGCGCGGCGACGGTGCGGAGGAGTCGCTTGCGGTGAGCGTGGCGAGCGGAGACCATCGCCTGCGCCGTGCGCGATGCGCGGCGCGAAGGAACCAAGGGGGAGGACGCCATGCCCACGATCGAGCCGGTGCCCGTCGACGCGCTGTCCGCCGAGTCGCGCGCGATCATCGAAGGCGGCGTCGCGGCCGGGCTCTACGCGACGCCGGTGCCGCTGCAGGTGGTCGCGTACTCGAGCGATCGGCTGCGCCGCCTGCACGCGGCACGGCTCGAGCGCGGTGTCGATGGACTGCTCGACGCCCGCATCCTCGAGCTGATCCGCATCCGCTCGGCGCAGCTCGGCGAGTGCCAGCCGTGCATGCAGTCGCGCAAGCACGACTCGATCACCGATCAGGACGTCGCCTGCCTGCTCGCCCCGGGCCACGCCGATCTCACCGAGCAGGAGCGCCTCGCGGTCGAGCTCCTCGACCGCCTGTCGGCGGACCACCATTCGATCGACGCCGACTTCTACCGCCGGCTCGGACGCGTGTTCACCGCGGCGCAGATCGTCGAGCTCGGCTTCAGCTGCGCGGAGACCATGGGCGTGCATCGCTTCCTGCACACGCTGGACCTGTTCGGCACGGCGCCGCCGGTGATCGCGTACGCGGCGGGGGAGGTCGATACGCCGCGCTGATCGACGCCTGGCAACCGCCGAGCCTTCGTGGAGCCAGGCTCGGGCTCCCTGCCGCTACTTCGAGCCCGTGCAGCGAGATCGCTCGCAGAGGCCGACTCTCAACAATCGAATGGTCCAGAGAACCGGGGCAGATCAGCGCGACGCGCTCGATGCCCACGCCCGCCCAAAAACCCCGCCCCTTGCCCAACAACTCAGTCAACACGACTGGTTCCTGGGCAGAGCCTCACTTCTGGCTCTTTCTTGGTGCCGGTTCGTCGGCCATCTTCCCGTCCTGCGACCCCGGAGACGCCCGTGCGGCGGCAGGAGAATGCGATGGCGATCACCGATCTCGAGCGCTTCATCGGCTACATGCAGGCATTCGAGCTGGCGCTGCTGGCCGACGACTGGAGCGGTCTCAAGGACCTCTTCGCACCCGACGCCGTGTACGAGCCCATCGACGCCGGCGCCTTCGGCGGCGGCGGCACCGGTCGCGACGCCGCGATCGCGGCGCTGCGCGCGAGCACGAGTGGCATCGACCGGCGCTTCGACGTGCGCATCCCGGAGGTCCTCGAGGGGCCGCTCACTCGCCCCGACGGCACGATCTTCATGCGCTACCGGCTGACCCTGCGCCGCGCCGGCGTCCCGGACTTCGTCTCGCACGGCGATCACGTCACGACCTATGCCGGCGGGCGCATCGCACGCATCGTCGACACGCCGGACGCCGGCACGGACGCGCGCCTCGCCGCGTACCTCGAGCAGCACGGCGCGAAGCTCCGTCCGGCGGGCTCGCCGCTCGCGACCGAGATCGATCCGCGGGACGCGCGCGACCTCGACGCCGCGCTGTCACGCTCGATCGCACGCGCCTACGGTCACGCGAAGAGCGAGCAGGACGTCGGTGCGGCGCTCGCGGTGTGCAGCCCGGACTTCGTGCTCGACACACCGGCGCTCGGCATCACCGGACGCGGTCGCGACGAGGTCGCGCTGCAGCTCGGCATGTTCTTCGCGACCTTCCCCGACTACCGCTTCGTGGGCGAGGGCTGCGCCGCCGAGGACGGTGCAGTCGCCTTCTGGGGGCGCGTGCAGATGACGTTCGCCGGCGCGTTCCTCGGGCTCGCGCCGACCGGGGGCAAGGTCGACATGCCGGCGATGTCGGTGTTCCGCCAGCAGGGCGGCGCGCTCGCCTCGGAGACGTTCTTCATCGATCTGGCGGCGCTCGCGGAGCAGATGGGCGTGCCGGTCGACGACATGCGCGCGCAGCTGGCCCTGCTGCGGCCGCAGGAGCCGATCGCGCGGGTGGCGGCGGGAGGCGCGCGATGAGCGCGGTGAGCAGCGGCCGGCGCACGGTGCACCGCGTCTGCACGCTCTGCGAGGCGAACTGCGGGCTCAGCTTCGAGGTCGAGGACAACCGCATCCTGCAGGTCCGGCCCGACGAGGACGACCCGTTCTCGCGCGGCTTCGCGTGTCCGAAGGGCATCGCGATCGCGAAGATCCACGACGATCCGGACCGCTTGCGCAGCCCCGTCAAGCGCAACGCGCACGGTGAGTTCGAGCCGATCGGCTGGGAGGAAGCGCTCGATCACGCGGCCTCCGGCCTGGCACGCGTGCGCGACGCGCACGGCGCGCAGTCCGTCGCGACGTACTTCGGCAATCCGATCATCCACAACCACGGTGCGGTCATGCTGCGCTCCGCCGTGATGCAGGCGCTCGGCACGCGCAACAACTACGGCGCCAGCTCGCAGGACACGAGCCCGCGCTTCGCGACCTCGTACTACCTCTACGGCAGCGCGCTGGTGACGCCGGTGCCGGACATCGACCGCACGGCGTACATGCTGTGCGTCGGGGCGAATCCGATCGTCTCGAACGGCAGCGCGATGACGTCGCCCGACGTCAAGGGCCGCATGCGCGCGATCCGCGAGCGCGGCGGACGCATCGTCATCGTCGACCCGCGGCGCACCGAGTCCGTTCGCGAGGCCGACGAGCATGTGGCGATCCGGCCGGGTACCGACTCGGGATTCCTGCTCGGCATGGCGGCGATCCTCGTTCGCGAGGGGCTCGCGCGCGTCGACCGCGTGCGCCGGGTCGCTTCGGGCTGGGACGAGGTGGAGCGGCGCCTGCGCGCGCTCGACCTCGATGCCTGCGCCCGCGTGACCGGAGTCTCGCTTCAGACCATGGAGCGCCTCGCACGCGAGTTCGTCGCCGCGCCGACGAGCGTCGCGTACTCGCGGGTCGGCGTGTGCAACGGCCACTTCGGCACGCTCGCGACCTACGCGACGGATCTGCTGAACGTCGTCGCGGGTCGCCTCGGCGAGGTCGGCGGGATCATGTTCCCGACCCCGGCGCTGGACGCGGTGCGCGTCCTGCGCTTGACGGGCGGCGACGGTCACGGCCGCTTCCGCTCGCGCGTGCGCGGGCTCCCCGAGACCATCGGCGAGATCCCGTCGGCGGGGCTCGCCGACGAGATCGAGACGCCGGGCGAGGGACAGGTGCGCGCGCTGCTCACGTTCGCGGGGAATCCGGTCCTGTCGACTCCGAACGGCCGCCGCCTCGACCGCGCGCTCGCGAGCCTCGACTTCATGGTCGCGATCGACCTCTACGTGAACGAGACCACGCGCCATGCCAACGTCATCCTGCCGCCCGCGTGGGCGCTCGCCGAGGAGCACTACGACCTGCTGTTCCCGCAGTTCATGGTGCGCAACGTGGTGCGGCGCTCGCCGCCGGTGGTCGAGCCGGGTCCGGGCGAGAAGCACGACTGGGAGATCCTGCTCGCGCTCGCGCGCCGCCTCGGCGGCGGACCCGCAGGCATGCCGGCCGTCGACCGCGTGCTGAACCTCGCCGAGCGCCTCGGCTTGACGAAGTGGTCGCCGCGCCCGCTGCTGTCGTTCCTGCTGCGCTCCGGCGCGTGGGGCGACGGCTACCTGCCGTGGAAGAAGGGCCTCACGATGAAGGACCTCGATGCGGCCGAGCGCGGCATCGATCTCGGTCCGCTTCAGCCCGGCGTGTCGCGCCGCGTGTTCCACCGCGACCGGAAAGCCGCACTCGCGCCGGCGGTGCTGATGCAGGAGTGGGACGCGTTCGTCGCGTCGCTCGCGAAGCCGGTGCCGGCGGACGAGCTGCTGCTGGTCGGACGCCGCGAGCAGCGAACGAACAACTCGTGGATGCACAACGTGCCCGCGATGGTCGCGGGCTCGGAGCGCTGCGTGCTGCTCATGCATCCGGCGGACGCGGCCGAGCGCGAGGTCCACGACGGCGAGGCGATCGTCATGGAGAGTCGCGTGTATCGCGGCGAGGTGCGCGTCAAGCTCAGCGACGAGATGGCGCGCGGGGTCGTGAGCCTGCCGCACGGCTGGGGACACGCGGCCGCGGCGCGCTGGCAGAAGGTCGCCGGTGCGACGCCGGGTGTGTCGATCAACGACTGGACCGACGAGTCGGTCGCCGAGAACGTCGTCGGCCAGTCGATCCTCAACGGGACGCCGGTGCGCGTGTTTCCGCGCGCGGCGAGCGACGATCGTGTCCGCGCCGTCGGCTGAGACGATCGCGCCGCGCGACCTTGCGTCGGAAGCGGACGGCGCGATGGACGAGCGCGCCGTCGCCTCGTTCCTCGCGCGCTTCTTTCGCTTCGGTGCCGAGCCGAGCGTCGCGACGTACCTGCCGCTCTTCCACCCCGACGTCACGCTGTTCGACGACGGCATGGAGCGTCCGATCGGCTACGACGAGATCCCGGCGAGCATCACCGCGACGCTGGCGCTCGCGCAGGGCTTTCGCATGATGCCCGAGCGCTGGCGCGGCCGCGCCGGCGTGCTGTTCGTCGAGGCGCGCAACGAGGCGACGATCCTCGGCACGCCGTGCCGCTGGCAGTCGGTGTACCGCGTGCACCTCGACGGCGACCGCGTGATCGACGGTCGGCGCTACTATGACCGTGCGCCGCTGCTCGCGACGTTCGATCCGGCGGCGCCGCGGCTGCCGACGTTGGCGCGGCGCACGGACGTGGGGCGCACACAGGCGGTCGAGCCGCTCGACTGTCTCGCGAAGGGACTGACGGGCGGGGAGCTGATCGCGCTCGTCGCGAGCAGCTGGCGCGACCATGCGTGGCACGGCCTCGCCGCCGCGTTCCGCGAAGACGCGACCTGGTACGCACCCGGTGTCGAGTCCGCGCTGCCTCGTGAGGCGATGCGCGAGCATCGTGCGCACTTCGGTGACCTGCTCGCCGGAGCGGCACCACGGCTGGTCGCATCGGCGGGCGACGACGCGCTGGTTCTGAGCGAGTGGTGTGCCGGCGTGCCGACGCCGTCCGGCAAATCGTACGCACTCGGGATGGTCGAGCGCTTCGATCTCGTCGCGGGACGCGTGCTCGCCGCGCGCACGTACTTCGACGCCGCGGCGCTCGCACGTGCGCTCGTTCCAGCAGCACCCGCGTCGGTCTGATCCGGACCGCCTCCCGCGTGCGCTGCGCGGCGGCCGATCTTCGCTCGACCTCGGCTCCGGGACTGGAGGATGCGGCGCCGCCCGCCGCGTCCGGACTTCACGTTGCCGGCATGGATCTCCCATCTCGGCGGGCGCGCGCCCGAGCCCCTGCGGGCTGCGTCACGGAAATGGCGGCTGCGGTCGACGCAGCCGAGCAGGCGCTCGTCGACGAGATCGGCGACCTCGATGCGCTACGGCGCGAGCGCTCGTCGCACAGCTGTCGAGCTCGTGACGCGGGCGGCCGCGTCGTGATCATCGAGCAGCGCCTGGTGCCGGCGGCGTGCTCGACGTCCAAATCTCGCTCTCGGGCATTTCCGAGGAGGCGTGCCGGCGGCCGACACCGCGGCACGGAACCCGTGACCTGATCGAGCGAAGACGGCTGGCGCGCCGGTCTCACGACAACCTCGTGATGCGGTCTCGGCTCCGTCGAGGCGGCGCCGCAACGCGCGTTCGCGGTGCCGCCATACGCTCGCTCGCATGGTCGGGTGAAGGCCGGCCCGGGCGGACGCAACTTGACAACCGGGCGTGCAGGTGGCCCACAAGCCACGATGCAGCAAACGCCTGAGTCGAAGGTCTTCATCTCGTATCGCCGTGAAGACACGAGCTTCGTGGCCGCTGCTGTGCGCGAGAAGCTGATCCAGCACTTCCGCCCCGAGAACGTGTTCATGGATGTCGACGCGATTCCGGCGGGTCGCAATTTTCGCGAGCATCTGCAGCGGGCGGTCGGCGAGTGTCATGTCGTCCTGGCCTTCATCGGTGCCACGTGGATCGATGCCAGGGACGATGCGGGTGGGCGGCGCCTCGACCACGAGAACGATTGGGTGCGACTCGAGCTCGAGGCGGCGTTGAAGCGCGACATCCCGGTGATCCCCGTGCTCGTCGGTGAGGCGCGCATGCCGACGGTGAACGATCTGCCGGCATCGCTTTCCGACTTGGCCTACCGACAGGCGTTGTCTTTACGCCAGGGGCGCGACTACGCGCCGGACCTCGAGCGGCTCGTCCGCGAGGTGAAGCGCACCCTTGCGCAAGAGAAGCCGTCACCGACGTCCGAAAGCACACGGCCGACGGGTCATCTCCGTCGAACGCTCGACGGTCGGTCGATCTGGCTGCTTCTGGCCGTGGTCGTCGCGGTATTCGTGGGCTCGGTCTGGTATCGGGCGCAGCCCTCGCGCGTGAGCACGAAGGACGGCCGATCCCCCGGCGGTCCGATCGCCTCGTCAGGCCCAGAATCTTTCGCGAGCCCGGTCGTGGACGCGCCTCCTCGCGCGACGGCCGCACCTCGATCCGCGCCAACCCCGAGCTCGACCACGGATCCCGGCGACTCTGCGGCCCGACCCCTGCACCGCATTCTCCCGCCGCTTGCCATGACCAACGACCGGAGCGCGGTCGTCAAGTATCTGGGCGAGCCCACTTGGACGTCGAAAGGGCACTTCGGCAACACTCAGGCCGACATGTTCTATGCGGAGTCGGAAGGGCGGATGGTGACCTACATCTGGGACATGTCGAGCGGGCGTGTTCGGCAGATCGAGATCGCAGGCGATCCGATCTCGAAACCCGGCGTCATCGACGCCGTGACCCGCATCGCCGGCGAAGCCCCCTCGTCGTCGACGAAAGACGAACTGTTTGCGGCGTACGATCGTCACCGCGGGGCCGTCACGTTCTCCGTGAGCGGCCTGGATGGAGAGCTTCGCTGGCTCGGCGGCTCGAACCTCTATCTCGCGCTTTGGGATCCTGCGCTTCACAAGGAGCCGCCGGTCTCTTCGCGGTGAAGGGCCGACGCTGGGTCGTCACCGCGTTGCATTCGGCTCGTTTGGCAGAGGAGTGAGGAGGAGGGGAAAGCGCTCGCAGGCGTCGTCGCCGAGCGACCGAGTGACGGCACCGGCTCGCTCGAACGCGCAGGGTCGCAGCCGGGTTACGAGAGCCGCCATCCCGCCGACGTCGTCCGCGATGCGCGCGAACGACGTGGCCGCTCGAGCACGCGCGGGCGCTGCTGGGGCGGGCGGGCTGGTGGTGCGCGCGCCTCGTCGCGTCACGTACGTGCGGCGGAAACGGTGGTAGGTGGTCTGCCGCGTGTCGTCGCGCTCGCCGTCGGAGCGGAGCTTCAGGACGCCAGCACCGGCGCACCCGCCGAGCGCTGCTGCTCGTACATCGGTGGATCGCCGAGCCCGAGCCGTTCGCGGACCGCGGCGAGGGGCTGCGTCAAGAGCCACTCCCAGTCCTGACCCGGCAGCCACGCGGCGCGCTTGCCGCGCCGGTAGCCCTCGACGATCAGCGGACGTGCGTAGGCGAAGTCACCCTTCGCGCGCAGCCACGCAACCGCGACGATGAAGCCGACGCCGCGATTGCGCGTCTGCGCGTAGCTGAACGCGAGCAGCGCGGCCTCGCCGAGCAGGTCGCGGCTGTAGCCGGTCGCGACGTGCCACAGGTCGTGCATGTCGCGCAGGCGGGCGTAGAAGAGCTCGCGGTCCGGATCGAGCGCGCGGCGGCTGCGCTCGGCGGTCATGCTCGCGTCGGCGAGGCCCTGTCCGGTGATCTGCTCGCGCTCGACGAAGTCCGCGTAGACGCGGCCGAGCGTTCCTGCCGGCAGGCGCTTCAGGCTCTCGTGATCGTCCAGCGTCGCGAGCAGGTTGCGCTGCTCGGTGAGGATGCGCTGCCCCTCGGGCAGGCGCACGAAGCGCTGGAACGTCCGCTCGCCGGCATTGCCCGACAGCGCGTCGATGATGTCGAAGACCTTCGCGGTGTCGTCCGGGTTGCGGATCAGCTCGCGGATCGCGCGCAGCGCGCGCAGCGGCTGCACTCGCTTGCGGGGCGGGGGCGGTGCGATCTCGTGCATGGCGTCTCTCCCGTGACCGTCGTGCGTGACGAAGCGGCTCTCCCGTGACCGTGGTGCGCTGACGTGATACCTGCTGACAGGAATGTCAGTATCCAGCTACGTACAGGATTGTCAATAGTGGCGACGGCGAAGAATCCGCGGAAGGCGAAGGCCGGCAAGCCGGCCACTCCGACGCGGCGGCGTCGCACCGCCGAGGAGGCGCGCCACGAGATCCTGGCGGCGGCGCAGCGCCGGCTCGCCGAGGGCGGACCGGAGGCGATTCGCCTGCAGGACATCGCGCGCGACCTCGGCATCTCGCACCCGACGATCCTGCACCACTTCGAGAGCCGCGAGGGGCTGATGCAGGCGCTCGGGCGCTCCGCGATGAGCGCGCTCAACGCCGACATCATGCGCGCGATCTCCGATCCGGGCCGCGGGACGTCTCCCGAGGCGGTGCTCGACCGGGTGTTCGAGACGCTCGGCGAGTCGGGCCACGCCCGCCTGCTCGCCTGGTCCGCGCTGGGCGACTTCGCGCCACAGCGGACGCGTGGCGTGGTGCCGCAGGAGCAGGTGCTGCGCGTCCTCGCAGATGCCGTCCACCGGCGTCTCGGCGACGAGGCGCGCGCGACCGGTGCGCGCACGCCGCCGCGCGAGGAGGCCGACTTCACGGTCCGCCTGGTGGCGGCCGCCATGCTCGGCGATGCCCTGGTCGGGGACGTGCTGAGCCGCACGGCGGGGCTCCCCGACGGACCCGCCGTGCAGCGGCGCTTTCGTGCCTGGCTCGCCCGGCTGCTCGACGAGCGCTTCCGCCAGGTGACGTGCACGACGCGGCGCGGCGGCCGCGACTGACGCTCGAATCGACCGTCCGCCAGCGACGAGCGCGGGCCGGGCGGCTCGCTCCCGCGCGGCGTGGACGAGCGGATCGCGAAACCATACGACGGTCGCTCATGAAGCAGCTTCTCGAGACGGGCGCCCTGACGGTGTCCGCGCTGGCCGAGGTGACCCGCCGGCGGCGCGCGAACGGCCCGCTCGACCCGCGCTGGTCGTTCCGCACCGAGCTCTTCCAGACCATGGTCCGCCGCATGATGGACCGCGCGCAGGTGAAAGGCCCGCAGTGGCTGCGCGACGCGCAGGCGGCGGTGCCGAGCGCGCTGCCGCCGGCGCTCAGGAAGGCCGTGCGCTTCGAGCCGCTGCTCGCGGACGGCGTGCCCTGCCAGTGGGTGTGGCCGGTGCGCGTGCCGTCGTGCGGTCCCGATGCGGCGATCGCCTACTTCCACGGCGGCGGCTACGTCAGCGGCACGCTCGACACGCACCGCGAGCTGACCGCGCGCATCGCGGCCGGCGTCGGCGTGCCGGTGCTCGCGGTCGACTACCGGCTGGCACCCGAGCATCGCTATCCCGCGGCGCACGATGACTGTCTGCGCGCGGTGCGCTGGCTGCGCGCGCGCGGCGTCGCGCCGCAGCGCACCGCCGTCGCC
>JAIEPK010000532.1 GCA_019749875.1 Candidatus Binatia bacterium | reverse complement strand
CAGCTCGCGCGCGCCGCCGGCGTCACCGTGATCGGCACCGGCGGCAGCGAGGAGGGACGCGCGCGCGTGCGCGAGCTCGGTGCCCACCACGTGCTCGACCACCACGCGCCCGACTACTTGACGCGCGTCCGCGAGCTCACCGGCGGTAGGGGCGTCGACGTGATCCTCGAGATGCTCGCCAACGTGAACCTCGTCAAGGACTTCGACGCGCTCGCGCGCTACGGACGCATCGTCGTGATCGGCAGCCGCGGCGCGCTCGAGTTCGAGCCGCGCCTGACCATGCGTGTCGACGCGTCGATCCTCGGCATGTCGTTGATGAACGCGCCCGCGGACGAGCTGCGCCGCGCCTACGTCGCGATCGGCGCGGGTCTCGACAACGGCTCGCTGAAGCCGCTGATCGGCCGCGAGCTGCCGCTCGGCGACGCCGCACGCGCGCACCGCGAGGTCATGGAGCCCGGTTCGGCCGGCAAGATCGTGCTGATCCCGTGAGCGCGGCATGGCGGGCACGATGAACGCACCGGTCCGCATCATCGGCAGCTACCTGTCGCCCTACGTGCGCAAGGTGCTCGCCGTGCTGGTCGCGAAGGGCATCCCGTACGAGATCGATCCGATCGTGCCGTTCCTCGGCGACGACCGCTTCGCGGCGCTGAGCCCGCTGCGCCGGGTCCCGGTGCTGATCGACGATCGCGCGACGCTCTGCGACTCGTCGGTCATCTGCCAGTACCTCGAGGACCGTCATCCGGAGCCGGCGCTCTATCCGGCCGACGTCGTCGATCGCGCCCGCGCGCGCTGGCTCGAGGAGTTCGCCGACTCGCGCATGGGCGACGTGTTCATCTGGCGCTACTTCAACCAGCTGGTGATCCGGCGCTTCGTGTGGGGCGAGGAGCCGGATCACGCGCTCGTGCAGCGCACGCTCGCCGACGACGTGCCGCAGGTGCTCGACTACCTCGAGAGCCAGGCGCCGGCCGACGGCTTCGTGCTCGGGGTGCTGTCGATCGCGGACGTCTCGGTGGCGTCGTTCTTCCGCAACGCCGCGTTCGCCCGCTTCTCGATCGACGCCGCGCGCTGGCCGCGCACGGCCGCATGGATCGCGCGCGTGCACGCGTCGCCGCCGTTCGCAGCCTTGCGGCCGTTCGAGGAGTGCCTGCTCGCGACGCCGCTGCCACGGGCGCGCGAGGCCCTCGCTGCGATCGGTGCGCCGCTGACGCACGAGACCTACGGGACGAGCACACCGCGCCGCGGGGTGATGCCGATTTGAGCCGCCGGCGGCTCGGCCTGCTGCTGTGGCTCGCGGGGATGGCCGGCGTCGCGTCGTTCGCGCTCCTGCCGCTGCCGCCGACCATGGCGGCGACGGCTACCAACGTCCCGCTCTGGCTGGTCCAGGCGATCGGGCTCGGTCAAAGCGGCCTGGTGCTCGCCGTGGCGGTGGGGATCGGCACCCGGCTCGCACCGTCGGTGGATCTTGCGGCACCGGTGTTCGAGGCGGTGGCCGCTCGTCGCGGCGCATGGCACGCGCTCCGCCCGCAGCTGGTACCGGGGCTCGTCGGCGCGCTGCTCGGTGGGCTCGTGCTGCTGCTGTTCCGCCAGCGCGCGCCGTCGGCGATCCACAGCGCGGTCGCCGGCGGCTTCGATCCGTCACTCCTCGTGCGCGTGCTGTACGGCGGCGTCACCGAGGAGCTGCTGCTGCGCTGGGGGGCGATGACGCTGCTGCTGTGGCTCTTCGCGCGCGGCGCTCGCCGGCGACACGCGCGTCCCGGACGGCTCGCGGCGGCGGCAGCGATCGCCGGCAGCGCGCTGCTGTTCGGTCTCGGGCATCTGCCGACGATCGTCGCGTACGGCGGCACGCTGAGCACCGACGTCGTCGCGTGGACGCTCGCCGGCAACGGGCTGTTCGGGGTCCTCACCGGGATCCTGTTCCGGCGCTACGGGCTCGAGGCGGCGATGCTCGCGCACGGGCTCGCGCACGTGGCTGCCTTTCTGGCTTGACGCCGGCGCGCGTTGCGCGCGTCAGCCCTCCGGCACGAAGCGCCACGCGGGACCGTCGGCGACGATGCGCCCGGCGGGGCGGGTCGGGAAGTGCGTGCCGACGAACAGCGTGCGGCTTGCCGCCGCGCGTGCGAGCAGCTCGCGGCGCGTGTGGCGCGCGCGATCCGCATCGTCGTCGCCGACCTCCGCCCAGGCCGGCTCGGCGCACTGCACGGGATGGTGCAGGAAGTCCCCCGAGATCATCGCCGTGGCACCGTCCGAGTCGACCCACAGCGACACGTGTCCCGGCGTGTGGCCCGGGGTCGGCACGAGCCGCAGCCCGTCGCCGAGGTCGGCGTCCTCCGCGACGACGTCGCCGAGACCCGCCTCGAGCACCGGTGCGATCGACTGCTCGTGCACGTAGTCGATGCCCGGATTGCCGCCGGCCTCGCACCACGCCAGCTCGCGCGCGGTGTACAGGTGCCGCGCTCGGGTGAAGGTCGGCACCCAGCGGCCGTCCGCGAGGTGCGTGTCCCAGCCGACGTGGTCGGCGTGCAGATGCGTGTGCACGACCGTATCGACGCGCTCGGGCGCGAACCCGGCGTCGGCGAAGCGCTCGAGAAATGGCCACTCGCGCTGGTTCCAGAACGGCACGGCGAGCGTCTTGCCGTTGCCGACGCACGGGTCGACCAGCACGCAGCGGCGGCCGATCTCGACCACCAGCGCCTGCACGCGCAGCGCGATGCGCCCGTCCGCGTCGGCGAAGTCCGGCACCAGCCAGCCGTGTCGTGCGACGTCGGCCGCGGTCGCGACGGGAAAGAACATCTCGGGCGGAATGTGCTCGATCTGCTCTTCGAGGATGCTCGTGATCGTGCAGCGTCCGACGGTCCAGCGCTGGAGCGTCATGGGGCCCTCCTGTCGCGGCCGTCCTCGGGCCGCGCCTCACGCGCGACGTTGACGCATTCGCGCCGCCGGCGCTACGGCTTCCGACGATGAACGGATCGGCGAGCGCTCCGGACGCGGGCCCGTGCGTGCGAGCTGCGACCGCGGAAGACCTGCCGGCGATCGTCGCACTGCTGCGCGACGACGACCTCGGCGCGACGCGCGAGCGCGCCGCCGGCTCCGCCGACGCGCTGGCACCGTACCGCGACGCATTCGCGGAGATCGCAGCCGATCCCCGGCACGAGGTGCTCGTGCTCGACGTCGGCGGTGCGGTCGCCGGTGTCCTGCAGCTGTCGTTCCTGCGCTGCCTCACGCACGAGGGCGGCCGACGCGCGCAGATCGAGGGCGTGCGCGTCGACCGCGCGCGACGCGGCGGCGGGCTGGGGCGCATCCTGATCGAAGACGCCGTGCGCCGCGCGCGCGAGCGCGGATGTCACCTCGTCCAGCTCACGACCGACCGGCGCCGGCAGGACGCGCTGGTGTTCTACGAGCGCCTCGGCTTCGTTGCGTCGCATCACGGCATGAAGCTCGACCTCGGGCGCTGAAGCGTCGCCGTCGCCGCGGGTGCGTTCCGCGCGACGCGAACGGTGTTGACGGTCTGCTTACAGGTCTGTAAGTGTGGCGCCGCGACATGGCGACCATCGACGAAGAAGCTCGCCCCGCGCGTCGTGACGAGACGCGGCGCCGCATCCTGGACGCGGCGGTCGCGCTCTACGCGCGGCGCGGCGTGAAGGGAACGGGGCTGGCCGCGATCGGTCAGGCGGCCGGCGTGACGCACGCCGGCGTGCTGTACCACTTCGGCTCGTCGCGGAAGCTCCTGCTGGCGGTGCTCGACGAGCGCGATCGGCGCTTCTGGCGCGAGACCGCCGACCACTGGCACGGGCGCGCCGGGCTCGACGCGCTCCGGCAGATGCCGCGTCTCGCGCGCTGGAACCGCGACAACTGGGAGCTCGCGAAGCTGTTCACCGTGCTCGAGGCGGAAAATCTCGACGAAGAGGACGACGCACACGCGTACTTCCTCGAGCGTCGCCGTCGTGTGCGACGCCGCATCCAGCGGGCGATCGAGGAAGGGCAGCGCAGCGGCGAGATCCGTGCCGACGTCGACGCCACGACGAAGGCCGACGAGGCCGTGGCGTTCATGGACGGCGCGCAGCTCAACGCGATGCTCGACCCGAAGGTCGATCTCGTCGCGATCTTCGAGAGCTATGCCGAGGCGCTGGTCGGGCAGCTCGCGGCGCGTCCGTCGCGCACGCGGCCACGGTCGCGCGCGGGAAAGCCGCGCGGCGGAAAGGCGACACGATGATGCGGCGCAGGCTCACGATCGCCGTCGCGCTGACGGTGCTCGGATGGACGACGTTCACCGCATGCAGCGATCGCGCCGCGGGCACGAGCGCGCCGGGCGAGGTGCGCGGCGAGCTGCTCACCGACTCGGCCACGATGATGGGCTGGATCGGCGAGATCACCGCGCAGGGTATCCGTCGTCCAGGCTATGCGGCCGACGACTGGACCGAGCAGTGGGCGGCGGAGCGCTTCCGCGAGCTCGGGCTCGAGGACGTCACGCTCGACCCGGTCGACGTCGAGCGCTTCGAGCCGCTGTCCTGCGCGCTCGAGGTCTGGCATCCGGACACGCCGTCCGATCGCACGTCGATCCCCTGCTTCCAGGCGCCGTTCACGGCCGCCGCGACGGTCGAGGCGGAGCTCACCTTCGCGACCTTCGCCGGCGGCGAGGACCTCACCGGACGCATCGCCGTCAATCGTGATCCGCTGCTCGTCCTGCCGCAGAAGGTCTTCACCGCGTTCGCGACCTGGTACAACGATCCGACCGGCGAGGTCCCGACGCACGTGCAGACGCTGCCGTTCGGTTCCCGGCTCAACGGTGCGCTCGATCCCGCGCTCCAGGAAGGCGCCAGCGGTTACGTCGGCATCCTCACCATGCCGTGGGAGACCGATCGGTACTACGTGCCCTACGACGCGGAGGAGCGGCCGATCCCGGCGGTGTGGCTGAGCCCCGGCAACGGGGCGAGGCTCGAGAGCTTCGTCGCCGGACGCCCGGCACGGGCGCGTCTCGTGACGGAGAGCACGCTCGCACCCGCGGTCTCGCACAACGTCACCGGCGTGCTGCGCGGCGCGTCCGACGAGTGGATCGTCATCGGCTCGCACCACGACGGTCCGTGGGCGTCCGCGGTCGAGGACGCGAGCGGCATCGCGCTGGTCATGGCGCAGGCGCGCTACTGGTCGCGCGTGCCGGCGTCCGAGCGGCCGTTCAACCTGCTGTTCCTGCTCAACGGCGGCCACATGTCGGGCGGTGCGGGCCTGCATCACTTCGTCGACACGCACCAGGATTTTCTCGCGAACGACGTCGTGGTCGAGATTCACCTCGAGCACGCGGCGCGCGAGGCGCGCGGCGTCGACGGCGCGCTGGTACCGACCGACGCACCCGAGTGGCGCTGGTGGTTCACGAGCTT
Organism: Candidatus Binatia bacterium; assembly: GCA_019749875.1. Taxonomy (GTDB): domain Bacteria; phylum Desulfobacterota; class Binatia; order UBA12015; family UBA12015; genus VGTK01. Next base: position 6,548 of record JAIEPK010000532.1, on the reverse strand, counting down.
CATTCCGCCGCTCGAGGAGCTGGTCGCCGACACGATCTGTCGCGAGCAGCTCGAGCGCTCGCTGATCATGCCGCCCGAGGGTTTTCCGCCGGGCAGCGAGCACCCGCCGACCGACGCCGCGTTCTTCCACCCGATCACGCCGATCGTGAGCTTCTTGACGGCACCCGTCTACCTGTTCGACGCAGCCGACACGCTCGAGATGATCCACGAGCCGAGCCTCGTGCCGCTGACGCGCGCCGCCGTGCGCATCATCGAGGGGCTGCGCGGACAGTCCGCCGCCGGGCTGCGCGCGCAGACCTACGTCCCGCCGCGTGCCGCCCCGATCGCACCATGCGCGACCGGCGTGCAGGCACGTGCCGCTTCGGCATTCGCATCCGGAGGTCGTTCGTGAAGTCGTACCTCGACGTGCTCGCGCTCGTGTCGCTGCTGGCGCTCGCCGCATGCTCCGACGGCAACGACGGCGCCGCGGCCTGCGCGGGAAAGAACGGTCCCGCGGGACGCCGCGAGATCACCATCGCGTCGGGAGGTCGCGAGCGGACGTTCGTGCTCGACGTGCCCGACTCGGCGCTCGGCGGCGGGCCGGTGCCGCTGGTGCTGGTCTACCACGGCGTGTTCTCGACCGGTGCCGAGATCGAGGCCAACACCGGCTTCCCGGACAAGGCCGCGGCGGAGGGCTTCATCACCGCGGCGGGCGACGGCATCGGCAAGTCGTGGAACGCGGGCGTCTGCTGCCAGCCGGCGCAGGGCGAGAACGTCGACGACGTCGGCTTCACGCGCGACATGGTCGCGACGATCGCGAGCGCGTACTGCATCGATTCGAGCCGCGTGTACGCGACCGGCTTCTCGAACGGTGCGGCGATGGTGTTCCGCCTCGCTTGCGAGGCGGCAGACTTGTTCGCCGCGTTCGCACCGGTCGGCGGCTCGCTGGCGCTCTTCCCCTGCGAGCCCGCGCAGCCGCGGCCGATCCAGATCACCAACATGATCTCGGACCCGGTCGTCAACTATCGACTGGGCGAGTTCTCGTTCGGCGAGCTGCTGAAGCTCAATGCCTGCAGCGACGCGCGTGCGCCGATGCAGCTCGCGGCGAATGCGAGCTGCGAGATCGCACCCGAGTGCGCCGACGGTGCGACGACCGCGTTCTGCTCGGTGTCGGACCTCGGCCACCGCTGGCCGGGCGGCACGCTCGATCCCGACGGGCCGCTGTTCGCGACCGACAGCACCTGGGACTTCCTGTCGGCCTTCACGAGCTGAGCCGCGGTCGCACTCGTGCCGCGCGCGGAGACGGACGCGTGATCCGCGCGGATCTCCGTCATTCGAACGCGGCGTCGTAGACGCTCCACCAGAACGCGCACTCGGTTCGGCGGAAGCGGTCCACGACCGAGATCGGCACGTCGAGGTTCAGGCGCCGGTCGGACGCGTCGTCGTAGCGCGGCCAGACGAGCGCGCCGTCGCCGTTCGGATCGCCGTCGCGTGCGAGGCGCGTCCAGTAGCCCTGGATCTCCTCGGTGAGCGCGGCATCGTCGGCCGTGGGCGGCGGCGGCGAGCCGAAGACGTACGCGATCTCCGCGCCGTGCAGGGCGCGCAGATCGAGCGGTCGAAGCTCCGGGATCTGCACCCAGCGCGCAAAGTTGTAGAGCCACACGCGACCACCGGCCGCGGCGACGCGCCGGGCGCTGTCGTACGTGCCGCACACGAGGCTGCTGTCGCCGAGCACGCGCTCGAGCGCGTCCTGCGGGGTCGCGAAGCGCGCGACGGGATAGACCCGCGCGATCTCCTCGGCACGGTCGCCGAAGCGTGCGTGCAGCGCCTCGACGTACTCGCCCTCGCTGGTCACCGGCGGGATGCCGAGGAAGAAGATCGTGCCCTCGTCGGCGTTCGAGCCCAGGATGTACGGGACGTCGGCGAACGCACCCGCGGCGAGCAGCGCGCGCGGCTGGTCCGGCAGGAACCCGCCGTCGACGACCGGACCGACCGCGACGCCGCTGTCGAGCAGCGCGCCCACCGGTGCCGCGCGCAGACACGCGAGCTGATCCGCGGAGCCGGCAGGCTCGCCGCAGCCGACGGCGCTGGCGATCTGCTGCGCCAGCGCCGCGCCCTCGGCCGCCGTGTCCTGGCGCGTCGTGCAGCCGCCGCTCTCGCTGATCGCACGATGGAAGAGGCCGCGGCTGCCCGGCGACACGACCTGGAAGCAGACGTCGGCCGAGCCCGCGGACTCACCGAAGATCGTGACGTTGCCCGGATCGCCACCGAACGCGGCGATGTTGCGCTCGACCCAGGCAAGCGCCGCGCGCTGGTCGAGGAGACCCTGGTTGCCGGCGAACGGCGCTTCTCGATCCTCGGCGGCCAGCGCCGGGTGCGCGAAGAAGCCGAGCTTGCCCAGACGGTAGTTCGTCGTGACCACGATCACGTCGTGGCGCTCGGTCAGCAGCTGCCCGTCGAAGATGAGACCGCCGAGCCCGAGCGGGATCACGTCGCCGGTCGAGCCGAACTCGTTGCCGCCGCCGTGGAACCACACCATGACCGGTAGGGGACGCGCCGGTGTGGGATCCGGTGTCCAGACGTTGAGGTAGAGGCAGTCTTCGTTCTCGCTCGGCGTGCCGAGCGTCGAAGGGCGTTGCGGGCACGCACTGCTGAAGGCCTTGGTCGCGAGCGTGCCGCTCCACCGCGCGGGCGGCCGCGGCGCGCGCCAGCGCAGATCGCCGACCGGCGGCGCGGCGAAGGGGATGCCGAGAAAGCGTCGCGTGGCGCCTGCGACCGCGCCCTCGATCGTGCCGTCGGCGAGCGTGATCGTGATGCCCTCCTGGATCGGCTGCGCCGGGCTGCCTGTGTCCGAGCAGGCGCTCGCAGCCAGCACGGAGATCGCGAGGACGAAGGATGCGGGCCGGCAGCGCTGCTTTCGCATCGCCCGGCACTATGCTGGGCGCGGTCGCAGCGTCAATGCGGAGGGCGTCGCGCGTCGCGTTGGAGCGCGCTGCTCGCGCGCTGCCGCCGGTGCAGCTCGTCGAGCCCGGGCGGGCGAGCGAATCGGGGCTCCGCGGCCTTGCGGCGGGCGGGCATGATCGCCCGTCGTGCATCGCCGGCCGGGACGCGCGCGCGGCGCGGCATGGCCGCTCCTCGTCCCGCCGCGAGCGCCCGGCTACGATGCCGGCGTGACCGACGAGCCCGAACCGTCAGCGCTCGCACCCGACGAGATCGCGAGCGGGCTCGAGCGCCGCCGCGCCGACGACGTGGTGGTGCTGCTCGCCGCGATGGGCATCCCTGCCGAGAGCCGGCGCCGGCTCGGCGACGACGGCTGGACCGTGGTCTCGGCGATCGACGACGCCGCGCGAGCGCGGGCGCTGGTCGCCGAGGAGTACCCGGACGGACCCGGCGCACCTTCCGATCCCGCCCCTGCCGCCGCCGGACGTGCGGCCGTCCGCCTGCCCGTGCGCGCGCTGTGGCTCGGACGCGCGGATTGGGCGGTCGCGCTCGTCGCCGTCGCCTGCATCGCCTGGTTCGTGCGCATGCAGGCGTCCGGGCCGCTGACGCGGGCGCGTCTGCTGGAGCACGGTGCGATCACGTGGGACCAGGTCTGGGTCGGCGAGTGGTGGCGGCTCGCGAGCGCGCTCTTCGTGCACTTCGACGGTGTGCACCTGCTCGCGAACCTGATCACGCTGGCCCTGGTCGGCCCGCCGCTCGCGAACCTGCTCGGGCCGTGGCGCTTTCTTGTGATCTTCGTCTTGACGGGCGTCGCGGGCAACCTCGCGAGCCACGTGCTGGCACCGTCGGCGAGCCTCAAGGCCGGCGCGTCAGGTGGGATCTCCGGCGTGCTCGGTGCGCTCGGCGGAACGGGCCTCGACCCCGGGTGGGGCGGGCGCTTCGCGCGCTGGCAGGTCGTGGGAGCGCTGTTCGCGATCTACGCGCTGCTGGTCGGTGCGGGCGACGACAGCGACCACGTCGCCCACCTGGGCGGGCTCTTGACGGGCATCGTCCTGGGCGCGGCGCTGACGCCGCCGGTCGTCCCGTCGCGCCGCGGCCCGGGACGCTACGGAACGGACTCGACGACCAGCACCACGCAGCCTTCCGCGGAGTAGGGCATCGCGTGGTGGGTGCCCTGCGCGGCGCGGTGATAGTCGCCGGCGTGACAGAGCGTACCCTCGACGTCGATGCTGCCGCTGAGCACGAACAGGTGCTCGACGCACGCATGGTCGTGCGAGGGGATCGTCACACCCGGCGCGACGCGGAGCACGTAGCTGGTCGCATCGGGACCGCGCGACAGCAGCCGTCGCTGCAGCCCGGGCGCGACGTCCTTCCACACCGCGTCGGGTTCGAGCGCGAACAGCAGATCCGGCAGCGGCGGACGTGTCGCGGGCGCCGTCGCGTTCACGGCGCCGGAGCTCGCGGCTGCTGCTTCGGCTGCGACGCGCGCCAGCACCCGCTCGCGCAGCGCCGGATGCGGCGCGACCGGCGGCGGTGCCAGCAGCAGCTCGTCGGCGATCGCACGCAGCGACTCGATCTCCTCGCGCAGTGCCGGTGACGCCGCCATGCGCTGCTCGAGCTCGCTGCGCGCGTCCTCCGGAAGGGCGCCCAGGACGAGCGCGGCGGCGCGCGCCGCATCGACCGTGGTCGGACGCTTCACGATGCGAACCCTCCCCGCGCCAGCAGCGTGTCGCGCAGGCGACCCATGCCGAGACGGATGCGTGTCTTGACGGTGCCGAGCGGTGCGCCCAGCGTGTCGGCGATCTCGTTGTGCGACAGCCCGGCGAAGAAGGCGAGCTCGATCGCCTCGCGCTGCTCGCGGCTCAGCCGCTCGAGGGCGCTGCGCACGAAGCGGCTGCGCTGCACCAGGCTCGACACCTCCTCCGGCCCGGGCTCGGCGGCGGCGGCCTTGAGGCCGAGCTCGAACGGCGCCAGCTGGCGACGGTCGCCGGCCCCCGCGCGCAGACGGTCGATCGCGCGGCTGCGCGCGATGGTCAGCAGCCAGGCGACCGGGCTGCCCCGGCTCGGATCGTAGGACGCGGCCGAGCGCCAGGCCTGCAGGAAGACGTCGCCGGTGATCTCCTCGGCGGTGTCGCGATCGCCGACGATGCGCAGCGCGAGGCCGTTCACCTGCGCCGCGGTGGCGTCGTACAGGCTCGCCAGCGCCGCCTGGTCGCCGCGCGCGCAGCGGGCGATCAGGTCGGCAGGCTCGGCATCGGGTGTCGTGGTCACGCGGGCGGCTTCGGCGAATCCCACCAGGTTCGTTCCCTTCACGCGCCTCTACGGGATCCGCTCGAGTTTGGATTGCAGATTTTTCGCTCGGGGCGAATTCAGACCGACGCCGACACCGAGACGCGCCGCGTCGCAGCGCGTGGGGCCCAAAGATCCGGGCGATCCTCCTATGTGCGCTCTGCCCTTGCAGGCGCCGGGTCCGCCGTCGACTCCAGAGCGGGATGGCCACAGCCGATAGGATGTCGTGAACCGGGGGGGGCGTTTGGGACGCAAGGACGCGTACGCCGTGCTCGCCCTCGTGCTCGCGGTGGGCTGGTTCTTCCTGCCTCTGCTGCGTGGGGCGGCGATCGTCGCGGAACCCGACGCGCTGGCGGCCCTCTTGCCCCTGAAACGCTTCCTCGCTCGTGCGCTGGCCGCCGGAGAGTGGCCATGGTGGAACCCGGACGCGGCCCTGGGCAAGCCGTTCCTGCCCGATCTGCTGGCAGGTGCGCTCTATCCGCCGAACCTGCTGCTCGCGATCCCGCCCTTCGCGCGCGGGCTCAACCTGCTGTTCGTCGGCCATTACCTGTTCACCGCCCTCGGCGCCCTGCTGTGGCTGCGTGCCGCCGGTCTGCCGCGTCCCGCCGCCGTCCTCGGCGCGCTGGTGTGGACCTTCGGCGGGACCATGATCTCGCTCGGCAACGTGCTGAACCAGCTGCTGTCGGCCGCCTGGCTGCCGTGGGTGCTGTGGGCATGGCTCCGTCCGCACGCGCTCGGGACGAAGATCGCGCTCGCGAGCCTCGCGATGGCCATGGCGCTGCTCGCGGGCGGGCCGGAGATGGTCCTGGTGGCGGCGCTCGCGCTCGTCGTCACGAGCCGCCATCCGGCGAGCCTCGTCGTGCCGCCGCTCGCGTTTGCGATCGCGGCGGTCGAGCTGCTGCCGTTCTTCCACTACTTGACGGAGACCTGGCGCGGCACGCAGGGCATCGATGCCGCCACCGCCATGCGCTACTCGATCCCGCCGCCGGACCTGATCCAGCTCGCGCGCGACGCCTGGATGCCGTCGCCGGAGCGCTTCATGCCGCAGATCTACGTCGGGCCCGGCGTGCTCGCGCTGGCGCTGCTCGGTCTCGCGAGCGCGCGTCGCGGGCTGCTGGTGTTCTGGGGAGTGGTGGCGGTGGGCGCGATCCTGGTGGTGCTGGGCTCGTACACGCCGGTGTACCCGCTGCTCTACGCGCACCTGCCGCTGTCGAACCTGCTGCGCTATCCGGAGAAGCTCTTTCTCGGCGTGCATGCGCTGCTCGTGGGCGGCGCGGCCTTCGGCGCCGCCGCGATCGTGGCGGCGCTCGCCCGCCTCGGGGCGACGCCGGTCGCGCGCC
>JAIEPK010000393.1 GCA_019749875.1 Candidatus Binatia bacterium | reverse complement strand
CGAGCATGGCGCCGCCGGGCGGACGTCGCGCGGCGCGACGTCCGCTCGGCGGGAGCTCCGTCAGCGGCCGGGCAGCTTCGCCGGCGGCTCCATGTTGTTGACCTCGCCGGTCAGCGCGTAGAGGAACGCGATCAGATCTTCTTTTTCCGCCGGCGTGAGGTTCAGCGGCTTCATCTTCGGCGACAGGTTCGGGTTCGCGTTGCCGCCGCGATCGTAGAGCTCGATCACCTGCCGCAACGTGCCTTCCGAGCCGTCGTGCATGTACGGCGCGGTCTCGACGATGTTGCGCAAGGTCGGCGTCTTGAAGGCGCCCTTGTCGGCCGGGTTCTTCGTCACCTCGAAGCGACCGACGTCCTTGAGCTCCTTCTTCTGCGGATCCCAGCCGACGCCCAGATTGTGGTAGCCCTCGTCGGTGAAGTTGAACGACACGTGGCAGGTCTGGCAGTTGGCCTTGCCCTGGAACAGCGCCCAGCCACGTACTTGACTCGCACTCAGCGCGTCCTTGTCGCCCGCCTGATAGCGGTCGAACGGGCTGTTGCCGGACACGACGGTGCGCTCGTAGCTCGCGATCGCCTGCGCGATCTTGGTCATGGTGATCTCGTCGCTGCCGTACGCGGCCTTGAAGAGCGGCTTGTACGCATCGACCTTCTTGACCTCGCCGACCACCGCGTCGTGCGACGCCATCGCCATCTCGACCGGGTTGATCAGCGGGCCGTGCGCCTGCTCCTCGAGATCTTTCGCACGGCCGTCCCAGAACTGGTCGGACGAGAACAGGCGGTTGATCACGGTCGGGCTGTTGCGGCCGCCGAGCTTGAAGCCGACGCCGCGCGACGCGGGCCACGGATCGGCGAAGCCGTGGAACGGGTTGTGGCACCCGGCGCAGGAGAGATTGCCGTCCTTCGACAGGCGAGGATCGAAGTAGAGCAGCTTGCCGAGCTCGACCTTCTCCTTCGTGAGCGGATTGTCGTCGGGCACGTACGCCGCGTCGGCCTGCAGTCCCAGGGGCAGCTCGAGGACGTACGTCCCCGACTTCACCACCTCGCGCTTCGCGGCCGCCGCGGGCGCCGCGGGCGGAGCGGGCGGCGCCGCCTGCGGCACCTTGGGTGCCTCCTCGGCGCAGACCGGTGAGGAAAGCAGCGGGGCGAGGACCAGGACCAGCGCGGCGCGCCGGAGCGATACGGGATCGAGCATCGAGTGGATCTCCTTGGGAAAGCGGCCCGCAGGATCGTCGCACAGCGAGGGAAATGTTCAATACGCGACCTGCGCCGACGCGCTCGACGCGCGCTCGACCTCCGGTAGGATGAAGCTCGATGTCCCACGCGCCGTTTCCACACGCGCGCCGCTGGCTCCGCCTGTGGCTCGTCGCGCTGAACCTGGGGCTGCTGGCCGTCGCAGGGCTGCTCGCGGTGCTGGTCACGCGCCGCGCGCTCTTTCTCGCGCTGCTCGTGCCGCTCGCGATCGCGCCGTTCTCGTATGCACGGCTGCGTCTGTACGACGCGCTCGAGCGGACGCTGGCGCGCTGGCCGCGCGTGCTCGGCGGCGTCCTCGGCACGGGCGTCGTGCTGGACTTCGTGCTCGCGGCACAGCTCGCGACCGGCCGAGCATCGGAAGGCCTGCCCTGGCTGCACGGCCCCGGCGTGAGCTGGGTCGGACCGGTCTGGTTCAGCGCGCACGCGCTGCTCTCCCTCGGCTATGCCGCCGGCGCGATCGCACGCGGGCTGCACCGGCTCGTGCGCACGGCGTGGGCACGGCTCGCACCGGCGCGCGTCGGCGACGACGCTTCGCCCGAGCTCGAGTGCGCGGTGTCCGGCCTCGCGTCGCCCGAGCGTCGTGCCTTCCTGCAGCACGCGAGCCTCGCCGGCGCGGCTGTGCCGTTCTTCGTATCGCTGTCGAGCGTGCCGCTGTCGTACGATCTGCGCGTCGACGAGCGCGACGTCGTGGTGCCGGGCTGGCCGCGCGCGCTCGACGGGCTGCGCGTGGCCCACCTGTCCGACATCCACGTCGGCGGCGGCATGACGCGTGAGCGCCTGCGCCGCATGGCGGAGCTGGTGAACGCCGCGCGGCCGGACGTCGTGCTCCACACCGGCGACTTCCTCACCCACCGCTCGGGCGACTTCGACACGCCGCTCTACGAGGCGCTGGCACAGATCCGCGCCCCGCACGGGCAGTGGGCGTGCCTCGGCAACCACGACTACGACGACCCCGCGCGCATCGCGCGCCGCCTGACCGGCGCCGGCGTCGTCCTGCTGCGCGACCAGGTGCGCACCATCGACATCGAGGGAACACCGCTCGAGATCGCGGGCACCAACTTCGTCTTCGCGCGAACGCAGCGGGAGGAGATCTTCGCGCGCCTGTTCGCGTCCTTGCCCGCCCGCGACGGCGCGCCCCGCATCCTGCTCGATCACGATCCGCGCGACTTCTTCGTGCTGCCCGGAGACGCCGCGGACCTGGTGCTGTCGGGCCACACGCACGGCGGACACGTCGGCGTGCAGCTCGGTCGCGACCACGCACTCACCGTGGTCGGGCTCGTCGGCATTCCCGATCAGGGCGTGTTCGCGCGCGGCGACATGCGGCTCTTCGTCACGCGTTGCGTCGGCTTCTACGGCTACCCGATGCGGGTCGGAATCCCGCCGGAGATCGCGCTGCTGACGCTGCGCAGCCCCTCGACGACCAGCAAGGCTTGAGCGCCGACGCCTAGCACGGCGGCGATCGCGAGCGGGACGCGCGGCGATGCGTCCGCCGCGCGCCGCAAACGGGCTTTCGGCGCGCGACGGATTGCCCTATGCAGGGCGGATGCTGCGACGCCCCGCGCTCCCGATCCCTGCATGGCTCCTCTGTCTCGCGCTCGTCGCCGGCTGCAGCGACGGCGGCGGGACGAATCCCGGCACGACGCTCGACGTCGAGACGCTGTCGGCACCCGGCCCGTACGCGGTGGGCGAAGCGCAGCTCACGCTGGTGGATCCCTCGCGCCGGACGCAGGCGAACGGATCGTACCCCGGCGCCCCCGAGCGCACGCTGCCGACGCGCATCTGGTATCCGGCGACCTCGGCGGGCAACGGCGCCACGCCGTCGAGCGACGGGCCGTTCCCGATCATCGGCTGGGCGCACGGCTTCACGAGCGGCAACTTCGAAGGCCAGTTCGTCGGCGCGCACCTCGCGAGCCATGGCTACGTCGTGGTCGGCCCGTCGTTCCCGCTGTCGAACGGCGGCGCGCCCGGTGGTCCGACGATCGCCGACATGACGAACCAGCCCGCCGACCTCGACTTCGTCATGCGCCAGGTCGCCGCGGGCGCCGCGGGCGACGCGCTCGCGGCGGCCATCGACGACACGCGGCGCGGCATCGGCGGGCTGTCGCTCGGCGGCGGGACGGTCCTCATCGGGGCGTACCATCCGACGTGGCGCATGGAGAACGTCTCGGCCGCGATGGCGCTGGCACCCGCGTCGTGCTTCTTCGGCAGCGGGCTCTACCACGACGGATCGCTGCCGATGCTGATCATCAGTGGGGACGCGGACATGCTGGTCTCGCTCGCCGGTGGTCCGGGGCGCGCGTTCCAGTGGGCCGACGCGCCGATCGAGCTCATCACCCTGCACGGCGGCAACCACGTCGGCTTCCTCGGCATCGAGGGCAAGGACGGGCACAACGCCGACGCCGGCATCGGCTGCGCGGCGATCGGCGTCGGCGGCAGCGTGGCCGCGTCCGGCATCGGAGCGCTGTCGACGCTGCTGCAGGAGGGGGTCGGGCCGTCGGCGTTCGACGCGTCGACCTGCCTCGACGCCTGCACGCAGGAGTTCCCCGCGTCGATGCCCGCGGCGCGCCAGCTGCAGATCACGCGCGCTGCGGCGCTCGCGCACTTCGACGCGGCCCTACGCGGCGATCGCGCGAAGGCACGCTGGCTCGCGACCGAGCTCGGCACGCAGATCGACGACGTCACGGTATCGCTGCGGCGATAGCGGGTCGCGCACGCGCGGCGCGGTGGCGGTAGCGGGTCGGCGCGCGGGCGTTGCTCCCGCGGCCCGGACAACGCTACGACGTCCGCATGACCGAGACCCTCGAAGGCCCCCTCACCGGCGTCCGCATCCTCGCGATCGAGCAGATGCAGGCGCTGCCCTTCGCGACCCAGCTGCTCGCCCGCATGGGCGCCGAGGTCGTCAAGATCGAGCACCCGGTGACGGGCGACTCCGGTCGCGGCGCGCTGCCCGCCGTCAAGGACGTCGACGGGCGCAGCGTCGGCGCGACCTACCTGCGCAACAATCTCGACAAGCAGAGCGTCGCGATCGACATGAAGGCGCCCGAGGGCCGCGAGCTGATCCGCAAGCTGGTGCCGCGCTTCGACGTCGTCGGCGAGAACTTCAAGCCCGGCACGATGGATCGCATGGGCCTCGGCTACAAGGATCTCGCGCCGCTGCATCCCGGGCTGGTCTACGTGTCGGTCTCCGGCTTCGGGAACCTGCTGCCGTCGCCGTACGGCTCGTGGCCCGCGTACGCCCCGATCGCCGAGGCGATGGGAGGCTTCTACGAGTACCGCCGCGAGGAGGGCACGCCGCCGGCCGTGAGCCCGGCCGGCGCGCTCGGCGACATCGGCTCGTCGCTGTTCGCGGCGATCGGCCTGCTCGCAGCACTCCGCCAGCGCGACCGCACCGGGAAAGGCCAGCACGTCGACGTCGCGATGTTCGACGCGATGGTCGCGATGGCCGACATCGTGCCGCACTTCTGGTCGATGGGCGTGCGCGGCAAGCGCCGCACGCCGGGCATCTTCGACGGCTTCAAGGCGAAGGACGGCTACTTCGTCGTGCAGGCGGTGCGCGACCACCAGCTGCAGCAGTTCGCACGCTCGGTCGGCCACCCGGAGTGGCTCGACGACGAGCGCTTCAAGTCGCGCGAGGGCTGGCGCGAGCAGATGGAGACGATCGTGCGCCCCGGCGTCGAGGCGTGGGCCGCGGACAAGACCAAGCTCGAGGCGACCACCGCGCTCGCCGAGCAGGGCATCGCCGCCGGACCGTGCTTCACGACGGAAGATCTGGTCGCCGACCCACACGTCGCGAGCCACGACATGCTGCTGCGCATCCCGCGGCCGGACTCCGACGAGCCGATGCTCGTGGTCGGCAATCCGATCAAGATGTCGGGCACGCCCGAGCGGCCGCCGCACCGCTGGCCGACGCTGGGCGAGCACACCGACAAGATCCTGCGCGCCGAGCTCGGCCTGTCGGACGACGACCTGCGCGCGCTGCGCGAGAAGAAGGTCGTGCTGTAGGACGAGGACGTCGTGACGGGCGCGGCGTGCACGATGCACACGCCGCGCTCGTACCTCGACTGGCGAGCCGTCGCGTCAGCTCAGCTCGAGCGCGCAGGCGACCCCGTGAACCACGGCGGCGATGCGGATCGCATCGATCACCGCGTCGTCGCTGAGCCCGCCCTCGCGCACCGTCTTCTCGTGCGCGGCGACGCAGACCTCGCAGCCGTTGATCGCGCTCACGGCGAGGCTCATGAGCTCGAAGTCGACCTTCGCGCCGGCGGGGCGCGCGATGCGCTGCATCCGCAGCCGCGCGGGCTTCGACGCGTACGCCTCACCGAGCATGTGCTTTGCGCGGTAGAAGACGTTGTTCATGCCCATCAATGCCGCCGCCGCGCGCGCGTCGTCGATCACGGCGTCGTCGGTGCCGCTGGCACGCGCTTCGGCGAGCATCGCGTCGCGCAGCGCGGGATTCCGCGCCGCGTACGCACTTGCGAGCGCCACGCCCCAGCGCTGCTGCGGCGCGAGCGACTCCGCCCCGAGCACCGTCTGCAGCCCGATCTTCAGATCGCGGGCCGCCTCGGGCAACGACTCACGCAGCTCTTCGAGTGTCGGCATGGTGGTTTTCCCAACGGTTCGGGAGCGCGAGCGCGGCGAGGATGCCTCCCCGCCGCGCTCGGCCACCCCTCACACCTGCAGCGTCGGCTGACCCTTCTCCCAGTTGCACGGGCACAGCTCGTCGGTCTGCAGCGCGTCGAGCGTGCGCAGAACTTCCTTCACGTTGCGGCCGACCGACAGATCGTTGACCGACACGAAACGGATCACGCCGTCCGGGTCGGCGATGAACGTCGCGCGCAGTGCGACGCCGGCCTCGCGATGGATCACGCCGAGCTGCTCGGCGAGCGCCGGCGTCAAGTGGATCATCGGGAACGGCAGGTTCTGCAGGTCCGGGTGCGCCTTGCGCCACGCGAGGTGCGAGAACTCGTTGTCCGTGCTGCCGCCGAGGACGACCGCATCGCGGTCCGCGAAGTCCTTGGTCATCTTGCCGAACTCGGCGATCTCGGTCGGGCAGACGAACGTGAAGTCCTTGGGCCAGAAGAACAGCACCAGCCACTTACCCGGGTTGTCCTTGTTCGAGACTTCCTGGAACTCGTTGCCCTTCTCGTTGCTCACCACCGCCTGGACGCGGAAGTCCGGAAGACGATCACCAACCGTCAGCATCTCTCTTGCTCTCCTTTGTCTGTCTCGTTGGGCTCGGATGCGAGCGCTCGGATTCGTACGGAACGACGGCGACGCCCGGCGGGCGTCGCCTACTTGACGGAGCTTCGGGAGCTCCCTCGCGGCCGCGCCCGCGCCGGGCGACCGCGCCGGCTGCCGCGCATGATCACCTGGTAGTCGCGCAGCTCGAAGTCGCGCGGCGGCTCGATGCTGCGGATCGCCACCGCATCCCAGGGGACGTCGTGGATCTCCCCGGTCTCCTCGTCGACGAAGTGGTGGTGCGGCTCGACGTTGGGATCGAACACCACGCGCCCCTCCGCGATCACCAGCGGACGCAGCAAGCCCTTCGCCACGAACAGGTTCAGGGTGTTGTAGACGGTCGCGCGAGAGAGGAACGGGAAGCTCTCCCGGACCTTCGCCCACACGACGTCGGCCGACGGGTGATCCGTGGTGCGGAGTGCGTACTCGGCCACCGCCACGCGCTGCGCCGAGGCCTGGATGCCATGCCCCTGGAGCCGCTCGCTCACCGTCCGTTCCGTCACACCATTAGACATAGTCTAGATCGAGACGCTGTCAAGGCGTGCGGACGGTGTGATCGGGCATCGCGCAGCATCGTCGGGCGTGGCATGAGGGACGGGTCCGACGGCCCCATCGTCTCCGGCCGGCACCCAGCACCAGCGATGTCCTTGGACCACGACACCTTCAGGACCCCGAGCGCACCATGAGCTTCGATCGTCGATCCGAGGTCGACGTGGTCGTCGCGGGCGGGGGCATCGGCGGCCTCGCGGCGACCGCCGGCCTCCGTCGCCGCGGGCTCGAGGTGGCGCACTTAGAGCGCCGCGCCGAGGAGTCGGCGGATTCCGGTGTGCGGATTATGTGGTAGAACGGCGTGAACGCGCTGGCCGAGCTGGGTCTCGCGAGCCCGGTCGTCGCGCGCGGGGTGGTGGTCGAGGAGCTGGTGTTTCGCAGCTGGGCCGGCCGGGAGCTCGCCCGCCTCGACGTCGGCACGATGAGCCGGGACGCCGGTGCGCCGTCCATCGTCATCCGACGCCGCGACCTGCTGTGCGCGCTCCGCGAGCAGGTCGCGTGCGACACGAGGCATCGCGTCGTCGGATTCGACGACGACGGAACGGCCGTCACGGTTCGTCTGGACGACGGACGCGAGGTTCGGGCGCGCGCGCTGGTCGCCTGCGACGGACTCGACTCGCGCATCCGCGCCGCGCTCGTCGCCGACGGCCCGCCGCGCGAGGCTTACCAGAGAGCCTGGGTGGGCAGCGCGACGCTCGATCACGCGCTGCTCGAGGACGGCGTCACCACGGTGACGCACGGGCTCGGCGCGCGCTTCTGCATCGCGTCGGTGCGCGGGCGGGACGTCACGTGGCTCGCGACGATCAACGAGTCGCGCTTCCGGGTGCTGGGCCACGGATTGTCCGCGCTGCGCCGCGTGTTCGACGATGCCCACGAGCCGATCGGCGCGATCCTCGCGGCGACGCCCGCGGACGCGACGTTCGAGACGCGCATTCGGTATCGAGCGCCGGTGGAGCGCTGGGGTCGCGGACGCGTAACGCTGCTCGGCGACGCGGCGCATCCGTGCACGCCGGACCTCGCCCAGGGTGCCTGCCAGGCCTTGGAGGACGCGGTCGTGCTGGCGCGCGTGCTGCCGGGCCGCGCCGACGTCGCAGCCGCGCTGCGCGACTACGAAAGCCGCCGGCTGCCGCACGCGAACCGCGTCGCCAACATCTCCTGGATCGTCCAGGCGCAGGGCGCGGAGGACTCGACGTTCTTCGGCCTCGCGCGCGACCTCGGCACCGGTTTCTTTCTGCGCCACGTCGCGGCGCGCGAGATCGCGTCGCTGCTGGGCCACCGTCCGTGAAGCGCGGGGTCCGCGTGTCGAAGCACCGGACGCGCCCGCCGATCGCGGCGGACGCTCGTGCCGGGTCCGCCGCCGACGCCGATGAGGGAACGAAGCCGTATCCGGCAGCGGCATTGGACCGCGCGCACGGGTCCTGACGATGCAGCGATCGTCCTCACCTCCGTTCGGCGATGCGCGCTTTCGCGACGTGTCCCGGATCGGCCAAGGATCCGCGGGAGTCGTCTACCGTGCGTTCGACACGACACGACGGCAGCCGGTCGCCCTGAAGA
This sequence comes from Candidatus Binatia bacterium, assembly GCA_019749875.1. Classification (GTDB taxonomy): domain Bacteria; phylum Desulfobacterota; class Binatia; order UBA12015; family UBA12015; genus VGTK01. The sequence goes on along the minus strand of JAIEPK010000393.1, from coordinate 3,316 downwards.
CGATGCCGGCGCTCGACGCGGAGCAGCTCTACTGGCTGAAGAGCGAGTTCCGCTCGCTGGCCGACGTCCGGCACCGCAATCTGGTCGAGCTGCACGAGCTGTTCGTCGACGATCGCGGCTGCTTCTTCTCGATGGAGCTGGTCGAGGGAGCGGACTTCGTGACTCACGTTCAGCAGCTGCCGGCGAAGGCGCCGACAGATCCGCGAACACGCAGCGCGCGGATCGACGATCTGGTCTTGCAGCTCGCGCACGCGATCCAGGCGATCCACGATGCGGGCAAGCTGCATCGCGACGTCAAGCCGTCCAACGTCCTGGTCACCGCCGAGGGGCGCGTGGTCGTGCTCGACTTCGGCCTCGCGCTGCCGATCGAGCGCGCGTCCGACCCCGCCGAGCGCTACTCCTTCGTCGGCAGTCCCCCGTACATGGCGCCGGAGCAGGCGTTCGGCGAGACCTCGGCCGCGACCGACTGGTACGCGGTCGGCGTGGTCCTCTTCGAGGCCCTGACGGGATACCTGCCGTTCGCCGGCTCGTTCAGCGACGTCTTTCTGCAGAAGCGGCGCGGCGCACCGGACATCCGCCGCTACGATGCCGAGCTGTCCGAGCCGCTCGCGTCGCTGATCACGGCACTGCTCGATCCGTCGCCCGCGCGGCGACCGAGCGGGCGCGAGATCGTCGCACGGCTCGCCGCATCGGCGCACGACGAGGGTTTCGCGGGATCGCCCGCGAGCGATCAGCTCATCGGTCGCGCGAAGGAGCTCGCCGTGCTGCACGAGAGCTTCGCCGCGGCACGCGCGGCGACCGTCGTCGTGCACCTGCAGGGCGACTCGGGGATCGGCAAGACCGCGCTGCTCGAGAGCTTTGCCCACCGGGTCGCGCGCGACCACGGTGCGCTGGTGGTGCGCGGCCGCTGCCACCCGCGCGAGGCGGTTCCGTACAAGGCGCTCGACGGCGCGATCGATCACCTGACGGAGCTGCTGCTGCGCGAGCCGTCGAGCGACGAGGCGCTGCTGCGCGTGCGCTCGCCGTGGCTCGAGCGCCTCTTTCCGGTCGTCGGCCGGCTGTGGGCCGAGCCGGCCGACGCGAGCACGCTGCCGCTCCTCGATCCCGTCGAGGCACGGCGCGCCGGAGCCGAGGCGCTGGCGTGCCTGCTCCAGGTCGCCGCGGCGAGGCGGCCGCTGGTGCTGTGGATCGACGACCTGCAGTGGGGCGACGCCGACAGCGCCGCCGTGCTGCGCACGATGCTCGCGGCATCGACGCCGCCCTCGATGCTGCTGGTGCTGTCGTACCGCTCCGAGGACGTGGCGCGCAGCACGCTGCTCACCGAGATCGCCGAGCTGCCGCTCGAAGGGCCCGCGGTGCAGGTGCGTGCGCTTCGTCTCGCGCCGCTGGCCGCGGCCGACGCCGCGGAGCTCGCGCGCGAGATGCTCCAGGCGGCGGTGCGCGAGCTGGCAAGCGACATCGCGCGCGACGCCGGCGGATCGCCGTTCTTCATCCGCGAGCTGGTGCGCCACCGTCAATCGGAAACGATGCCGCCGTCGAGCCGTCTCGAGGACATCGTGTCGAGCCGCATCGCGCGGCTCGATGGCGATGCGCGGCATCTGCTCGAGCTGATCTCGCTCGCGGCGACGACCCTGACGTCGGAGGACGCGGTCGACGCGAGCGGCCGCGGCGGCGCCGCCTTCTCCACGCTGCGCCTGCTCGAAAGCGAGGGCTTCGTCCGGCTCACGCCGCTCGGACCGTCGCAGGGCGTCGAGCCGTTCCACGATCGCATCCGCGAAGCGGTCGTGGCCGCGATCGACAGCCGCGCGCTCACGGAGTCGCACCGCGAGCTCGCGGCGGTGCTCGAGCGGAGCCCGCGCCGCGATCCCGAGAGCCTGCTCACACACTACCTCGGAGCGGCGAATGCGCCGGAGGCGCTGCGCAACGCGCGGCTCGCGGCCGAGCGCGCCGCCGCGGCGCTCGCCTTCGAGCGCGCGGCGACGCACTACCGGACCGCGCTCGAGCTGGTCGGCGATCCGGGAGAGCGCCTCGCGCTGCTGGTCGATCTCGCGGAAGCCCTGAACAGCGCCGGACAAACCGGCGCCGCCTCCGATCGCTTTCTCGAGGCGACCCGGCTCGCCGAGAGCCGCGGGGCCGCGCCGTCGCAGCTCGTCAAGCTGCGGCGACGCGCCAGCGAGTGCCTGCTGCGCAGCGGCCGCTCGACCGAGGGCCGCGAGCTGATGTGGACCACGCTGCGCTCGGTCGACGCGCCGCTGCCGCGCTCCGAGCGCGACGCCCTGCTGCGGGCGACGCTGAGCCGCCTGCCGCTCATGCTCGGCATCATGCCCAAGCCGCGCGTGCGCGCGAAGCCGCTGGACGACCGCACGCGCGAGCGCCTCGACGTGCTGTGGGCCGCAGCCATCTGCCTCAGCTGGGAGCCGCTCACGGCGTCGTTCTTCCGTGCGCGCTACATTCGCGAGGCGCTGCCGACGGGCGATCCGCTGCTGGTCGCCGCCGCGCTGGGTGCGGAGGCAGCCTCGCAGGGCGCGCTGCGCTGGCCGTTCCTGCGGCGGCGCGGCGACCGGCTGCTCGCGCGCATGGAGGACATCGCGCGCACGCTCGACGATCCCTACACCACCGCGCACGCGGCGAGCGTCCGCGCCCACAACGCGTTCTTCTGCGGCCGCTGGCGCGACGCGCTCGAGAGCGGCGATCGTGAGATCGAGCTGCTGCGCCGTCACTGCCACGGCGTGTCGTGGGAGCTCGCGGTCGCGCACATCTTCTCGCTGCTCGCGCTGAGCTTCCTCGGCGAGATGCAGACGCTGCGGGTGCGTCTCGATGCGGCGCTGCGCGACGCGACCGAGCGCGGCGACCAGTTCGCGATCCGCAACCTGCACCTCGGCCAGCACAACTTCTGCAAGCTCGCGAGCGACGAGGTCGACGACGCCCTGGCGCGCGCGGACGCGCTGCAGCGCGACATGCCGACCGCGCGCTTCGAGGTGCAGCACTACCACCACGTCGTGCTGGCGACGCAGTGCCATCTCTATCGCGGCGACGCCCTCGCCGCCTGGCGCAGCATCGACGGCGTGTGGCGGCGGCTCGAGGCCGCACAGTTTCTGCAGCTCGCGTTCACCAGCGTCGAGCTGATGCATCTCCGCGCCCGCGCTGCACTCGCGCTCGCGGCCGATGCGACGGCCCTGCGGACGCGACCACGCGGTGTGCCGTCGCGACGCGACCTCGTGTGGCTCGCCGAACGGGCGAGCCGCAGCATCGCACGCAGCGACGCACCGCCGGCCGCACCGCTCGCGGCGTCGCTCGACGCCGGCATCGCGCGCCT
>JAIEPK010000531.1 GCA_019749875.1 Candidatus Binatia bacterium | reverse complement strand
CGCGCAGCGCGAGAGCGCGCAGCGTCAGCAAGCGGAGTCCGCGCGGCGGGAGAGCGCGCAGCGTCAGCAAGCGGAGTCCGCGCGGCGGGAGACCGCGCAGCGGCAGCAACAGGCGGAAAGCGTGCGCCAGCAGCGCGAGGCGGCGCAGGCCGCGGCGCGGCAGCAGCGTGAAGCCGCGCAAGCGGGCGAGGCGCGCCAGCAGCGTCAAGCCGAGCAAGCGCAGCGTGCACGCCAGGCTGGTGAAGCGCGTCAGCGTCAGGCCGAAGCGCAGCGCCAGCGCGAGGCCGTGCAAGCCCAGCGCGAGCAGGTACAGCGGCAGTCGGCGCAGCGTCAATCGGCACAGCGGCAGCAGGCGCAGCGCCAGCAGATGGAGCGGCAGCAGGGCCAGGCGCAGCAGCAGACGGAGGACCCGCGCCGCGCCGAGCGGCGCGAGAAGCGCCAGCAGCAGCGCCGCGCGCAGCCGGAAGGCTGAGCGCGATGGCGGTGCGTCGCACGGGCCGACGAGCGCGACGCGCCGCCATCGCCTACGAGAGCGGACATGACGCCGTTCTCGATCCTCGACCTCGCTCCGATCGTCGAAGGCGGCGACGTTGCGTCCGCGCTGAACAACTCACGCGACCTCGCGCGTCATGCCGAGCGCTGGGGCTATCGGCGCTTCTGGGTCGCGGAGCACCACGGGCTGCCCGGCGTCGCGAGCGCCGCGACCGCGGTCGTGATCGGACACGTCGCGGCAGGCACGACGACGATCCGGGTCGGCGCGGGCGGCATCATGCTGCCGAACCACGCGCCGCTGGTGATCGCCGAGCAGTTCGGGACGCTCGAGGCTCTCTTCCCCGGACGCATCGACCTCGGTCTCGGGCGCGCGCCGGGCTCCGACCAGACGACTGCGCGCGCACTTCGTCGCCCGCTGGAGGCCGGACCGGACGACTTCCCACGCGACGTCGTCGAGCTGATGCGCTTACTCGAGCCCTCCGAGCCCGGGCAGGCGGTGCGCGCGATCCCCGGCGAGGGCGCGCGCGTGCCGGTGTGGATCCTCGGCTCGAGCCTGTACGGCGCGTCGCTCGCCGCGATCCTCGGATTGCCGTTCGCGTTCGCCTCGCACTTCGCGCCCGCGCAGCTGCTGGACGCGCTCGGCATCTACCGCGAGCGGTTCCGCCCGTCCGGGCACCTGGAAAAGCCGTACGCGATGATCGCGTGCAACGTGTTCGCGGCGGACGACGAGGAGGAGGCGCGCCTTCTCGCGACCTCGATGCAGCAGGCATTCGTGAACCTGCGCACGGGACGTCCGGGCCGGCTGCGTCCGCCGGTGCGCGACTACGAGAGCACGCTCGGCGCGATGGAGCGGACGATCCTCGCGCAGGTGCTGTCGTACACGGCCGTCGGTGCGATCGAGACGATCCGCGAGAAGCTGCGCGGCTTCGTCGCACAGACGTCCGCGGACGAGCTGATGATCACCTCGAACGTGTACGACCACACGGCGCGCCTGCGCTCGTTCGAGATCGCGGCCGAGGCGTGCCGCTCGCTCGCCTGAGCTCTTGCTGAAGACCTTCGACGGTCTGCACCGCTTCGTGGTCGTCGAAGCCGATGCGAGCGTCGGACCGCCGCGGCGCGGAGTGCCGCCCCGGCGCAGCAAGAAGATCGCCATGCGTCGGGCTTGATCCGGACCTCGCGTTCGCGCGAAGACGGTCCGCGACGACGCCGGCCGACAAGCGGCCGGTCTGCGAAGGATCCGCACGCATGACCACACCGCACCGACGCTGGCCGCTCGTGCCGCCGCCCGAGGAGCTGCAACGCCGCTACCTCGAGAGCGGGCAGTGGCTCGACACGACGCTCGGCGCATTCGTCGACGAGCGGCTGCAGGCGACGTCGGCGCTCGATCTGCGCATCTGGTCGCGCACGCGGCCGTGGCGCGGCACGATCGGCGACGTCCGTGCGATGGCGTACCGCGTCGCGGGCGGACTTCGCACCGCGGGCATCGGACCGGGCGACGTGGTCGCGTTCCAGCTGCCGAACTGGATCGAGGCGGCGGCGACGTTCTACGGCGCGAGCCTGCTCGGCGCGGTGCTGGTCCCCGTCGTCCACTTCTACGGCGCCAAGGAGGTCCGCTACATCCTCGCGCACACCGGCGCGCGGGCGCTGATCACCGCGGCGTCGTTTCGCCAGAGCGACTACCTCGCGGCGCTCGCGACGTTCCGCGGCGACCTGCCGCAGCTCGAGATCGTCGTCGTCGTCGGCGACGACGCGCGCGCCACCGAGGCCGGCCTGCCGTTCGCGAAGCTGCTCGACGCGCAGCCGATCGAGGCGCCGCTGCGCGTCGATCCGCGCGAGCCCGCGGTGATCGGCTTCACCTCGGGCACGACCTCCGACCCGAAGGGCGTGATCCACTCGCACCACACCATCGTCGCCGAGACGCGCCAGCTCGCCGACATGCAGTCGGACCGCGTGCTGCCGCTGCTGGTCGGTGCGCCGGTCGGGCACGCGATCGGCATGCTGTCCGGTCTGCTGGTGCCGCTCTGCCAGGAGAAGGCCATCCATCTGCTGGATCTGTGGGATCCGCCGCTGATCCTCGACGCGATGCTCGAGGCGGATCTCACCTGCGGCAGCGGTGCGACGTACTTCTTGACGAGCCTGCTCGACGCGCCGGGCTTCACGCGCGAGCACCTGAAGCGCATGACGCGCATCGGGCTCGGCGGCGCGCCGGTACCGGCCGCGATCTCCGATCGCGCCGACGCGCTCGGGATCTCGATCGTGCGCTCGTATGGATCCACGGAGCATCCGTCCTCGACCGGAGCGAAGCACGAGGAGCCCGCCGTCAAGCGCAAGTACACCGACGGCCATGCGCTGTGGGGAGTCGAGCTCAAGCTGGTCGACGAGGACGGAAATCCCGTCGCGGCCGGTCATCCGGGCGAGATCCTGACGCGCGGCCCCGACCGCTTCGTCGGCTACACCGACCCGGCGCTGAGCGCGGCGGCGCTCGATGCCGACGGCTGGTACGCGACCGGGGACATCGGCGTGCTCGACGCGGACGGCTACTTGACGATCACCGACCGCAAGAAGGACATCATCATCCGCGGCGGCGAGAACGTGAGTGCGGCCGAGGTCGAGGAGATCCTCATGCGCATGCCCGGCGTGACCGAGGTCGCGGTGGTCGCGGCACCGGACGCGCGCTTCGGCGAGCACGCGTGCGCGGTGCTGCGCATGCAGCCTGGACACGCGCTGCCCGATCTCGACGCGGTCCGCGCGCACTTCGCCGCGGCCGGGCTCGCGAAGCAGAAGTGGCCCGAGGAGATCTGCGGCGTGGACGACTTTCCGCGCACGCCGTCGGGCAAGATCAAGAAGTTCGTGCTGCGCGCCCAGCTGCGCGAGCGCGCCGCCAGCGGACGCTGAGCCGTGGCGCGCACGGCGCGGCCGGGCGACGCTCCCGCAGGTGTGCCCGCGTGGCAGCGCTACCTCGCGGCGCAGGTGCCGGGCGCGGTCCTGGTCGGCATCGGGCTCTGGCTCTTCTGGGGCGAGACCGGGCTGCCGGCGTGGATGGGCGTCGCGTTCTTCGCCTTCTGGATCGGCAAGGACCTGCTGCTCTACCCGCTCATGCGGCGTGCGTACGAGTCGTCCGAGACGCGCATGCAGCGGCTCGTCGGCAAGCGCGGCGTCGTGCTGGACGCGCTCGCCCCGGACGGCCAGGTCGAGGTCGAGGGCGAGCGCTGGCGCGCCCGTGCGATCGCGGGCGAGGAGGCGATTGCCGCCGGCACCGCGGTCGTCGTGCGCGCCGTCGATCGCTTCACGCTCCTGGTCGCATGCGTACGCTGACGGTCACGCGACCGATCGCGCGCGAGCGCCGATGATCACGCGCTTGGTCGCGCGGGCGCGCCGATCGTCGCCGCACGGTCGCGCACCAGCCGACGGAACGCCGCGCGTTCACTCCTTGTCGACGCTCTCCAGGTGCAGGCCGCACTCGAGCTTGTCCGAGCCCGCCCAGCGTCCCGCACGCTCCTCCTCTTCCGGACGCGTCGGACGCGTGCACGGGATGCAGCCGATCGACCGGTAGCCGACGTCGTGCAGCGGGTTGTACGGGATGTCGTTCGCGACGATGTACGACCACACGCGCTTCTCGTCCCAGTCGGCGAGCGGATGCAGCTTCCACAGGTGGTAGCGCTCCGACCACTGGACCTTGGCGATCCCGGCACGGCTCGGCGACTGGTCGCGGCGGATGCCGGAGATCCAGGCGTCGTACGGCCCGAGGGCTTCGAGCAGCGGCTCGACCTTGCGCACGTGGCAGCAGCGGTCGGGATCGCGCTCCCACAAGTTCGGTCCCTCGTGTCGGTGCTGCTCGGCAATCGAGGGGATGTGCGGCCGCAGCAGCTCGAGGCCGTAGCGCTCCACCAGCCGGTCGCGCGTGTCGTAGCTCTCGCGGAAGAAGAGGTGGGTGTCGAGCTCGATCACGGCCGGCACGCGCTCGAGCCCGGCGATCATGTGCACCAGCACCGACGACTGCTTCTGCCACGAGCAGGTGAGGCAGAGCTTGTCGCCGAACTCGGCGCTCGCCCAGGCGAGCAGCTCCTCGGCGGACATGCGCTCGAGCTCGTCGAGCGGTCGGGACAGCGGCGTGGGAGCGGGACGATCGAGCGACGCGACGGTCATGCGTGGGGCCTTCCGTGATGCTGCGAGATGGTCGAGACCGCGCCAGTCTAGCAGCCACGCGTGCGATGGTCGTGCCGATTCGTGGCCTCGCTGCGCTCCGCCGGGCGTCGCAGGCGGCACGTGTCGCCGGCGGAGCGGGTCCGTGGGCGGGTGCTACACGCGAAGCCAGAGCAGGCGCTCGATCATCAGCAGCCGCATGCCGTCGCGACGCGTCGTCAAGTAGCGCTCCTCGAGCTCGTCGTGCGTCGGCGCCGCCGCGGCACGCAGTCCGGCGTCGTGCGCGAGCCGTACGATCTCGTCGGGGGTGAACGCCGAGCGCAGCGGCTCTCCCATGCCGGCCACCAGCCGGGAGACGCGCTCGAGGAACGCGCGCTGGATCTCGTCGAGCAGCTCGACGCGCGGGTTGTACGAGAGCACGATGGCGGAGCCCGGCGCGCAGCGGGCAACGGTGCGCAGCAGCGCGGCGATCGTGCCGGCATCGAGGTACATCGTCGTGCCGACGCACGACAGCAGTGCCGGCGCGGTCCAGTCGAATCCCGCCGCCGTCAAGCAGCTCGCGAGCGCATCGCGCGCGAGGTCGGCGGGTGCGAAGACGTGACGCGCCGAGTCCGGCAGCGCGAGCGTTCGAGCGCGCTCGCGCTTCCACGTCTGCGTCGCGGGATGGTCGACCTCCAAGACGCGTCCGTTTGCCAGAAACTCCGGATGGCGCCAGGCGAACGAGTCGAGCCCGGCGCCGAGGATCACGTACTGCGCGTACGCGTCGGCCGCGAGAACGTCCTCCGCGTAACGCGTGCGGACGAGGACGCCGCTGCGCGCCTGGTGCGGCGGTCGTGAGAGCGCGGTCGACTGCTCCGCGAACGCTTGCCATTCCTCGCCGACCAGCGGCAGCGCGAACGGATCGTCGAGGATCCAGGGCGGATCGTCCCACAGGCGGTGGATGCCGCGGGCGACCGCCGCCGACATCGCCGACCGGCTGGGCTCGCTGCCTCGCATGCGCTCTCCGGGCCCGTGCGACGGTGCCCCCACAGTGGTGCCGCGCAGGCGCGCTCGCCGCAAGGGGGACGCGAGGTCGGCGATGCGGACTTTGGGTGGCGCAGGCGGCGCGTCCACGTGCGGCATCCGCGATCGCGGCCACGGGGCCTTCGGCGTCCCCGCCGCGTGCGGGGGGCATGCGGGTGCGGACGGGTGGCGCGCACGCGCCGATCGGAGAGGCGCGCGCGCCGGCGATCGATTAAAGCTGTCGCCATGCGCAACACCCGCTTGCTGAGCGCCGTGTTCCTGGTCGCGATCGTGGCGCTCGTGGTCTGGCTCTCGACCTCGATCGGTGCGGTCGAGTGTCGCGTCTGCATCGACTTCGAGGGCCGCCACAACTGCGCGACCGCCGCCGCGCCGACGCGCGAGGAAGCAGTGCACAGCGCGCGCAGCACCGCGTGTGGCACGATCTCGGGCGGCGTGCGCGATTCGATCGCTTGCGGCAACACGGTGCCGTCCGAGGTGAGCTGCAGCGGCGGCTGAGCGTCGCGCCGTCTCCGTCTCATGGCAGCGTGCGGGCGATTCTGGCGCGTCGCCTCGGCTGCCTGCGGTGCCGGTCGCGTCAGGGTGGCGGGACTCGGGCTCGAGACGGCGGCAGGGCGGTGGGACTCGGGCGTGACGGCCGCTCAGCGCGGCCGTGCCTCGGCGCGTGCGAAGAAGTCGAGCAGCACGCGTGCGGTCGCCTCGGGTTGCTCGAGGTGCGGGTGGTGGGCGGCATCCGCGATGGTCACACGCTCCGCGCCGAGCGTCGCGAGGCGATCCTCGATCTCGAACTTGGTACTGAGAAAGCTCGTCGCGCCTTCGAGGTAGAGCACCGGGCACGCGATGCGCGCCCAGAACGTGCGCGCCTGTGCGACGTAGAACGGCTGCGGCGACCGCGTCGCGTGCAGCGGATCCCACTTCCACACCACGCGTCCGTCGTCGCCGGACGGCTTGGTGCCGTGCTGCGCGAGGTGCCGCGAGATCTCCTCGGTGAGCGGGAAGAAGCGGCGCAGCTTGGCGGCGGCCTCGTCGAGCGTCTGGTCGCGGCGCTCGCCGCGCGCGACGCGCTCGAGGTCGGCGATCCAGCCCGCGTGCCGGCGCGGTGCCGCGTCCATCGGCGTGTCGACCGGACCGAGGCCTTCGATGACCGCCGCGGCCGCCACGCGCTCCGGCTCGGTTCCCGTGTACAGCAGCGTCACGTTGCCGCCCATCGAGTGTCCGACGATCGACACGCGACCGCCGAGGTGGCGCACGACGAAGGCCACGTCCGCGACGTAGTCCGCGAAGTGGTAGTAGCCGCCGCGCCCGATCCACTCGGAGTCGCCGTGGCCGCGTGCATCCCAGGCGACGACGTGCCGGCCGTCGCGGGCGAGCAGCGGTGCCAGCCAGTCCCACGCGTGCGCATGCTCCTGAAAGCCGTGCAGCAGAAGGAGCGGCGGTCGGTCGCCGGGGCGGCCCCACTCGAGCAGGTGCAGCCGCAGGCGATTCGCCTCGACGAACGATTCTCGCGGCTCCTCGACCATGCGCTCCGGCTGCCTACGGTCCCGGCTCGCGGTGGGCAAGCGCGGGCACGCCGACGGCCGGTGCGACGCGGCACGAAATCCGTCGCGTACGCGTTGCCGCAGCACGGGAAATCAAGCATGAGGGACGGCGCTCCGCGGCAGGGACGCGGTGCGCGAAGGAGAGTGCGATGGCGAACGAAGGGGGCAAGGCGAACGTCGGACTCGTCGGTCTCGCCGTGATGGGCCAGAATCTGGTCTTGAACATGGCCGACCACGGCTTCCGCGTCGCGGTCTACAACCGCACGACGGAGACCATGGAGCGCTTCGTCGCCGAGCACCCCGACACGCCCGGCGGGCTGGTCGGCTGCAAGACGCCCAAGGACCTGGTCGCGGCACTGGAGCGCCCGCGCAAGATCATCCTGCTGGTCAAGGCGGGGGTGCCGGTCGACGCGATCGCCGAGCAGCTCGCACCGCTGCTCGACAAGGGCGACATCCTGATCGACGGCGGCAACTCGCTGTGGACCGACACGATCCGCCGCGAGAAGGCGTACGCCGCCAAGGGCATCCTGTTCATGGGCTCGGGCGTGTCCGGCGGTGAGGAGGGCGCGCGCTTCGGACCGTCGCTCATGCCGGGCGGATCGCCCGCCGCATGGAAGGCGATCGAGCCGATCTGGAAGGCGATCGCCGCCAAGGTCGACGAGAAGACGGGCAAGCCGATCGAGGGCGCGGCACCGGGCAAGCCGGTCACGGGGGGCGTGCCGTGCACCGCGCACATCGGGTCGGACGGAGCCGGGCACTACGTCAAGATGGTGCACAACGGCATCGAGTACGGCGACATGCAGCTGATCGCGGAAGCGTACGGGCTGCTGCGCGGTCTCCTCGGCCTCGACCCCGGACAGCTCGCCGACGTGTTCGCCGAGTGGAACGAGGGCGACCTCGACTCGTTCTTGATCCAGGTCACCTCGGAGGTGCTGCGTCAGCGCGACCCGAAGAAGCCGAAGAAGTTCCTCGTCGACGCGATCCTCGACAGCGCGGGCCAGAAGGGTACCGGCCGCTGGACCGCGGTGAACGCGCTCGACTCCGGCGTCCCCGCGACGACCATCACCGAGGCCGTGTTCGCGCGCGCGCTGAGCGCGCTCAAGGACCAGCGCGTCGCGGCGAGCAAGAAGCTCAAGGGGCCCGAGTTCGCCTATAAGGGCGCCAAGAAGGCGCTGATCGACGCCGTGCGCGACGCGCTCTACTGCTCGAAGATCTGCTCGTACGCGCAGGGATTCGCGCTCATGGCCGCGGGCCAGCAGGAGTATGGCTGGAAGCTCGACTTCGGGACCATCGCGTCGATCTGGCGCGGCGGCTGCATCATCCGCGCGCGCTTCCTGCAGAAGATCACCGATGCCTACGCGCGCGATCCGGAGCTGGTGAACCTGCTGCTCGATCCGTACTTCAAGAAACAGATTCAGAACGCACAGGCGAACTGGCGCAAGGTGGTGGCGCTCGCAGCGCAGTCGGGCATCGCGGCACCCGCGTTCATGTCTGCGCTGAGCTACTACGACGGCTACCGCGCCGCCGTGTCGACCGCGAACGTGATCCAGGCGCAGCGCGACTTCTTCGGTGCGCACACCTACGAGCGCACGGACCAGCCGCGCGGCAAGCACTTCCACGTCGACTGGCCCGATCCGAAGCGTCCGCAGCTCGACGCCTGAGCGGACACGCGCGGCACGGGGCGTCCTGTACGGGAGACGCCCCTTCCCGCAGAACGCGCGAATTCTCATCGCGACGCGGGCGGCGCGGGCCTTGCTCGACCGCGCAGCGTCGCAGGCACGTGCCGGTCGCGTCGATCGCACGAATGCGCGTGCGGCGGGAGGAGTCGCATGCGTCGCAAAGCCCCGTCCCTGATCGTGCTCGGCGTCGTTCTCGCAGCGGCCGTGGCGCTGCCGCGCCGAGCTTGGCCGTGGGGATGCGAGGGCCACCAGATCGTGGCCCGGATCGCCGAGTGGCACCTCACCCCCCGGGCGGCGCAGAAGAGCGCGGAGATCCTGGCGCAGAGCCCGATCGACACCCAGCTCGAGCGCTTCTGCGGGCACGGACACGGCTTCGACGCCTTCGTCGACGGGTCGACCTGGGCCGACGACGTCCGCGACGAGCGGTACTGGACCAGCGACTGGCACTTCCTGGACATCCCGCGCGACACGCCGCCGGACGCCGACCTCGCGGCGTTCTGCCCGAGCAAGGGGTGCGTCACCACGGCGATCGAGAAGCAGCTCGCGGTCCTGCGCTCGACGGCGCCCGGCACCAGCAAGAAGCAGCGGGCCGAGGCGCTGCGCTTCGTGGTCCACTTCGTCGGCGACGTCCATCAGCCGATGCACGACGTCGCGAACGCCGATCGCGGCGGGAACTGCGTCCCGGTGACGTATCTCGGTCGCGTTCCGCAGCCGGGCAGCAACGGCAAGTACTCGCCGAACCTGCACCAGATCTGGGATTCGGGCGTCATCAAGGCCGAGCTCGAAGAGCGCGATCTCACCGTCGCCGAGCTCGCGAGCCGGATCGACTGCAGGTTCCAGAGTCAGATCCAGACCTGGCTCGCGGAGCCGGTCGCGCCGCTCGCTTGGGCTCGCGAAGGCCATCGCACGGCCGAAGAGGTCGGCTACGGCAAGCTGTCGCCCAGCGTGCCGGTGCTGGAGCCCAGGACCCTCGCCAGCTGCGCGCAGGGCGGCGCGTCGCAGAAGATGCTCGCACTGCACCTCGTCGCCGACGAGGGATACCAGTCGGCCGCGGCCGCAGCCGTCGAGGAGCAGCTCGCCAGGGCGGGCGCACGCCTCGCCGCGGCCTTGAACGCGATCTGGCCCTGACGTCGGAGCTCTGCACGGTCCACGGCTTCCGATCGACGGGTCGTTCCAGCGACGGGCGGTCTCGCCGGCGTACGCCCGCACGATCCTTCCGGCCGCCGCCGGGGGGCGCGCGGATCGTCGGCGCGCCGCCCGCGCTTGCGGATCCCTGTCGCGGCCTTATCTGAGCGGGGACCATGGCGGCCGGAGCGCATCGACGCGGACGCGACGTCCACGTCGTGCCCGCTTGCTCGATGTCGGCGCGCCCGGCTTCATGGAAGTTCCACCGATGCCCCAGCTCGATACGCTCTTCTGGCTGCTCGCCGCGGCGACGCTGCTCGGCGTCCCGTCGTACGCCTGGCGGGTCCGGGGACGTGGCTATGCGACCTACGGCCTGGTGATCCTGGCCGTCGCGCTACCGGGCGCCGTGCTCATGCACTCGCGGCTGCGGCTCCTGTTCGGAGCGTCCGTGGCACAGTGGGTCGATCTGGCGTTCGTCTACAGCATGGCGGCCGCGTCGCTTCACCTGATCTCGCTGGTGACGCCGCGGCTGCGCTCCGCCGTGTTCCGCTACGCGGTCAGCATCCCCGGCATGACGTTCATCGCCGGCGGCGGGCTGTCGACGGTGTGGCTCGCGATGTGGGCGATCCCGCGAACGCTGCTGTGGGCATTCGGGTTCACGCGAACGCTCGACGTGCTGGCGTGGCTCGATCTCGTGCCGATCGGCATCGCGGTCGCATCGGTGCTGACGTCGTCGCGCCTGGTCGAAGAGGTCGTGCGGGTCGCGGTCGCGGAGGACGGACCGTCGGAGGTCACGCGCCTGCCGGTCGAGCGCTACCGCCGTCGCGTGCCGGAGCCGCTCGCGTCCCGTCCGCTGCGCATCGTGCAGATCGCGGATCCGCACCTCGGTCCGTGGCAGCCCGTCAAGAAGCTGCGCCAGCAGGTCGAGGATCTGATCGATCACGACCCGGACCTCGTGCTGCTCACCGGCGACTTCCTGACCATGGAAGGCATGGGCACGCCGGGCGCACTCGCGGCTGCGCTGGAGCCGCTGCGCCGCCTGCCCGGACGCTGCTACGCCGCGTTCGGCAACCACGACCACGAGTCGCCGGAGGAGGTGCTGGCCGGCCTCGAGGCGAACGGCGTGCACGTCCTGATCGACGAGGAGGTCTCGGTCGAGACGCCCGCCGGAACCGTGCAGATCGTCGGCGCCGACTTCCGCGGCAAGGGCCGCCGCGAGCACCTGCAGCAGCTGCTCGCGCGCTTCCCGCGCCGCGACGGCGAGCTGCGGCTGCTGCTCCTGCACGACCCGAGCGCGTTCAAGCACGTGCCGAAGGGCGACGTCGACTTGACGCTGTCGGGCCACACGCACGGCGGCCAGCTCGGCCTGGTCAGCTTCGGCTGGGACTGGACGGTGCTGCGCCGCACGCCGTTCCCCGACCACGGCCTGTTCGGCCACGGCTCGAACCGCCTGTACGTGCACCGCGGCACGGGCTTCTACGGCTTTCCGCTCCGCATCGGCGTTCCGGGCGAGGCGTCGTGCCTGGAAGTGGTGATCGAGCGCACGGAGCTGCGCTCGTTCGGCTCGCTCGACGAAGAGGCGGCGCCGGCTCTCTAGCGGGGCCGGTAGCCGGCGAGTCCCCCGGCGCGGGACGGCCGGCGTCGCGCACGGCGCCGGGCGATCCGCCGGCCGGCGTCGGGGCAGGACCAGGACGGCGGGGACGGCGCGCGGTGCGATCTCGATCGCGGCATCGGCGCGCTGAGCGACGCGCGACGAGGCGCAGCCCTCGCTGCGAACGACGCGCGAGCACCGCGGGTCTTGATCATTGACGGCGG
>JAIEPK010000525.1 GCA_019749875.1 Candidatus Binatia bacterium | reverse complement strand
ACCGGGGGCGTGTCGCGGGGCCGCCCAACCTGAGGGCGCCTGTTGGGGGGGCCTCGCGCCCGGGGCCCGCACCACCGTTTCCCGTTCGGCGCCGGGGCGTGAGCTCCGGCGCCGAACTGCTTTTCGGCAACTGTACTTGCGCCGGCCGTTCCGGTCGGCCCAATCCGAGCGATGCACGTGCAACGAGACGTCGGCCCAGGTGCACTGGCGCGGCTGATCGGCGGCGCCCTGCGCCTCGACGGCGCGACCTTTCGTGCCGCGGTGGAGGTGAACGACCGGACGCGGCTGCACCTCGCGATCGTCGTCCTCGCCGCGATCTCCGGGGCGTTCGCCGCAGCGACCGAGGCGGTCGCGAGCGGCCTCATCTCCGAGGGCGAGGTGGCCGTCCATCGCGTGCTGCTCATCGGTTGGGGCATCGCGATCGTCCTTCAGTTCGTGCTGTTCGTGACCGCCGTCTGGGGCCTCCGGCTCGTCACGCGTCGGCCGCACGTCCCATACCTCGCGCTGGTCCGTCTGCTCGCCCTGTCGCTGGCCCCGGGCGTCCTGATGGTGCTCGGACCGCTGTTCGGCCAGGCGCCGGTGGTCACTGCGATCGTGACGATCTGGCGTTGGGCCGTGGCCATCGCCGGTCTGCGCGTTGCGACCGCCGCATCGTGGCCGGGAGCGGTACTGACGATCGTCGTCGCCGACCTGCTCACCTCGCCGATCGCCGAGCTGGTGATGCTCGGCATCCGCTGACCGCCAACCGTAAGTCGCGCCGTCGAGCGGGCGATGGACGCCCGCACGACGGACCGATAGAAGCGCCGTCGATGTTCGAGCTCGACGTCGACGCGCTGGTCGCGGAGCTGCGGCGCGAGGCGGAGCGCCTACGCTCGTCGCTCGGCCCTTCGACGTTGCCGCCCGAAGAAGACCGCGCCGGAGCGCTCCGTGCCGTCGCGACCGCTCCCGAGAGCGCGACCTTGGGTGGCTTCGGACGCCTGGTGGAGGCATCTCGGCTCGCTGCGCTGAGCGCGCTGTCCGATCCCGGCGACGTGGACTTCCACTCCCACCGTGCGCGCGTCGGTCGCGTGGTGATCGTCGTCAAGCAATTGCTACGCCGCCTGCTGACCCCCGTTCTCGACCGTCAAGCGGCATTCAACCGCGCTTCGGTCCAGGCGTTCGCCGCGCTCGAGGAAGAGCTCGGGCAGAGGCTGCAAGGCATCGAGCGCAGGTTGATCGCGCTCGAGGAGGTCGCCGCGTCGCCGGACGCCCAGACGGCAGCCGCGGGGATCTCGTTCGACTACGGTGCGTTCGAGGACCGATTCCGCGGCGATCGCGCCCACGTGCGTCAGCGGCTCGAGCGCTACCTCGGGTACTTTCCGACCTCGACGTCAGGGCCGATCGTGGACCTCGGCTGCGGCCGCGGGGAATTTCTCGAAGCCTTGCGGGATGCGGGCATCCTGGCCCGGGGCGTCGAGGCCGACGCGCGTCGTGCCGCGGCGTGCGTCGCTCTCGGGCTCGACGTCCGCACGGGCGACGCTCTCGAGGAGCTCGAGGCATGTGCCGACGGCTCGCTCGGCGGCGTGGTGTCGTTCCAGGTGATCGAGCACCTGACGCTCGGAAAGAGCGTGCGGCTGCTCGCGGTCGCGCGCCGCAAGCTGCGTCCCGGAGGCTGCCTGATCGTCGAGACGGTGAACGTACAGAGCCTGATCACGTTCGCGCGCGCGTGGACCATCGACCCGTCGCACCGCCAGCCGATGCACCCGCTCACGCTGCGTTTTCTCGCCGAGCAGGCAGGCTTCGCGCGCTGCGAGCTCGTCTACGGGAGCGAGGTCGAGGCGGGAACCGCGCTGGAGCCGGAAGGCAGCGGCGACGCCGCCGAGCGCAACGTCGCGCGGCTCAACGCGCTGCTGTTCGCGCCGCAGGACTATGCCCTGGTGGCCTGGGCATAGGGCTGCCAGCGGAAAGCGCGTCGCGATCCTCGTGCCGTCACTCCAGCGTGGCGACGCGACGGGGAACGACGCGCTCGGCATGCACGCGGCGCTGGTCTCGCGCGGCTGGGACGTTCGCCTGTTCGCCGAGGGGGGCGACCGCACGCTCGGCTTCGGCACCAGCTCCGAGGCGCGCAGCTTCTTGCGCGACGGTGCAGCAGCGCTCTTCCACCAGGGCACGCAGTGGGACAACGGCGTCCGGATCTTCGAGCGCGCGTCGGGGGTGCGGATCGCACGGGATCACAACGTGACGCCGGCATCGTTCTTCGCGGGTGTCAGCGACGACTTCGTCGGCGCCTCGAACGTCGGACTCGCCCAGCGCGAGCGCCTTGCTCGCGATCCGTCGATCGCGTGGATCGCAGCGTCGGCGATGAATGCCGGCGAGCTCGTCGCGCTCGGGGCGAGTGCCGCGCGTGTCGCCGTCGTGCCGCCCTTTCACCAGGCGGAGGAGCTCGCGGCGGTGGAGCCCGACGAGGCCGCGCTGCGGCGCTGGGTCGCGCTGCCGGCCGACGTGTTGTTCGTCGGCCGTCTCGCCCCGAACAAGGGGCATCGGCGCCTGCTGCGCATCGCCGCCACCTACGCGGAGCTGTTCGGGCGCAGGCTGCGCATCCGGCTGGTCGGCTCGCACGATCGCCGCTGGGCGCCGTGGCTCGCGCTGCTCGCTCGTGATCGCGAGCAGCTCCGGCTCGGCGATTCGATCGAGTACCTGGGCACCCTGTCGACCGCCGAGCTGAAGGCGGCGTACTTGACGTCGCGAATGCTGCTCTGCTGCTCCGAGCACGAGGGCTTCTGCGTGCCGCTGGTCGAGGCGGGACGCCTCGGCGTCCCGGTCGTGGCGACCTGGCAGCAGGCCGTCGCGGAAACGCTCGGCCCCGATGCACTCGTGCTGCGTGACGCGGACGACGACGTGGTCGCGACCGCCGTGCACCGCGTCCTCGAGGACGGCACGCTGCGCGATGCGCTCGTGGCCGCGCAGCAGGCGCGTTACGCGACCCGCTACGCACCGGCGGCGATCGAGCGGGCGTTCCTGGCCGCGGTCGAGCCGCTGCTGCGCGCCGAGCCCTCGCGGTGAAGATCGCCGTCGTCGTGCAGCGTTACGGCGCGGGGATCCTCGGTGGCGCGGAGACCTACGCCGCAGTGCTGGCGGGGATCCTGTCGCGCTTCCACGACGTCGAAGTGCTGACCACGACCGCACGCGAGTACGTCACCTGGCGCAACGAGCTGCCGGCGGGGACGTCCGAGGAGAGCGGCGTCCGCGTGCGGCGCTTTCCGGTCGTGGGCGGACGCGAGCCCGCGTGGGGAATCCTGAACCGGTTGCTGCACGACGGGTTCGACTCGAGCGGGTTCGCGCTTCTCCCCGCCGACGTCCGGGCCGCGCACGCGCGCCGGCTGCGTGCCTGGCCGGACGCTCTGCAGGAAGCGTTCATCCGCGGCCAAGGGCCGCACGCGCCGGCGCTGCACGCGCATCTGCGGACGACTCCGTACGATCGCGTGATCTTCGTGACGTATCTGTATCCGACGACCTACGACGGCCTCGCCGCGGTGCCGTCCGGGCGCGCCCTGGTGGTGCCGACGCTGCACGACGAGCCGCCGGCCTATCTGCCGGTGTTCGGACGCCGTTTGGCCACGGCGCGGCTGCTCGGCTTGACCGACACCGAGGTCACGCTGATGCGTGAGCTCTACCCGGGAGAGCAGCTGTCCGGCGAGCGCATCGGCTATGGCATCGAGGTGCCGCCGGACACGGCTGCCCGGATCCCGAGCGATCCTGAGTTTCTGCTCTACGCAGGACGGATCGACGTCCACAAAGGGGTCGTGCAGCTGCTGCGCTGGTACCGCGCGCTGCGTGCCTGCGTGCCTCGGCCGCCACGCCTGGTGCTGATCGGGCAGGTCGCGATGCCGGTCGCGTCGCAAGACGGCGTCGACGTGCGCGGCTTCGTCGACGACGCCGAGAAGCTGCGCTTGATGCGAGACGCGCTCGCCCTCGTGCACCTGTCGCCGTACGAGAGCCTCGGCATCGTCGCGCTCGAGGCGATGTCGATGCGCACTCCGGTCCTCGTCCACGCGGATTCTGCCGTCATGGTGGAGCACTGCCGGCGGAGCGGAGCGGGGCTCTGGCTGCGCGATGCCTGTGAGCTCGCGGCGGCGATCGGTCGTTTGCGCAGCGATGCGGAGCTGCGCCATGCGATGGGTGAGCGAGGGCGTCGCTACGTCGAGCGGGAGTACAGCTTGGCGGCCTTCGAGGCTCGGCTGCGGGAGCTGCTGCCCCCGTGACCGCAGCGGCAGGGGCCAATTCACCGTCCCGTAACAATGCGGTAACGTCGAGGCGATGTCGGGCGGCTACAGCCGAGGGCGAGCGGTGCTTCACGGAAGCGCCGCAGGTCATGCAGAGACGTTATCAAGCTGGAGTTCGACGGAGGGGGTTGCGACGGCGGCCGCCGCGCCCTGCTTGGTGGCAGCGTGCCGACCGGCGGCGCACGAGGATATCCGAACGGGAGGGGTGCACCATGATCACCGAGTCGACCCTCATGCGGCGCTCCGCCGACTTCGTGAGCCATCTCGACCGCTTTCCCGAGGATCTGCGCGACATCCGGCGGCTGCAGCGTCGCTTCCGGCTGTCCGCCGAGGAAGTCGCCGCGGCGCTCGACACCTGGCGCGCGGACCCCGACCCGAGCCGACAGCTCAAAGAGATGCTGTCCCATTGAGCGGCCGCGTTCCCGGCCGACCAGCGTGCCGATCGGGCATGGAGAAGAGCGCACAATCGTGAGTGCAGCGAGCGCGAGGGACGCCGGCGACGCGGCGCGGGGAGCCATGCGGACGACGCTGGCGGCCGGCGGCCTCGATCGCGCGGCGAGCGAGCGTCCGGCGCCGCGAGCGAAGATCGAGGCGCGCGGCGTCAACTTCTACTACGGAACGACGCAGGCGCTGCACGACGTCTCGCTCGCTGCCGGAGTCTGCCAGGTGACGGCGCTGATCGGTCCCTCCGGTTGCGGCAAGTCGACGTTCCTGCGGCTCATCAACCGCATGAACGATCTGATCCCCGGCACCCGCATCGAAGGCAGCATCCTGCTCGACGGTGAGGACATCTACGATCCCCGCGTCGACGTGGTCGATCTGCGCCGCCGGGTGGGCATGGTCTTCCAGCGCTCGAATCCTTTCCCCAAGTCGATCTACGAGAACGTCGCCTACGGGCCTCGCGTGCACGGCGTGCGCGACAAGGCAGCGCTCGACGAGATCGTCGAGAAGACGCTGCGCGCGGCGGCGCTCTGGGACGAGGTCAAGGATCGTCTCGGGAGCTCCGCGCTGTCGCTCTCCGGGGGGCAGCAGCAGCGTCTCTGCATCGCGCGCGCCCTCGCGGTCGAGCCCGAGGTGCTGCTGATGGACGAGCCTGCGTCCGCGCTCGATCCGCTCGCCACGGCGAAGATCGAGGAGCTGATCCACGAGCTCAAGGAGCGCTACACGATCGTCATCGTCACGCACAACATGCAGCAGGCGGCGCGAGTGTCGGACATGACGGCGTACTTCTATCTCGGGCGCCTGATCGAGTTCGGGGAGACGGCGAAGATCTTCACCAACCCGAGCCGGCAGGAAACCGAGGACTACATCACCGGCCGCTTCGGCTGAGGTTGCGCACACATGGCTCTGCACACCGATCGAAGGTACGAGGAGGAGCTGGCACACCTGCGCCAGCTGATCCTCGAGATGGGCGGGTTGGTCGAGCGGCAGATCGGCGATGCAACGCGCTCGCTCGCGTCCGCGGACCGGGCGCTCGCCGAGCAGACCATCGAGCGCGACCACCAGGTGAACCGCTACGACGTCGACATCGACGAGGAGTGCCTGCGCCTGCTCGCGCTGCATCAGCCAGCGGCGCGCGACCTGCGGCTCATCACGACCAGCCTCAAGGTCACGACGGACCTGGAGCGCATCGGCGACATGGCGGTGAACATCTGCGAGCGTGCGATCGATCTCAGCGAGAAGCCGGCGCCGCTGCAGGTCGACCTGCAGCGCATGGCCGACATCGTCCGCAAGATGCTGCGCGAGAGCCTCGACGCCTTCGTGCGCGAAGACACCGAGCTGGCGCTGTCCGTCTGCAAGGAGGACGACGTCATCGACGCGCTGCACGCGCAGATGTTCGCCGACGTGCTCGGTCGCATGACGCAGGATCCGTCCCTGGTGGTGGTCGGCACCGCACAGCTCTTCGTGTCGAAGTATCTCGAGCGCATCGCGGACCACGCGACCAACATCGGCGAGATGGTCATCTTCATGGTCAAGGGAAAGAGCATCCGGCATCTGTCGGTGCCGGCGACGATCTGAGCCGGCGGGAGCGTCGTCGCCATGAGCAGCACCCCGAGCATGGACCGATCGCCGACGCCGCCCAGCGAGCGACGCAAGATCCTGGTGATCGAGGACGAGCGCGACATCCGTGAGCTGGTGCGCGTCAACCTCGAGGCCGAAGGCTTCGCCGTGCTGGAAGCGGCCGACGGCGAGCTCGGGCTCGCCCTGGTCAAGCGAGAGCGTCCGGCGGCGGTCATCCTCGATCTCATGCTGCCCGGGCTCGGTGGCCTCGAGGTGTGCCGGCGCATCCGCGGCTCGGAAGCGACCTCGCGGGTGCCGGTGGTGATCTTGACGGCACGCTCGGCCGAGGCCGACAAGGTGGTCGGTCTCGAGATCGGCGCGGACGACTACGTCACCAAGCCGTTCAGCCCGCGCGAGCTCACCGCACGGGTGAAGGCCGTCCTGCGCCGGGCGTACGGCCAGCAGCCCGACGCGCCGCAGGAGACGTACCGGCGCGGCAAGCTGCGCATCGACTTCGACACGTACGAGGTCTACGTCGACGGCCAGCGCGTCGAGCTGTCGTTGCGCGAGTTCGAGCTGCTGCGCTTCTTCGTGCAGCACCCGAACCGGGTCTATGAGCGCGCGCAGCTCCTGGAGCTGGTCTGGGGACCGGACACCTACGTCGAGCCGCGCACGATCGACGTGCACATCCGCCGCCTGCGTCGCCGCATCGAGCGCGACGATGCCGCCCCCGAGCTGATCGTGACCGTGCGCGGGGTCGGCTACATGTTCGACGAGCGCCGCCTGGGGGCGTGAGCCGCGTGCCGAAGGACGTCGGCGCGGCGGGCGCGCGCATCGAGCTGCGCGCGATCGTACGCGCCCTGCTGCCGGCGTTGTCTGCGTGGCTGGTGGTCGCGACCCTGCCGGTGGACGGGGATGGGTGGCGGCTGGTGACGGCGGCGGCGATCGCTGCCGCGGTGGCGACCTGGAACGTGCGGCGGGACGCGCTGCGGGTCGCACGGCTGCGCGAGTGGACGCGCCGCGTGCACGCCGGAGAGCGCATCTCACCACCGCTTCGCGAGGGGCCACCGGATCCGCTCGACCATCTGAGCGCCGATCTCGGCGAGATGACGGCGGCTCTCGGCGAGGGGCAGACCCGGCTCGAGAACGAGCGCGACCGCCTCGAGGCGATCCTCGCCGCCATGGTCGAGGGCGTCATCGTGATCGACGTCCACGGAACCATCCTGCGCGCCAATGCACCGGTCGCGGGCACGTTCGGCGTCGCCGCCGATCGTGCGCTCGCGGGGCTCCGGCTGTGGGATCTGTCGCGCGACGTCGAGTTCAACTCCGTCGTGCGCGATGCGCTCGCGAGCCAGCGCCCGACGGTGCGTGAAGTCGAGCTGCGCGGCGTCACGCAGCGCCACCTCGAAGTGACCGTCGGACCGACCGCGGACGGCAGCGCATGGGTGCTCGTCTTCCACGACGTCACCGAGACCAAGCGACTCGAGCGCGTGCGCACCGACTTCGTCGCGAACGTCTCGCACGAGCTGCGCACGCCGCTGACGGCGATCAAGGGCTTCGCCGAGACGCTGCTGTCGAGCGGATTCGACGACCGCGAGCGAGCGTTGCACTTCGTGTCGATCATCGACCGGCAGGCGGAGCGTCTCAGCCGGCTGATCGACGACCTGCTGATCTTGAGCGACCTCGAGCTCGGCAAGATGCCGGTGCGGCGTCGCGCGGTCGAGCTGCAGCCGATCGTCCGGGAGGTCATGGACCTCCTGGCGGAGCCCGCGCGACGCGGCGGCGTGGCGCTCGAAATGGACGTGGCGGTCGATCTGCGGGTCCAGGGCGACCCTGACCGGCTCATCCAGGTGGTCTCCAACCTGCTCGACAACGCGATCAAGTACACGCCGCCGGGTGGGCGGGTCCGCATCGGTGCACACGTGGTCGAGCAAGGGAGCACCGTCGAGCTGTCGGTCGAGGACACCGGCACCGGGATTCCCGCCGACGATCTGCCGCGCCTCGCCGAGCGCTTCTATCGCGTCGACAAGGCGCGCATCCGCGAGCTCGGCGGAACCGGGCTCGGCCTCTCGATCGTCAAGCACATCGTGCAGGCGCACGGGGGTTCGCTGCGCTTCGCGAGCCGCGTCGGCGTCGGTACGACCGTCACCGTGACGCTGCCGGCCGCGCCGGACGCATGACGGTGATCGCGCCCGCCGCGCCGGACGCATGACGGTGATCGCGCCTGCCGCGACGCGAACGTGGGCGCGCCCCCGCCCGGCGACCAAGGCTCGACCGGGAGTGTACCGGCCGCGCCCGTAGACGGACCACATCCTCGTCGCGCGATCGTCGGACGCGGCTCCGGCCGCGCGCCGGCGGTTGCCCCGGACGGCGACGGCGGCTACGACCGAACGCGATCGGTCTTCGGGGATGCGTCCGCGTCGGACGCCGCGGGCCGCGTGGGGGAGGGCAGTGGACGCCGCCGTGCGCAGAGCGGGTTCGAGGGCGACGCCGGGGCCGAGTCGTGGCACCGGACGGCGATCGGGCTCGTCGGCGCGACGTCGGCGCACGCGCAAGCCGCCGTTTCCCACCTGGCCGTACCGCGTGCTCGAGCACACCTTGACGGCGACGCTGCTGACGGTGGTCGGCATGATCGTCCTCGGCCGGCTCGCAGAGGACGGTGACGCGCTGTCGCTGGCACTCGGCCTCGCCGGCGTGGCACTGGGCAGTGGCTTCGCGGTCGTGCCGCTGGAGCGGCTGCGGCAACGCATGGGGGCGCCCGGACGGCACACCCTGAACACGCTCCTGGTCGCCGGGATCGTGGGCAGCCTTTGGTACGGACATCCAGGCTCCGCGCTGCACGCGCTGCGCGACCTGCTCGCCGGCGAGCGGGCCACGCAGGTGCGGGTGATCCAGCATCAGGTCTACGCCGCCTACCGGCGCATGGATCTCGACGCGCAGCGCAAGATCCTCGAACGGGCCGAGGTCTACGCGCCGACCATCGAGCGCGCCGCGCAGACCTTCGGCATCGACGCGGAGCTCATGGTGGGGATCGCGGCCGCGGAGTCGAGCTTCTACCCGCGCGACAGCCGCGACGGCGGCAAGGGGCTGTTCCAGATCACCGCGGTGCCGGATGCGGCGTCCGCGGCGGCTCGGGACAAGCTCGGCGTGACGAGCCTCGATCCGCTCAATCAGCGGCACAACGCCTACGTCGCGGCGGCGACGCTCGCCCTCTACCAGAAGCAGATGGACGGCGATCTCTTCTTGACGCTGCTCGCGTACAACATCGGACCGCGCAACGGCGGGCTGCGCACGATCATGCAGACCTACGGCGCCCGCAACTTCGCCCAGGTGCAGCCGTACCTGCAGGCGCTGCCGCGCGATTACCCCATCCGCGTGCTGTCGAGCGCGCTGTCGTACCGCATCTGGAAGCGCATGGGCCGTCTGCCGCGCTTCGACGGCGACGGCGTCGCGCGCGACGTGCAGGGGCTCGGCATCCCGGGCCTCGACGATGCGCGGCTCGCCTACCAGCAGGAGGGGGCGCGTCCCACGCCCCGCTGACGACGCAGCCGGTACGTCAGCCAGACGCCGGCGACCAGCGCAACCCCGAGATTGAACGCTGCCTCGTGCGGGACCCCGGCGCCGAAGCGCGTCTCGCGCAGCGGCTCGATCGCGGCGCGCAATCCCGCGAGGACGAGGACGAAGCACAGCGCGCGGCCCCCGGCGTGAGTGGCACGTTCGCGGACGAGCAAGCTGCTCACGATGGTCGCCGCCAGCCCCGACAGCCCCAGATACAGCTGCACCGGGTGCACCGGCAGGGAGGCCTCGTCGGACGCGGTGATCAGGCCCTGCGCGACGTGGCTCCACCAGGCGGGTGTCCAGGACGCGAAGCGCACACACCACGGTGCGGCGCACGGGACGCCGAAGCAGCACCCTTCGGCAAAGCAGCCCAGGCGCCCGATCGCGATCGCCACGCCGGCGAGCGGTACCAGCGTGTCGGCGATCTCCGCCAGACCGAGACGCCGTCGTGTCGCCCGAGGGCCGAGGGTCGCGATCACCAGGCCGCCCGCGAGCAGACCACCGGTGATGCGCAGGCCCGCACCTTCGGGCAACGGCAGGACCAGCGCGCGCCAGCCCAACGACAGCAGCAGGTCCGGGCCGAGCATGACGTAGTGCAAGCGCGCCCCCAGCAGCGTCGCCAGGATGGTCGTCGCGACGAGCGCGAGCAGCCTCGTCCAGGGCGCCGCGCCGCGGCTGCGGCGCCGCAGCGCGAGTGCGCCGCGGAGCCCCCACCAGAGCCCCGCGACGCCCCATGCGACCTCGTACAGATGCTGGCGTGGGAGCATCCTAGAACAAGCTGAAGAACGAGAAGCCGAGGTTGAGGTCGATGTCCACGTCGACGTTGACCTGGACGCTCACGTCGGGAATGTCGCGCGGACCGAGGATGCTCGTCGCGAG
The DNA here is from genome assembly GCA_019749875.1 of Candidatus Binatia bacterium. Taxonomy (GTDB): domain Bacteria; phylum Desulfobacterota; class Binatia; order UBA12015; family UBA12015; genus VGTK01. The sequence continues at coordinate 1,097 of JAIEPK010000525.1, read as the reverse complement.
GAACATGGCGCCCGGGCGCGATGCGGACACCATTCCGAGCACCCACGGGAACTCACCCCCGCGACCCAGCGGTGGGCTCGCCACGTTCACCGAGGGTGACTGCAGGATGTGCCAGTCGGAGGGGCAGCCCTGCGACACGTCGCACACACCCCACCGGGTGTACTCGACGGTCTTGCCGAGGTGCGAGCCGAGCCAGAAGTTCGGCGTGTCCTCGTCGACGTCGAGCGCGATCGTCGGGTTGTCGCCGTCGTCCGGACCGTCGGCGACGGAGACGTGCATCTGCGACGAGCCGCTGACCCGCGTCTCGACGTAGGCGAAGCCGCCTTCGTAGCCCGGCCAGCTCAGATGGAAACCCTCCAGGTTGGGCTCGTCGAACGTCGCCGACCACGCCCCGGTGCGCCGATCCTGGCTGCGCAGACGAAGCCCGGTGTAGACGCCGTCGAGGCCACCGGGTTGGCTCGGCAGAGTGGCGATGAGCTGGAGGGCGTAGCTCGCGTCGATGTTTCGAAACGTGAAGCGGCCCGCCGAGTCGGCGCGTGTGGTGGCGACGGGTGTCCATGCGCACTGATTGATGCAGTAGCTCCAGTTGCTCTTGGTCGGGCAGTCCGGCGGGCAGACCTTCTGGCGCTTCAAGTGCTGCTGGTACGCCGAGAGCTCGACCACGCCACCGGGCGTCGCACAGCTGCCGCTGACCTCGCGCAGGTCGTTCCCGCGCATCTTGACGGACTGGAAGACCGGTACGCCGGGGGACCCGCAGCCGCAGGTGGCGTAGGCGCTGGAGGCGAGCGGCAAGCCGGTGATCGTCGCCGCCGCCGTCAGCAACGCGAGCACGAGCCGCAGACCGTTGAGACGGTACATGTCAAGCATCCTTTCCCGCGGCGATCGCGGCGTCTGCGGTACCGAGAGCGATGGCAGCGTCGTGCTGCGCGGAACGGTCGACGAGCGCACCGAGGAAATGGCGCAGGTCGATGCCCGGCTGCGTCTGGCCCGCATAGAGTGCCGCCAGGCGAGCCGCGAAGGCGGTCGGCGGCAGGCGCAGGTCGGCGAGCGTCAGCCCAGCGGTCGAGGTCGCGGCGCCGGCCTCGGCGCCGGCACTG
>JAIEPK010000137.1 GCA_019749875.1 Candidatus Binatia bacterium | reverse complement strand
GCAACGAGCCCCGGCGCGCGCGCGGTCGAGGCCGGGCCTGACCCGTCCGATGCGGCCGCGGCTCCGCGCCCGGACGGGACCCCGAGCACGCTGGGCGCCGGCGCGACTGCCGAAGCGGCAAGCGGCTCGTGGCCGGACGACACCGCGGCACGCATCGCACGGCTCGAGGCACGCGTCGCCCTCCTGGAAGGGCTCGTCACCCGCGGCCCGGCATCCGCGGGCGGCGCCGACGGCGACGGGATCTGAGCGCGATGCGCATCTCGACGCTGTTCCGCATTCCCCAGACGGTGCGCAATCTGCAGCGCCTGCGCGAGATCGCGGCGGTGCTCGTCAAGTACGGCTGGGGCGATCTCGTGCCGCGCCTCGGGCTGGTCGGCGGCATCGAGCGTGTGCGCAGGCGCCTGGCGGGGGTCACCGAGGACCCGGCGGCGGAGGCGCTCACCACCGAGCAGCGCATCCGCATGGCGTTCGAGGAGCTCGGCCCGACCTTCATCAAGCTCGGCCAGGTGCTCGCGACGCGCCCGGACCTGATCCCGATGAGCCTGGTCGAGGAGCTGCGCCGCCTGCAGGACCGCGTACCGCCGTTCCCGGGCGAGGACGCGAAGCGCGAGATCGAGCGCCAGCTCGGGCGTCCGGTCGAGGAGCTGTTCGCGCGCTTCGACGTCACCCCGCTCGCCGCGGCGTCGATCGCGCAGGTGCACCGCGCGACATTGAAGGACGGCAACGGGATGGACGGCACCGAGGTCGTGGTGAAGGTCCGGCGCCCGAACCTCGAGACGCAGATCGCGCGCGACCTCGACGTGCTGACGAGCCTCGCCGGGCTGCTCGAGGACAACGTGCCCGAGAGCCGTCAGTTCTCGCCGCGCGCGATCGCCGAGGAGTTCCGGCGCTCGATCTGGCGCGAGATCGACCTCACCAAGGAGGCGCGCAACATCGAGCGCTTCGCGCGCAACTTCCGCGGTGATCGGACCGTCCACGTGCTGCGCGTCTACCCCGAGCTGTCGGGCAAGGCCGTGCTGACGCTCGAGTTCATCGACGGCATCAAGGCGTCCGACGTGGCCGCGCTGGAGGCCGCGGGCATCGACCGCTCCGACCTCGCACGACGCGGCGTCGAGTTCGTCATCAAGCAGATCTTCCAGCACGGCTTCTTCCACGCCGACCCGCACCCGGGAAACATCTTCGTGCTGCGCGACGGCCGCATCGCACCGATCGACATGGGCATGATGGGTCAGCTCGATCGCGACCTGCGCGACGCGCTGCTGGAGCTGCTGGTGGGCGTCCTGCTCGGCGACGGCGGCAAGATCGTGGCGTTGTTCCGGCGTCTCGAGCTGGTCGACGAGAGCGCGGACCTCGGTGCCCTGCGGCGCGACGCGCAGGAGATGATCGACGCCTACAACGAGCTGCCGCTGGAAGAGGTCGACATCGGCGTCTTCATCGGCGAGCTGTTCGAGGTGCTGGCGCGGCACCGCGTGCTGGTGCCGCCCGAGCTGCTCTTGACGGGCAAGGCGCTCGCGACCGTCGAGGGCGTCGCGCGGATCCTCGATCCCCGGCTCGACCCGATGCAGGCGATGCGGCCGCTGGTCCTGCGCTCCTATCTCGAGCGCCTCGCCGACCCGCGGTTTCTTGCGCGCGACGCGATCCGCGCCGGCGAGGATACCGTCACGATGCTCGCGACGTTGCCGCGCGAGCTGACCGCGATCGTCACGCAGCTGCGCAGCGGGCGGCTGTCGATCAGGACCGAGACGGACGGCTACCGCCACGCCGAGCTCGAGCGCGCGCGCAGCGCGAACCGCCTGGCGCTGAGCCTGATGGTGAGCGCGCTGCTCGTCGGGTCGTCGATCCTGCTCGCATCGGGGGGCGGTCCGACCGTCCTCGGCATCCCGGCGAATCCCGTGCTCGGCGTGCTCGGACTGCTCACCGCGGGCGGCGGCTACCTGATCGTCGCCTGGGGTTTCCTGCGCTCCGGGAGGTTCTGAGGCGCTTCGCCGCGAGGAACCGGCGGTGCGGTGCTTCGCCGGTTCCTCGCGACGAGTCCATGCCGCTCAGCCCTGGACGCTCGACGCCGCGTCGCGCTGCGTGAGCGTCGCCGCACCCCGCCGCGGCAGGTCGAAGCGGTCGAGGTTCATGACCTTGGTCCAGGCCGCGACGAAGTCACGCACGAACTTCTCCTTCGCGTCGTCCGCGCCGTAGACCTCGACCAGCGCGCGCAGCTGCGAGTTCGAGCCGAACACCAGGTCGACCGAGGTTCCGGTCCACACGAGCTCGCCGGTCTTGCGGTTGCGCGCCTCGTAGAGGTCGCCGTCGCCCGGCGCCTTCTTCCACTCGACGTCCATGCTGGTGAGGTTCACGAAGAAGTCGTTGCTCAGCGTGCCGGGACGCCTGGTGAGCACGCCGTTCTTCGAGCCGCCGGCGTTGGCACCGAGGACGCGCAGGCCGCCCACCAGGACGGTCATCTCCGGCGCGGTCAAGGTCAGCATGTCGGCGCGATCGACGAGCTTCTGCGCCGCGTCCTTGCCCTGCTCCTTGCCGAAGTTGCGGAAGCCGTCGGACGTCGGCTCGAGGTACGCGAACGACGCTACGTCGGTCATGTCCTGCGTCGCATCGGTGCGGCCCGGCGTGAAGGGCACCGCGACGTCGACGCCGCCGCGCTTGGCCGCGTCCTCGATGCCGACCACGCCGCCCAGCACGATCAGGTCGGCGAGCGAGACCTTCTTGCCCGACGGGCCGTCGTCGAACTTCTTCTGGATGCCCTCGTAGGTCGCGAGGACCTTGGCCAGCTCGGCCGGCTGATTGACGGCCCAGTCCTTCTCCGGCGCGAGGCGGATGCGCGCGCCGTTCGCACCGCCGCGCTTGTCGGTATCGCGGTAGGTCGACGCCGACGCCCAGGCCGTCGTCACGAGCTGCGACGTGGTCAGGCCCGAGTCACGGATCATGCCCTTCAGCGTCGCGATCTCCGGCGCGCCGACCGCCGGGCCGTCCGCGGGCGGCACGGGATCCTGCCAGATCTGCGCGGGCGGGACCTCCGCGCCGAGCAGCCGGGTGCGCGGACCCATGTCGCGGTGCGTGAGCTTGAACCATGCACGCGCGAACGCCGCCTCGAACTCCTGCGGGTTCTCGTAGAAGCGCCGCGAGATCGGGCCGTAGATCGGATCGACCTTCAGCGACAGGTCGGTCGTCAGCATGATGGGCAGGTGCTTCTTGTCCGGGTCGAACGCGTCGGGAACGTTCGGGCCCTTGGCGTTTGTCGGGGTCCACTGGTGCGCACCGGCCGGGCTCTTGGTGAGCGTCCACTCGTACTCGAAGAGGTGCTTGAAGTAGTCGTGCGACCACTTGACGGGCGTGTTGGTCCACGCGCCCTCGAGGCCGCTGGTGATGGTGTCGCCGGCGTTGCCCTTGCCGTACTTGTTCTTCCAGCCGAGACCCTGCTCCTCGAGCGGCGCCGCCTCGGGCTCGCGACCGACGTACTTGCGGGGATCGGCGGCGCCGTGCGTCTTGCCGAGCGAGTGACCGCCGGCGATCAGCGCGACGGTCTCCTCGTCGTTCATGCCCATGCGGCCGAAGGTCACGCGGATGTCGTGCGCCGCGGCGAGCGGATCCGGATTGCCGTTCGGTCCCTCGGGGTTCACGTAGATGAGCCCCATCTGCGACGCCGCGAGCGGCTTCTCGAGCTTGCGGTCCTTGGTGAAGCGCTGGTCCGCGAGCCACTCGGTCTCCGGTCCCCAGTTGACGTCGGTCGGCTCGTAGACGTCCACGCGCCCGCCGCCGTAGCCGAAGGTCTTGAAGCCCATCGACTCGAACGCGACGTTGCCGGTGAGGATCATCAGGTCGGCCCACGACAGGCTGCGTCCGTACTTCTGCTTGACGGGCCACAGGAGCCGGCGCGCCTTGTCGAGGTTCGCGTTGTCGGGCCAGCTGTTGAGCGGCGCGAAGCGGATCGTGCCCGAGGCGGATCCGCCGCGACCGTCCATCACGCGGTAGGTGCCGGCGCTGTGCCAGGCGAGGCGGATCATGAGGCCGCCGTAATGACCGTAGTCGGCGGGCCACCAGTCCTGCGACGAGGTCAGCGCGGTGGCGATGTCCTTCTTGACCGCGCTCAAGTCGAGCTTCGCGAACTCGGCCGCGTAGTCGAAGCTCGGATCCATCGGGTCGCCCGCCGGCGCGTTCTCGCGCAGCACGCGGAGGTCGAGGCGGTTCGGCCACCAGTCGTCGTTCGTGTACGGCTTGCCCGCCGGCTGGGCCGCGGGCGGCTTGTCCATCTCGTCCGCGACCTGCGTCGGGCCGTCGGCCGCCCCGGCGCGTTCGGCGAGCGCGATCGTGGTCAGGCCAAGAGCGATTGCGAGCGTCGAGCGGCTCACCACTCGACCGAAGCTTCCGGATCTCATCCGCACGGCACCCTCCTTGTTCGGATTGCCCGCGGCGCCGCCGGCGACGCCCGGGGTTGCAGGGTGACTCTGCCCCGCGCCCGCTTAGAGGTCCAAGACATCGTTCGGATGATTGTGATAGGGCCTGGCTATGAAGCTCGCCCCCCACCCGTTCTCGCTGCGGCAGCTCCAGTACGCGGTCGCCGTGGCGGACGCGCGCAGCTTCAGCGAGGCCGCCTGGCGCTGTCGCGTCTCGCAGCCGTCGCTGAGCGCGCAGGTCGCGCAGCTCGAGGACGCGCTCGGCACGCGGCTCTTCGAGCGCGACCGCCGCAGGGTCCTGCTGACCAGCGCGGGTGAGCAGCTCGTCGCGCGCGCCCGCGTCGTGCTGCGCGAGGTCGACGACCTCGTGGACCTCGCGCAGCGCTCGACCGATCCGCTCGCGAGCACGATCCGGGTCGGCGTGATCCCGACGTTGTCGCCGTACCTCATCCCGTGCATCCGTCCCGCCCTGCGCCGCGCGTACCCGAAGCTCACCCTGCTGTGGGTCGAAGACAAGACGCCCGTCCTGGTCGCGAAGCTCGCCGCGGGCGACATCGACGGCGCGCTGCTCGCGCTCGAGGCCGAGATCGGCGACGTCGAGCGCGAGATCGTCGGCTACGATCCGTTCGTCCTCGCCGCGCCGGCATCGCACCCGCTCATGACGCGCAAGGCGCCGGCCAAGGTCGCGGAGCTCGCCGGCGAGAGTGTCCTCCTGCTCGACGACGGTCACTGCTTCCGCGATCAGACGCTGGCGGTGTGCTCGGGCGCGAAGGCGCAGGAGCTCGAGTTCCGCGCCACGAGCCTACCGACGCTCGCGCAGATGGTCGCGGACGGCGCCGGGGTGACGCTGCTGCCGCTGCTCGCCGTCGCGACCGAGGCGAAGCGCGCGCGCCTGTCGGTGCGACCGTTCGCGGCGCCGGTGCCCGGGCGGACGATCGCGCTGGTCTGGCGGCGGCGCTCACCGCTCGGAGCGGCGCTGCAGCAGATCGCCCGCACCGCGCGCGACGCGTTCGCGAGCCTCGACCGGGATCGCGCCGAGCACGGTCGGAGCGGGGGCACGCGGCAGCGCCCGTAGTGCGACGATGCGACCGTTCGATGACGGGAATGCCGAGCGAGCCGACCGGAACCGGTGCGGTCCACGTCGGCGACGTCCGACGATCGGCACGCGAGACGTCGCGAGGGCGCGCCGGCTCCATGGCGCGGCGACCGCCATCTCGTCACACCAGCGGTCGTGCCGGGGGACGTGCCACGCAGGCGGTGTCGATCGCCGGCTCGTGGTAGCGGATCGACAGCGCGACGCGCTCGAACGTCTCGCGCTGGGCAGCGATGCTCGCGGGATCTCCGGACAGCAGAACGGCCACCAGCGTCGAGCGGAAGACGAAGAACTGACCGACGTACGCGCGCTCCTTGCCGCCGATCGTCGCCTTCGCCTCCTGACGCAGGCCGAGCCAGCCCTTGCCGCGCGACGTGCGCGGGCTCTCGACCAGCGCATCGGTGGGGAAGTACGAGCGCGCGAGGCTCGCCGGCAGCTCGTTGGCGCGCTTCAGATCCGGCTGGATCGCGAGCGTCAGCTCGCTGCCGGACTCGGGCAGCTTGAAGGTGACGAGCCGGCTCGGGCCGCGCTCGGCCTGCTTGCCGGCGCGCCAGCTCGCGGGCACCTGCATGGTGACGGTGCTGCTCGGATCCTCGTACTCCCGCCACGCCACCTCGGTCGCAGCGACGCTGCGTCCGGCGCCCGCGACGAGCACGAGCAAGGGAAGGACGGAACGGAGGAACGACCGGCGGCTCGCGTGCATCCGGACAGGATAGGCGGGTGGCGGCGGCGACAGAATCGCGCGTCGCGCGCAGCGTCCGCCGCGGCGCGTGCGCGAGTCCGTTCGCGCTCCGCTGGTGCACGCGTCACGACGCGCCTCGCACGCCGGGCCACCGCCGACGTCGCATCTCGTCCGCTGCCGAGTGCCGCCGTGGCGAGCGTTTACGCGTCCGCCTCGGCACCCTAAGATGACGCGCCATGGCAACGAGCACGAGCGACCCCGCGATCCCGCCTCGGACCTCCCGTTTCCCCGACGCCGGCGAGCTCCACATCCGCACGCTGGGCGAGGCGGCCGTGCGCTCGCCGGTGCCGCGGCACCGCGAGCCCTTCGTCGACGACGCCGAGCGCGTGCTTCTCTGCCAGACGACCTCCGAGCTCGAGTCGCTCCGCGCGCGCGGCGTTGCGTTGCCGAGCTTCGAGCGCGCCGGCGCACGCAAGCAGATCTTCTTCGAGCCGAAGCAGCTCACGGCCGGAATCGTCACCTGCGGCGGCCTGTGCCCCGGCCTCAACAACGTCGTGCGCGCGATCGTTCTGAGCTTGACGTACGCCTACGGCGTCGAGCGCATCCTGGGCTTCCGCTTCGGCTACGAGGGCCTCGCCCGCGACGGCCGCCACGAGCCGGTGGCGCTGACTCCGGCCGAGGTCGACACGCAGCACGAGCAGGGCGGGACGTGCCTCGGCTCGTCGCGCGGCCCGCAGGACGTCGGCGGCATGGTCGACACGCTCGACCGTCTCGGGGTCGGCATCCTGTTCGTCCTCGGCGGTGACGGCGGCCTGCGCGGCGCGACCGCGATCCACGACGAGATCACGCGCCGCCGGCTGCCGATCGCCGTGGTCGGTGTGCCGAAGACGATCGACAACGATCTCTTGTGGACGTGGCGCAGCTTCGGCTTCTCGACCGCGGTGGACGCGGCCCGGAGCATCATCCGCGCGGCACACGTCGAGGCGCGCGCCGCATGGAACGGCGTCGGGCTCGTCAAGCTCATGGGGCGCCACTCGGGATTCATCGCGGCGCACGCGACGCTCGCCAACAACGACGTCAACTTCTGCCTGGTCCCCGAGGTCCCGCTGGTGCTCGAGGGCGAGAACGGCTTCCTGCAGGACCTCGAGCGCCGCCTCGCGCTCAAGCACCACGCCGTGGTCGTGGTCGCGGAGGGCGTCGGGCAGGACCTCGCGAGCCACGGCAAGTCCGAGCAGCGCGACAAGTCGGGCAACGTCAAGCTGAACGACATCGGCGTCTTCCTGCGCGACGAGATCACACGCTACTTCGCCGCGAAGAAGGACGAAGTGGTGATCCGCTACATCGATCCGAGCTACGTGATCCGCAGCCTGCCGGCGAACCCGATGGATGCGCAGTACTGCTTGACGCTCGGCCAGCACGCGGTGCACGCGGGCATGAGCGGACGCACCAACCTGGTCGTCTCGTCGTGGAACGAGCACTTCGTGCACGTGCCGATCCCGCTCGCGATCGCGGGACGTCGCTGCATCGACCCGTACGGCGAGGAGTGGCAGCGCGTGCTGGAGTCGACCGGCCAGCGCTCGCCGGCGCACGCAGCGTAGCGTCGGCTGGCACCACGAAGAACGGCGTGCCCCCGCGAGAGAGCACGCCGTTCGTTCAGCGCCGATCGAGACGCAGGATCAGGCGGCGACGCGCTTCGCGAGCTCGTCGTGCTCCTTCCACATGCCGTCGGGCGTGTGCGAGCCGAACTTCTCGAAGTACTCCTTCTGCAGCTCGAGCGCCTCGTGCCACTCGGCCGGATCGACCGTGAGCAGCTCCTCGATCTGCGGCTGGTCGATCTTGGCGCCCTGCAGGTCGAGCGCGTCCGGCGTCGGCACCCAGCCGATCGCCGTCTTGACCGCCTTGCCGCCGCCCTCGCAGCGCTCGAGCACCCACTTCAGCACGCGCAGGTTGTCGCCGAAGCCCGGCCAGATGAACTTGCCGTCGGCGTCGGTGCGGAACCAGTTCACGCGGAAGATGCCGGGCGCCTTGGTGAGCTTCTTCCCGACCTCGAGCCAGTGCGCGAAGTAGTCGCCCATGTTGTAGCCGCAGAACGGCTGCATGGCCATGGAATCGCGGCGCAGCACGCCGACCTTGCCGGTCGCGGCGGCGGTCGTCTCCGACGCGAGCGTCGCGCCGAGGAACGTGCCGTGCTGCCAGTTCTCGGCCTGGAAGACGAGCGGCACGCGACGCTGCCGGCGGGCACCGAACAGGATCGCGCTGATCGGCACGCCGTTCGGATTGTCGAACTCGGGCGAGATGCACGGGCACTGCGACGCGGGCGCGGTGAAGCGGCTGTTCGGATGCGCGGCCTTCTCGCCGCTCTTCGGATCCCAGGGCTTGCCCTGCCAGTCGAGCATGCCGTCGACCGGCGGATCGTCGTGGCCTTCCCACCACACCGTGCCGTCGGGCTTGAGCGCGACGTTGGTGTAGATGGTGTTGGTCTGGATCGTCCGCATCGCGTTCGGGTTGGTCTTCATGCTGGTGCCCGGCGCGACGCCGAAGAAGCCGGCCTCGGGGTTGATCGCCCAGAGGCGGCCGTCGTCACCCGGACGCAGCCACGCGATGTCGTCGCCGACGGTCGTGATCTCCCAGCCCGGCATGTTCGCGGGCGGCACGAGCATCGCGAGATTCGTCTTGCCGCACGCGCTCGGGAACGCGCCGGTGACGTAGTGCATCTTCCCTTGCGGCGTCTTCACGCCGAGGATCAGCATGTGCTCCGCGAGCCAGCCCTGCTTCTGGCCGAGCGTGCTCGCGATGCGCAGCGCGAGGCACTTCTTACCGAGCAGCGCGTTGCCGCCGTAGCCGGAGCCGATGCTCCAGATCTCGTTGCGCTCGGGGAAGTGGCAGATGAAGCGGCGATCCGGCGACAGGTCGCCGAGCGAGTGCAGGCACCGCGTGAACTCGTCGCCCGCGCCGAGGTGGTCGAGCGCCACTTTCCCCATGCGGGTCATGATCCGCATGTTGAGGACGACGTAGATGCTGTCGGTGATCTCGACGCCGACCTTCGAGAACTTCGAGCCGGCCGGGCCCATCAGGAACGGCACGACGTACATCGTGCGGCCCTTCATCGCGCCCTTGTAGAGCGGCAGGACCTTCGCCTGCGCGTCTTCGGGCGACATCCAGTTGTTGGTCGGCCCGACCTGCTCTTCTTTCGGCGTACAGATGAACGTCAAGTGCTCGGTGCGCGCGACGTCGCTGGGATCGCTCCGGTGCAGGTAGCAGCCCGGCATCTTGTCCTGGTTGAGCGGCATCAGGACGCCGGTCTTCACCGCTTCCTCGGTGAGACGTGCGCGCTCTTCCTCGGAGCCGTCGCACCACACGACCTTGTCCGGCGTGGTGAGCGCAGCGATCTCGTCGACCCACTTCTTCACGTGCGTGTTCATGCTCATCGATGCTCCGTCCTCGGGGGGGCCGCCGCTGCACAGGACGCCGCGGCGGGAGGCGATCTGCTCGCTGTACAGGAGCGTGCGATCGAGGGAAAGTCCTTTGCTGGACATAGGAAAAGCCCTATGCGGCGGCACCCCGAAAGCGTCGCTTAAGAGCAGAAGTAGCCCCCGCCGCGCATCCAGCGGCAGCGCCCGCGCGTATCCGCTCTGCGCGTGATCGATGGGCGGGCATGTCGCGCCGCCCGCGTGACGACTGCCGGCGCTCGCTCGCCGGCGCCACGCCCGCGCGAAGGAGGCATCGATGTTCCGAGGGAAGACCTGCGCCCGTACGTTCGTGGGCGCGATCGTGGGCGCGATCGTGGGATTGACGCTGGCCGCGGCCTCCGCCGGAGCGGCGTCGCTGCCGCGCACCGGCGGCTGTGGTGCGCGCGCGCTGCTGGGCTCGGGACCGCAGCTCGACTTCGTCGGCCTGACCGCCGATCAGCATCTGGTGCGCTTCGGCGAGTGCAACCCGTCGCGCCCGCGCGATCTCGGCGCGATCACCGGGCTGTCGGGCAACGACACCGCGCTCGTCGGCATCGACTTCCGGGTGCAAGACGGCCTGCTCTACGGCGTCGGCGACGGCGGCGGCGTCTACAAGTTCGCGGATCCGGCGTCCGCGCTGGCGACGCGGGTGAACCAGCTCAGCGTGGCGCTCGATCCGAACGCCAGCGCCTTCGCCGTCGACTTCAATCCCGCGGCCGATCGCCTGCGCATCGTGTCCGACACCGGACAGAACCTGCGTCACAACGTGAACGCCGCGGGGACGACCGTCGCCGACGGCACGCTCGCCTACCTCGAGGGCACGCCGCCCGCGCCCGGCGCGTCGACCGGCGTGGTCGCGATCGCCTACACCAACAACGACCTCGATCCGACGACGGCGACCTCGCTGTTCGACCTCGATCGCGACCGCGACCAGATCGTCCTGCAGTCGCCGCCGAACGGCGGTGTCCTGTTCCCGACCGGCAAGCTCGGCGTCGATGCGAGCGGACCGGTCGGCTTCGACGTCTACTCGACGCAGCGTAGCGGCGTGACCGTGCGCAATGCAGGCTTCGCGACCATGACCGTCGACGGCGTCCCGGCGTTCTATCGCGTCGACCTGCTCACCGGCGCCGCGGTGCGCATCGGAACGCTCGGCGCGGACGTCGTCGACGTGGCGGCTCCGGTCGACCAGTGACGCCCATGCCGCAGCGGGTGCCGGCATCGCCGCCCGAGGGCGTGCCGTACCCGCGCGGCGGTCCGCTCGGGGGATCACCTCGAGCGTGGAGCCTTTGTGCTTGAGTCGCACGGCCGAGCGGCGTAACGGACGTCGAGCAGGAGGGTTGGCATGGCTTTCCACCACGTGGCGTACGGCACCAAGGACCTCGCGGCGACGCACGCGTTCTACACGCGGCGCATGGGATTCCGTCTCGTGAAGGTGGTGGTCGCGCCTACCCCGGGCGACCAAGGCTGGGCGAAGCACGCGTTCTACGACACCGGCGACGGGCAGATGATCGCGTTCTGGGACCTGCACGATCCGCTGATCGGCGACGACTGGAAGGCCGACCATGCGAAGAGCCTCGGCGTCCCCGAGTGGGTGAACCACGTCGCCTTCGACGCGCCGTCGCTCGACGATCTGCACGCACGCCGAAGGATCTGGCAGGAGAACGGCATCACCGTGCTCGAAGTCGACCACGAGTGGTGCACGTCGATCTACACGACCGATCCGAACGGCCTGCTGGTCGAGTTCTGCTGCACGACGCGGGCTTTCACCGCCGAGGAGATCGAGCTCGCGAATCGGCTCATCGCCGATCCGTCGCCTCCGCTCGAGACGCTCGGCACGGCGTCGGTGCACAAGCCGACCAAGACCGGCGTCGCGGCCTGAGCGCCGTGCGGCTCCACCGGCGGCCCTGCCGTCGCGTCCGGACCCCGGACGCCGCCGTCGTCGTACGACTGCTCGCCGTCGTCGCGCTGCTCGCGAGCAGCGGCTGCGGCAAGCGTGCCGAGCCTCCCGTCGCGGGCGCCGATCCGGCGACGCGGCGGGCCACGCAGAGCGGCGACGTGATCGGCGGCGAGGGCCGCTACGGCGCGCACGCCTGGCTCGGCATCCCGTACGCCAAGCC
>JAIEPK010000649.1 GCA_019749875.1 Candidatus Binatia bacterium | reverse complement strand
GCGCGCCGGCGGCGGCCGAGCAGCGCGCCCGCATCGTCGCTGCGGCGACCGAGATGGCGCCCCGCCTCGCCGAGGCATGGCGCAGCTTCGGCGAGCCCGACGCGGATCTTCGCGAGGTCGCGGCGTCGCTCGCGTGTCCGGTCCTGGTCGCATGGGCGAGGCGCGACCGCATCCTGCAGCTGCGGCGCAGCCGACCCGCGATCCGGCGCATCCCCGGCGCACGGCTCGAGCTGTTCGACGGCGGGCACGCGCCGTTCCTCGAATGCCCGGACGCCTTCGCGGCGACGCTGCGCGAGTTCCTCGACGGCCTGCCGCCGGCGGGCGCCGCCACCTTGGCGGCCAGAGTCGCGCCCCGCGGTGCAGACACCCGCGCGCACCGCGAGCGGCCGAGCGCAGCGAGCGCGGGGAGTGGGGCCCCGACGGGCTCTGCCCGTTGGGGCGAGGGGTCGCGTGACCCCTCGTGGAACTAGCCGCCGAGCTTCTCGATCCGCGCGAACGCCTTCGCGTCGAGCGGCATGACGCTGAGGCGCGATTGCTTGACGAGCGGGATGTCGCGCAGCTGCGGATCGCCCTTGATCGCCTCCAGCGTGACCGGCTTCGCGAGCGCGCGCACCGCCGACAGCTCGACCGCGACCCAGCGCGCGTCGTCGGTGGTGGGGTCGGGGAACGCGGCCTTCGATACCTCGCAGACGCCGACCACCTCCTGGCCGACGTTCGAGTGGTAGTAGAGGACGCGGTCGCCCTTCTGCATCGCCTGCAGGTTGTTGCGCGCTTGATAGTTGCGCACGCCGTCCCAGGTCGTCCGCTTGTCCTTGACGAGCTGCTCGAACGGGTACTTGGTCGGCTCCTGCTTCACGAGCCAGTAGGATTTCGCCATCGTCGCCTCCGCCGCGCACGTCTAGCGACGGCGCGCGCGGCATGCCAGCGGCGCGGCGGCGGCGTCAAACCCAGCGCGGGATCGGACCGTCCTGCGGCGTCGCGCGATCCGACAGGTCGAAGCCGACCTCGTCGACGTAGCACCAGCCCCAGCCCTCGGGCGGGTCGTAGCCTTCGATGATGGGGTGCGTCGTCGCATGGTAGTGCGCGGTGGCGTGACGGTTGGGCGAGTCGTCGCAGCAGCCGACGTGTCCGCACGTCCGGCACAGCCGCAGGTGGACCCACCGCGAGCCGGTACGGAGGCAGTCCTCGCAGCCGCGTGCGCTGGGCTGCACGTCGCGGATGCCGTCGAGATGGGTGCATTCGGTCGCCATGTCACTCCCTTCCTGCGCTCGCGGCGGGCGGCGCGGTCACGCCGGTGTCGGCGAGGTACGCGTGCAGGGCCACGACCACGCGCGCGCCGTCGCCGACCGCCGCGGCGACGCGCTTGACGCTGCCGGTGCGGACGTCGCCGACCGCGAACACACCCGGCACGCTGGTCTCGAGCGGGCGGCGCGCAGCGCGCGGGGTCCCGACCCCGCGGCCCTCGTCCGAAGGCCGGTCCGCGGCTTCGCCGCCAGTGTCGACGAAGCCGTGCTGGTCGAGGGCGACGCCCGAGCCGGCGAGCCAGTCGGTATTCGGGTCCGCGCCGATGAACAGGAACAGATGGCGCACGGGACGCGTGGTCTCGTCATCCGCGCCCTGGCGCCGCCAGCTGACGGCTTCGAGCGTGCCGTCGGTGCCCTCGAGACGCGTTAGGTGAGCGCCGGTCACCACCTCGACGTTCGGCAGCCCTTCGATGCGCTCGACCAGGTAGCGCGACATGCCGGCGTCGAGGCGCGCCGCGCGCACCAGCAGCCAGACCTTCCGCACCTGGCTCGCAAGGTAGACGACGGCCTGTCCGGCCGAGTTGCCGCCGCCGACGAGAGCGACCTCCTGCCCGGCGCACAGGCGCCCTTCGAGCGGCGACGCCCAGTAGTGCACGCTCGATGCCTCGAACGCATCGAGGTTCGCGACCGCGGGCCGCCGGTATCGAGCACCGCTCGCGACCACGACCGAGCGCGCCCGCACGGCCTCGCCGTTCGCCAGATGCAGGACGAGCGCACCGCTCGCGCCGTCGCGCGCGTCCTCGAGGCGACGCACCTCGTCGGGGATCGCCATCTCGACGCCGAACTTGCGGGCCTGGTTGTAGGCGCGTGCCATCAGCGCCATGCCGGTGATGCCGGTGGGGAAGCCCAGGTAGTTCTCGATGCGCTGCGACGCTCCCGCCTGGCCGCCGAAGGCGCGACAGTCGAGCGCGAGCACCGACAGCCCCTCCGAGCCGCCGTACACCGCGGCCGCGAGACCGGCGGGTCCGGTGCCGACGATCGCGACGTCGTACAGCCGCTCCGGATCGAGCGTGCCGACAAGCCCGAGGCAGCGCGCGAGCTCGCTCTCGCTCGGGTCGTGCAGCAGCTGCCCGCCGGGGCAGAGCACGATCGGCAGCTGGCCGGGATCGACGTGGAAGCGCTCCACCAGCGTCGCCGCACAGCTGTCCGCTTCGGGATCGAGCTGCTGGTACGGGTGTCCGTTGCGGCGCAGGAAGTCCGCCAGGCGCAGCACGCTGCCGTTGTCCGCGGGGCCGACCAGGATCGGCCCGCCGGCGTGGCTCTCGATCAGCGCCACGCGGCGCAGGATCAGCGCGCGCATGATGCGCTCGCCGATCTCCGCCTCGGCGATCAGCAGCCCGCGCAGGCGCTCGGGCGGGATCACCACCGCGTCGACGCGGCCCCGCGCGTGCGCCTCGATGAGCGACGGCTGCCCGGAGAGCTGCGCGAGCTCACCCATGAACGAGCCCGCCTGGTGCACGACGATGGTCTCGCGACGCCCGTCGTGCGCGACCTGGTCGACGATCACCTCGCCGGACAGGATCAGCCGGAGCCCGTGCCCGCTCTCGCCGGCGCGCACGACGACTTCGCCGTCCTGGTACGTCTGCGGGTCGCCGAAGCGACGGATCCGTGCGACGTCCGCGGGGGACAGCGTGGGGAACGCCTGGTCGTGGCGCGCGTCGAGGAGCCGCGGCGCGTCGCTCATCGGTGCGCCGGTCGCGGCGCGGTGCCGTCGGTCAGAATCACGGTGGCGCTACCTTGCGCCGCGTCCGAAGTTGAAGCGATCCCTGCCGCGCACTTCGTTGCCGACGTCGGCCTCGAAACGCGAACGGGCCGGTGGCACACGACGCCACCGGCCCGCTGACACGCGAAGCGTGTTCGGTCTACGTCACACGGCCGCTTCGAAGAGGCCCGCGGCGCCCATGCCGCCGCCGATGCACATCGAGACGATGCCCCAGCGCTTCTTCTGGCGCTTCAGCTCGAGGAGCAGCGTGCCGACCATGCGCGAGCCGGTCATGCCGTACGGGTGGCCGATCGAGATCGCGCCGCCGTTCGGATTGAACTTCGCCGGGTCGATGCCGAGCTTGTCGCGGCAGTACACCGCCTGCGACGCGAACGCCTCGTTGAGCTCGACGATGTCGATGTCGTCGATCTTGAGGCCGTGCAGCTTGAGCAGCTTGGGAATCGCGAACACCGGACCGATGCCCATCTCGTCCGGCTCGCAGCCCGCGAACACGCAGCCGCGGAAGAAGCCGAGCGGCTCGATGCCGAGCTTCTTCGCGCGATCGTAGCTCATGATGAGGTTCGCCGACGCGCCGTCGGAGAACTGCGACGAGTTGCCCGCCGTCACGCTGCCCTGCGGGTTGAACGCGCCCGGCAGCGATGCCAGGCCCTCGAGCGTCGTCTGCGGACGGTTGCACTCGTCCTTGTCGACGGTAACCTCTTTTTCGGACGTCGTGCCGGTCGCCTTGTCGGTGACCTGCATCTTGACGGTCATCGGGAAGATCTCGTCGTCGAACTTGCCCGACTGCTGCGCCGCCGCCGTCCGCTGCTGCGACAGGAACGCGAGCTCGTCCTGCTTCTCGCGGCTGACCTTGTAGCGCTCCGCGACGACCTCGGCGGTGAGGCCCATCGGCATGTAGATGTCGCGCTTGTGGTCCATGAGCCACGGGTTGAACAGGTTCTTCTTGTTGAAGTCGTTCTGCATCATGGTGATCGACTCGAGACCACCACCGATGACGGCTTCCGCGCCCTCGGCCTGCACCTGGTGCGCCGCGACCGCGACCGCGTTCAGGCCCGACGAGCAGAAGCGGCTGACGGTCGTGCCGGCCGCGGTCACCGGCAGGCCGGCCATGATCGCGACGTTGCGGCCGACGTTGAAGCCCTGCGGCCCCTCGGGGAAGCCGGTGCCCATGACGACGTCCTCGACCTCGGCCGGATCGAGCTGCGGCGTCTTCTCCATGACCTTCTTGACGCAGGCGGCGGCCATGTCGTCCGGCCGCGTCTGGTTGAACGATCCACGGAACGACTTGGCGAGTCCGGTCCGGGCCGTGGCGACGATCACTGCTTCGCGCATGGGCATTCTTTCTGACCTCCGATGGCGGGTTGGGGCGGCGGCCCGGACGGGCCGGCCTGAAGGTCGGAATCTCGCAGTCCCGGTGCAGCAACGCAAGGTGACCGCGGCGGCAGGTTGCCGTCGTGTCCGGAAGCTGGCAGCCTCGCACGGTCCGTGGGACGGCTCGCGGAACACGGAGGAGGAGGCGGGGATGGAGCTTCGCGACGATCGCAGGGTCTCGCGCAACGTGACGCGGCTCTCCGGCACCGGCCGGACGACGGCCGGCACGCAGCCGCGGCGCGCGCCGGAGTACACGCGCTGTGACGCGTGCGGCGAGGGCATGCAGTCGCTCGGGCACTGCAAGTGGCTCTGCCGCTGCTGCGGCTTCATGCGCACCTGCATCGACACCGTCTGAGCGGCGCGCAGCGAGGACTCGAGACGTGCGGGCGGTCGTGCAGCGGGTGGGCGAGGCGCGGGTCGAGGTCGCCGGGGAGGTCGTCGGCCGGATCGGTGCGGGCATGCTGGTCCTGCTCGGCGTCGGACGCGAGGACGACGAAGCCGCCGCACGCGCGCTCGCGACCCGCATCGCGCAGCTGCGCATCTTCGACGACGCGCAGGGCCGCATGAATCTCGCGCTCGCCGACACCGGCGGTGCGATGCTGGTGGTGTCGCAGTTCACGCTGTGGGGCGACACCAACGCCGGCCGCCGGCCGTCCTGGTCGCGCGCCGCGCCGGGCACGCAGGCGGAGCCGCTCTACCGCGCGTTCGTCGAGCACGTGCGCGGGCTCGAGATCGAGGTCGCGGAGGGCCGCTTCGGCGCCGACATGGACGTCCACCTGGTGAACCGCGGTCCGGTGACGCTGCTGTTCGGCGCGGACGGCTGAGATGGACGCGAGCCTGCAGCCCGTGACGCGCAGCGCGGTCTTCTGGCTCGCGGCGCTGCTCGTCGTCGCCGCGACCGTCGCGCCCAACGCGACCTACTTCCGCACCGTCGACCGCAACGCGGACATCGCGTTCATCTTCCGCGACAGCCTCGCACTCGCGGACGGCGGCAGCCCGTACACGCGCATCCTGCAGGGCGACATGCGCACCAACGACAAGTACTCGACGTACTTCCCGCTGTTCTACTGTGCGGCGGCGCTGACGCAGAACCTCGGGCTGCGCGTGTACGGCGAGTGGCTCGCGTTCTGGCGCGTGGTGTTCGCGGGCTTCGACGTCGCGATCGCGCTGCTGCTGCTGACGGTCGTCTGGCGGCGCGGTCTCGCCGCGTTCGCGCTCTTCGCGGCGCTGTTCTGGGCGTGGAACCGCTGGACGCTGTTCGAGGTGCTGGTCGCGCAGATCGACTTCATCCCGATCTTCTTCTTGCTGCTCGCGCTGGTGCTGCTCGAGCGGCGCCCGGACGCCGCGATGCTGCTGCTCGGCGTGTCGCTCGCGGCGAAGCAGATCGCCATCTTCCTGGTGCCGCTGTTCTTGATCCATGCCTGGAGTCACGCGGTGCCGGAGCTGCGGCCGCGTGCCGTGGTGCGCGCGTTGCTGCTGATCGGCGCCGTGCCGCTCGCGTTCTCGCTGCCGTTCCTGTGGAGCGAGCCCGAGGCGTACGTGCGCTCGATCCTGTTCTCCGCGACCCGTCTGCCGCGCAGCCACTTCGGCGCGCCGTCGATCGACGAGGTCGTCGGCCTGGTCGGGCTGCCCGCCAAGATCCCGATGCTGGGTCTGATGGGCATCGTGTACGCGTACGCGCTCGGCGGCCGGGTAGGAATGAGCATGGCGTCGCTGCTGGTGATGTCGGTCTTCGTCGACTTCAACTCGGTGCTCTACACGCACTATCCCTGCTGGGTGGTGCCGCTGCTGGTCCTTGCGGCCTGTGACGCCATGGCACCCGCCGCGGCGGCGGTGCACGATCTTCACCTGCCGCGAACGCCGTCTCCGTGAACGCGACTCGCGCGGCTTCTGCCGCGCCGCGACCAGGAGACGACCATGCAGATCGACCCCGGTAGACCCTTTCGCTCCGGGCGCAGCCCGATCGCCGCCGTTGCCCGCGGATTGGGCATGATGCTGGGTGCGGCCACGGCCCAGGCCGGCACGCTGGCGAGCGGCTCTCTGGAGCGAGGACGCGGAGCACATGGTCTGCTTCGTGTGGAACCTCGGCGACACTCCGGTCGACCGCCGGCCGGGTGAAGGTGGATGGGCCGCGCGGCCGCCTGCGGGGCACGTGCCGGCTGCTCGGCAAGGGGCTGGTCAGCGAGGCGAGCACCGAGATGCGCTGCCCGGAGGACGGCAACGGTTTGCCGTGCACCGGGCCAGCGACTAATCCTCGGGGCACGAGGAGGCGTGCCCCGATGCTGCGTTCCCCCCGATTCCCGATCGTCCTGGCGAGCCTCGTCGTGCTCGTCGCAGCCGGCGCCGCGCGCGCCCAGAGCGGTGCCACGCTCAGCCCCGACCGCCTGAGCTACATGGTGAACAAGGACCTCGCCGGCGAGCGCTGGACGATCAATTTGGACCTGTCGACCGCGGAGCCACGCCAGCTCCTCAATGCGACCGGCAACGTGTTCAAGCCCGACGGCAGCCCGCCGGTCTTCGTGCTGTGCCAGATCCGCGACGATTCGACCGGCGACCTCGCGGACCCGTCGAGCACCTTCCGCTTCACCTGCCAGGGCGCCGACGCCTGTGCGACCACGGCGACCGAGTGCGCGCAGACCGGCTGGAGCGTGATCTCGCGCGACGTGCAGATCCCGGCGAGCTTCTTCCTGCCGCCGAACGGCAACGGCAGCGAGCCGCTCGCGTCGTCGGCGGCCGGCGCTGCCGCGCTCGTCGCGAGGCACGGCTTCGCCGCGATCGCGCTGGCGCGCGTGCGCGCGCTGTGGGGCGGCCTCCAGCGCTGGCTCGCCGATCCGGTCGAGGTCGCGGGGATCGTGCCGCGCCGGGCGTGGGCGGGTGTCGAGGCGTCGCGCGGCGCGACGCTCACGTACGACGGCTACAACTACCTCGTGAACAAGGACCTGGGCGGGCAGCGCTGGTCGATCTCGCTGAACCTGGTGCCGGTCCAGAACGACGACGGCACGTTCCGCAACGACGTCGTGAGCTTGACGGGCAACGTCTTCAAGCCGGACGGCAGCGCACCGAGCTTCATCCACTGCGTGCCGCGGCCGGATTCGACGGGCACGCTCGACGATCTCGGCAGTACGTTCCGCTTCACCTGCGACGGCACCAGCGCCTGCGAGGACACCGCGCTCGGCTGCGCCGCGAGCGCGTGGACGCTGATCGGCGACGACGTGCAGCTGTCGGCGTCGTTCCTCCTGCCGCCCGGCGGCCTGCCCGCGACGCCGCAATCGGATCCCGAGATCGTGATCATCGGCCGCACCTCCGATCCGCCGTCGATCATCTCGACCGACTTCGATCTCACCGGCGATCCGGCCGCGGACGCGTCCACGGCAGCGAGCGTCGCCGGCGCGTGCCCGACCGGGGCCGGCTGCTCGGTGCGCGTCGGCGGCTGCGACGCGGTCCTCGGCAAGGTCGTGCTCACCGATCAGGACGTGTGCGGCTGCCGCCTCGATGAGGTGCCGGCGTCGTGCATCACCTGCGGCGATGGTGCGACCGGCAGCTGCGGCGGCGGCTGCTCGTTCCCGGTCGGCAACACGGGGCTGATCGCGCGCGGTCTCTGCCTGCCGTTCGCGTCGGGCGCGGACGGCTGCGCCTGCTACGCGATCGGTGCGGGACGAAAGCTCGCCGTGCAGCACTGCGGCGGCACGGTGCGCGCGCGCTGTCCGGGGCAGCGCTGCTGCGCCGACGATCCGCGCGACGGCTGCGATGCCGACGGCGGCGTCGACTGCCCGGGCCTGTGCGTGTTCGCACCCGGCGGCGAGTGCCCCGGCGCGACCGACTGCGTGGACGCGTCGGGCGACTACTCGGGGACGAACCGCGTCGACGGCACGTGCACGGGGCCGCAGGGCATCAGCATCCCGATCAGCAGCAGCGACGCGTCGACCTTCACGATCGTGCAGAGCGGCTGCTCGTTCGTGGCGCGCGCCAACGGCGACACGTTCGCGACCGGGACGATCAGCGGCAACCGCTTGACGGCGACCGGAACGCCGCGCGACTTCGACATCCGCGGCTGCTCGCAGAGCGGCTCGACGCAGACCTTCGGCGGCACGCTCGTCGGTGACCAGCTCGAGCTCGACGGCACGATCACGGCGTCGGGCTCGTGCGAGTTCGGCGACGTGACCTGCACGCTCGACTCGAGCGTGAGCGCGTCGCGGTGAGGCCGGCCTTCCGGTGAGCCGCGCGCTGCTGGCGGCGATCTGCTTGACGGCGCTCGGCTGCGCCTCGGTGCCGCTCGCGCCGCGGCCGAGCGACGGTGAGCTCGAGCTCGTCGCCGCGGCAGCGCGCGCGCCCAAGCGCGCCGCCATCGTCGGCTGCAACCCCGTGCCGCCCGCAGGCAGCGAGCCGTGCTTGGTGATCACCCGCCGCGTGATCGAGATGCTGCGCGACACCGGCTTGTTCTCGCGCATCGGCACGTCGGTGTCCGATGCCGACGTGACCGTGCAGATCCACCCGGTCGACGATGGACCGGACGAGGACGCGGCATCGGTGCATCCCGGCTATTTCGTGCTCTCCGCGTTCGTGCCGCTGTGGTGGGCCGATACGTACGGCTACCGGCTGACGGCGCGCGACCGCAGCGGGCGGGAAGCGCAGGTCGACACGACACGCGACGGCACGGAGATCATGTGGGGGCTCGCGGCCTTGCTGAACGTGGCACCCGACCGCGGCTTCATGCCGGACGTGGAGCGCGAGGCGGCGCAGGTCGGCGTGCAGCTCCTGCCGCTCTGGCCCGAGGCTGCGGCCGCCGCCGCAGCGTCGAGCAGCGCCGCGCCGGAATGACGCGCACGGGCGGCGGTCGATCGGCTACGCTGCCCGGCGTCGTGCCGCTCGCGGGATTCGTCGGGCTTTCCGTGCCCACCTTCGCGCCGCGTTCGCGCCGTGCGTCGAGATCGCGTGGCGCCGCGCTCGGCGCGCGGCGTGAGGGCGAGCGCGGTCGTCTGGTGTGACGACGCGCTGCCGCGGACCTCACGGCGCCGGCCGTTGCGGCGCGGCTCGACTCAGAGCCGCGAGTCGATGGTCTCCGCCGCGCGGTACAGGAGCACGCCGGTGATCACCTCGACGGCGATGAACATGCCCGCGAAGTCCGCGCCCTGCAGCAGCCAGGCGAGCGTGCGGGTCACCGCGGCGCCACCGATCAGCGCCGCCGGGAAGAGCAGGGCGCGCGCGTTGCCCGGACGGCTGCCGTACAGGATGCTCAGGCCGCCGACGAGGAAGAACGCGGCGAAGTCGCCGAGCTGCGTGCTGCGCGCGAGGCCGTCGAGCAGCGGCATGCCGAGCGACTCGACGGCGCGCTGCGGGGCGAGCAGGAAGCCGAGGCCCTGCACGGTGAAGAACACGCCGAGCAGCGTGACGATCAGGCGGAGACGGTTCATGCGCGCGATTCCTCAGAGGTCGAGGCCGAAGGCGCGTCCGAGGTCTCCCCAGAGCGTGCGCTTCAGCGAGCGGTAGATGCCACGGTCCTTCTCTGCCAGCGGGCGCACGATGTCGAGCGCCGCGGCGACGAGCGCGTCCTCGGCGGCCTTCGCGTCGGCCCAGCCGGCGGCGATCGCCTCGTCGGCCGCGTAGCGCTTGCCGATCAGGATCGCGTCGCGCACCGTCGCCGCGGGCAGCTTCGCGCGCAGCATCGCCATCGGGCCGCTGCCGACGGGAACCTTGGCGTCGACCTCCGACATGCAGATCCAGCCGCGGTCGGCGCGCACGACGCGCCAGTCGCAGGTCAGCGCGAGGATCGCGCCGCCGGCGAACGCGTGCCCGTTGATCGCCGCCGCGGTCGGGATCGGCAGCGTCACCAGGCGGCCGAACGCGCGCACGAGATCCCGGTTGAACTGCTTCATCACGTCTGGCTCGAGCTGCATCAGCGTCGCCACGTCGAGGCCGTTGCTGAAGAACTTGCCGCGCGCGGTCAGGACCAGGGCCGAAGGCCCGTCGCTCGCCGCGTCGACCGCGTCGAGCACCTCGTGCAGGCGCGCGACGAACGCCGGGTTGATGAGATTCGCGTCGTCGCCGAGCGTGACGACGTGGACGTTGCCTTCGCGGCCGTGCTCGATCATGGTCGGACCTCCGCGCCGGCTTGAACATTCCGGCACGACGTGTGTCAATATCGGTCGGCGTGCGGCGGTCGCCCGCGCGAACGCAGGAGGTCTCGCGATGAAGGTCGGACTGATCCCGGTGAACATCGGCGTGAAGAGCGTCGACAAGATGGTCGGCATGGCGGTGCACGCCGAGAACGTCGGCTTCGAGTCGGTGTGGACCTTCGAGCACGTGATGGTGCCCGTCGACTACGCGTCGAAGTACCCCTACAGCGCCGACGGCAAGATGGGGGCGACGCCCGAGACCAACTTCGTCGACCCGCTGATCGCGCTCACCGCGATCGCCGCGAGCACCAAGCGCGTGCGCCTCGGCACCGGCGTCAACATCCTGCCGCAGACCAACCCGCTGTATCTGGCGAAGCAGGCGGCGAGCCTCGACTTCGTGTCGAACGGACGCTTCATGCTCGGGCTCGGCGTCGGCTGGCTCGAGGAGGAGTTCGCGGCGCTCGGCGTGCCGTTCGAGCGTCGCGGCGCGCGCGCCGACGATTACCTCGCGGCGATGCGCAAGGTCTGGTCGGGCGAGGTCGTCGAGCACGAGAGCGAGTTCCTGCGGTGGCACGGCTTCAAGAGCTACCCGGTGCCGGTGCAGAAGCCGCTGCCGATCGTCATCGGCGGCTCGAAGGGCAAGGCGCTCGAGCGCGTCGCGCGCTACGGCGACGGCTGGTACGCACCGACCGCGACCATCGACCAGCTCGCGGCGTTGCTGCCGAAGCTCGACGCGGCGTGCGCCGAGGTCGGGCGCGAGCGCAGCACGATCGAGATCAGCGCGATGTGGATCCCGCCGATGGAAGGTCCGGACGTCGTCGCGCGTTACGCGGAGCTCGGCGTGTCGCGGCTGCTGGTGCCGCTGCCGGCGCTCGGCATGGGCGGCGACGTGATCGAGGCGATGACGAAGTTCGGCGAGGAGACGCTCGCGAAGATTGCTTGACGCGGGCCGCACGACGGTCTGAGCTCGCGGCGACCGCTCGCCGTCGCTCGGTCGCGCGTGGCTGCAGCCGTTGTCGCGAAGCGCAGTCGTCGCTTTGCATTGACGTTGGCGCGTCGTCGTGAGAAACGCTCGCTCGTGCGTGCGGACGACCTCCCGAGGGGCATCCCGATCGCCGCCGCGGCGGCTCGTGCCGAACGATGCGCTCGTGCGGTGATCCGCGTCGTCCCGCCTGCGCCCGCGCGCTGCGGCGGAGGGACGGCATGACCGGACC
>JAIEPK010000430.1 GCA_019749875.1 Candidatus Binatia bacterium | reverse complement strand
GGACGAGAGAGCGCGCGCGAGGTACGGCGCGGTGCGGCTCTCGGCGCTGCGCGCGACCACGTCGGGCGGGCCGCTCGCGACGATCCGACCGCCGTCTTCCCCCGCGCCCGGGCCGACGTCGATCACCCAGTCGCAGCGCGCGACGAGCCCCATGTCGTGCTCCGCGACGAGCACGGTACTGCCGCCGTCCACGAGGTCCTCGAGCTGGCCGAGCAGGCGCTCGACGTCGCTCGGGTGGAGGCCGGTGGTCGGCTCGTCGAGGACGTAGATCGTGCCCGCACGCTGCCCACGCTGCAGCTCTGTGGCGAGCTTGATGCGCTGCGCCTCGCCGCCCGAGAGCTCGGTCGCCGGCTGGCCGAGACGCAGGTAGCCGAGCCCCACCCGGCGCAGGACGTCGAGCGCACGACGCACGGCCGGTGCGTCGGCGAAGAACGTCCACGCCGCGTCGACCGTCGAGTCCAGCACGTCGGCGATCGAGCGGCCGCGCAGCTTCACCGCGAGCGTCTTCGCGTCGTAACGCGCCCCGTGGCACGTCGGACACGGCGCGTAGACGCTCGGCAGGAAGAGCAGCTCGACCATCACCGAGCCCTCGCCGGAACAGGTCGCACAGCGGCCCTTCGGCAGGTTGAACGAGAAGTGCCCCGCGTCGTAGCGCCGCGCACGCGCCGCCGGCGTCGCCGCGAACGCCCGGCGCACGTGATCGAAGAGCCCGGTGTAGGTCGCGAGGTTCGAGCGCGGCGTGCGGCCGATCGGCTTCTGGTCGACGCGCACGAGCCGCACGACGTGCTCGGCGCCGCTCGCGATCCGGCCGCCGCTCGGCGTGTCGGGCGCGCGCTCCAGCGCGTCCTCGGGGGTCTCGACGTCGTCGCTCGTCGGCGCGTGGCCGAGCTTCGCCGCGAGCAGGTCGACCAGCGCCTGGCTCACGAGGCTCGACTTGCCCGAGCCCGACACCCCGGTGACCGCGCACAGGACGCCGAGCGGCAGCGCGACCTCGAGGCCGTGCAGATTGTTGCGCTCGATGTCCGTCAAGCACAGCCAAGCTCGCGGCGTGCGCGGTGTGTGCGGCGCGGGCGCGGAGCTCGTCGCCGCGGCTGCGTCCCGGTCGCGTCGCCCGTGCGCACCGACGAACAGGTGACGCGCGGTCTCGGAAGCACGGACATGCGCGAGCCCCGCGAGCGGCCCGCTGTACAGGATCTCGCCGCCCTGCCCTCCGGCACCCGGACCGACGTCGACCACCCAGTCGGCGTGCCGCACGACGTCGAGCTCGTGCTCGATCACGAACAACGAGTTGCCCGCGGTCCTCAGACGATCGAGCGCGCGCAGCAGCGCCTCGGTGTCGACCGGGTGCAATCCGGCCGACGGCTCGTCGAGCACGTACACCACGCCGAACAGGTTCGAGCGCACCTGCGTCGCGAGCCGCAGCCGCTGCAGCTCGCCGGGCGAGAGCGTCGGCGTCGCGCGCTCGAGCGCCAGATAGCCGAGGCCGAGGTCGAGCAGGACCTCGAGGCGCGCGCACAGATCCGCGGCGATGCGGCGCGCGACGATCGCCTGCTCGGGATGTGCACGCGCCGTGCGCGACAGCGCCGGCGCATCACCGCGCGCGTACGGTGCGAGCAGCTCGGCCAGGCCGCGCAGCGGCAGGTGCGACAGCTGCGCGATGTCGCGACCTTCGAAGGTCACCGACAACGCCTCGCGCTTCAGACGCTTGCCGGCGCACTGCGGACACTCCGCGTTCACGAGGTAGCGCGCGACGCGCTTCTTGATCGCCGCGTTGGCGGTGGTCGCAAACGTCGTCAGCACGTAGCGCCGCGCGCTCGAGAAGTTGCCGCGGTAGAGCGGCTCGGCGTTGCGCTTGCGTGCCTTGCGCGCGTCGGCCGCATCCCAAGCGTCGTAGACCGGCACCACCGGCTGCTCGTCCGTGAACAGGATCCAGTCGCGGGTCTTCTTCGGCAGCTCGCGCCACGGGCGGTCGACGTCGTGCCCGAGCGAGATCAGCATGTCGCGCAGGTTGCCGCCGTGCCACGCGGGCGGCCAGGCGGCGATCGCGCGCTCGCGGATCGACAGCGAGTCGTCCGGCACCAGCGAGCGCTCGGTGACGTCGTAGATGCGCCCGAGGCCGTGACAGCGTGGGCATGCACCGGCGGGCGTGTTCGGCGAGAACGCCTCCGCCTCGAGCCGCTCGAGACCGCGCGGGTACCTGCCGGCCCGCGAGTAGAGCATGCGGATCAGGTTCGAGAGCGTGGTCACGCTGCCGACAGACGACCGCGCGGTCGGCGCGCCGCGCTGCTGCTGCAGCGCGACCGCCGGCGGCAGTCCCTCGATCCGGTCGACGTCGGGCGCGCCGATCTGGTGGAACAGCCGTCGCGCGTAGGGCGCGACCGACTCCAGGTAGCGGCGCTGCGCTTCCGCGTACAGCGTCCCGAAGGCGAGCGACGACTTGCCTGAGCCCGAGACGCCGGTGAAGACCACCAGCGCGTCGCGGGGCAGCGCCACCGAGACGTTCTTCAGGTTGTGCTCGCGCGCGCCCTCGACGCGCACGAACGCCCCATCGTCGCGCCGCCTCACTCCCCGAGCCTGTGCCGGCGAGCGGCGTGCGTCAAGAACCTCGCCGTCAGACGAGACGCCCTGCTGTTTCATCCCCTCGTGGTCGGCGAAGCCGCTGAGGACGTCGGACGAAGACGCTCGGCGCGTCTGCATCCCTTCGTGGTCGGCGAAGCCGACGGACGTCAGCCGGCGCGCTCGCAGACGAGCTGCAGGCGGTCCGCGTCGCGGCGCTTGCCGGACGAGACGCGGGTCGCGACGGTCTTCGCCGCGCGCGCGCGGCCGGCGAGATCCACCGTGATGCGGACGGCGTGGCCGCAGATGGTCGCGGCGTCGCCCGGCACGGGCAGGGCTGCGAGCGACGCGAGGCTCGCCGCGAGCGCCGGGGCCGCGTCCGGCTCGCGCACCGAGGTCGGCTGCACGAGATTGACGGCATCGAGCGCAGCCGGCGTGCACAGCGGCAGGCGCGCGTCGGCAGTCGCGGCACACGGCGCGATCTCGAACGCGCAGCGGCCGGGCGCGGGGTCGAGGTCGCAGGTCGGATCGCCGTCCTCGCACACGACCTTGCCGGTCGGCAGCGTGACCGTGCCGCGCGTGCGCAGCGTCGACGGCGCGGTCGCGCTCCACTCGATCAGGCACTCGTCGCGCGCGTCGGTTCCGCCCGGCACCAGCACGCGACGCGCGGGCGCTTCGCCGTTCAGGAGGCGCATCCGGTCGCCGAGCGCCACGTAAGGGTCGTCGTGCAGGTCGACGATGCCCCAGTTGTTGTCCTCACCGTCGTTGCGGCCACCGATCGGCTGGTCCGCGTGCTTGAACCAGTGCGTGCCGACCACGAACGGGCGCTGCAGGGCGCGGCGCAGGTAGACGCCGAACGCGCCGGCGCGCTCCGCCTGCGTCGCGAGCGTCGGGTAGAACGGCGGGAACGTGTTCGGCAGCTCGGATTCGGCCGAGCGGTAGCCGAACTCGCTGATCAGCACCGGCTTGCCGGCGAGCGCGTACAGCGTGTCGACGTCGTCGAACATGCGCGCCGCGGGGACGTAGCCCGCGCTCGCGCCCAGCGTCTGCGCGAGCGCGAACCAGCTCGGGCCGAACTCGTAGTAATTGGTGCTCAGCACGTCGACCCACGGACCGGCCGCGGCCGCGACCTCGGGCGGCGTGCTGTACGAGAGGAAGCGCGCGCCGAGGATCAGCATGCTCGGATCGACGGCGCGGAGCGCGTCGTGCACCACGCGGAAGTACTTCTCCGCGACGACGCCGGAGAACGCGTGCCGCACGCTCTGCCGTGCCGGACCGTCGCCGTTCCAGCTCGCGGCGAGGGTCGTCACGCCCTGCACGTCGGCGAAGCTCGCCAGCGACAGCGCCCAGTCGGCGTTGAACGCCGCGACGTCGCCCGCGTAGCGCTGCTCGAGCCACGCCTGCAGCGCGAGCTTGCCCGGCGCCCCGGACGGCAGCCGGAAGTACGCATCGAAGATCGGCAGCGTGAGCACCACGCCCGGGCCCCAGCCGAGCTCGTTGTCGCTGAAGACGCCGATGCACCACGGATCGGCGGCGCACGGCGCCGCGTTCTGCGCCTCGAGTGCCGCACCGCTCGCGAACGTCGGATCGAAGTAGTCGCGCACGAGCTGACCGGTGAGACCGGCCGCGACCCCGGGCACCGGCGGAGCATACTGCGCGAAGGAGAGGATCGGCGTGTAGGGCAAGGCCTCGACGAACAGATCGGTCCGGCTCCACGCGCCGATGGTATTGACGTTCAGGTCGCGCAGGCGCGCCAGCGCGACGTCGGCCCAGGCCGCCTCGCTGCCGTAGCGGGCGAGCACGTTGTCTTGATACGGCGCCGTGCCGGTCGACGGCTCGTAGTCGCCGAGCACGCGCACGCCGACGATACCGGCGGAGAAGAGTCCGTGCCCGTCGGGCGTGACGAGCCACCAGACGCCGTCGATCTGCTCGGTGCGAAAGCGGCCGGTGGCCGTGGTCTGTACACCGAGCCAGCCGCCGAAGTCGTCGAAGCCCGGGGCCGCCGCGCGCGCATCGCGTGCCGTGACGCCGCTCGCGATCGCGACCACGAGGAGCGCCGAGAGGACACGAAGGAGGATGTGGATGCGGGTGGTGCCGGTGCGCATGAGCCGCTTGTTACGACATCGGCGGGATCGCAGGGAAGCGGGAGGACGCGTCGGCTACGACATCTGCCGAGGCTCATGCCGGAGAGCCGGCAGCCGCCGGAGATCGTGCATTGCCCGCGTCGCGCGTGGGCTGCTATCCGGATCGAGCCGTCGCACGGCGTGCCACCGCCTCTCGCGTCGCTCGCCGTGCCTGCCCCCCCGCCCCTCCGATCCCCATGAAGCTGCACGTCCTGTCCGACCTCCACCTCGGCGTCCACCGGCTCGATCCGCCGGCGACCGATGCCGACGTCACGGTGATCGCCGGCGACCTCGGCACGCCGGACGAGGCGATCGCCTGGGCGCGTGCGCTCGAGCGCCCCACGGTGCTCGTTCCAGGCAACCACGAGTATCACGGCCACTCGATCCCGGGCGCGATCGGTCGCCTGCGCGAGCTCGCGCGCGGAACGTCGGTGCACATCCTCGCGGACGACGCTCTGGTGCTGGGCGGCGTGCGCTTCCTCGGCACGACGCTGTGGACCGACTTCCAGCTCTACGTCGATCCCGAGGCGCGTGTGCTCGCGATGTACGAGGCACAGCGTCTCGTCAAGGACTTCCGCGCGATCCGGCGCGACGACCACGGTGCGCCCTTCACGCCGCACGACGCCGCTGCTCGGTTCGCCACGAGCGCGCGCTGGCTCGAGGATCGACTCGCCGAGCCGCACGACGGGCCGACGGTCGTCGTCTCGCACCACGCGCCGTCGCCGCGCAGCATCCATCCGCGCTTCGCGGAGTCGATCGTCAATCCGTCGTTCGTGTCCGACGCGGAGCACCTGCTCGATGGACGAAAGGTCGCGCTGTGGGTGCACGGGCATGCGCACGACGGCTTCGACTACGACGTCAACGGCACGCGCGTGCTCTGCAATCCCCGCGGCCACACGCGGCAGGGCGCGATCCAGAACGACCGCTTCGATCCGTGCATGGTCGTCGAGGTCGGCTGAACGGGGCGACAGGCGCGTCTTCGCATCGCAGCGGCTGCGCATGGCGGTGCCCGTCGATCCGCGATAAGCGGAGCGCATGCTGCCGATCGGGCTCCGGCGCGCGTTTCTCGCGACCGCGGTGATGAACCTCTGCGGGGCGCTGCTCTTCCTGCCGTTCGCAGCTCCGATCCGGGCGCTGGTCGGCGTGCCGCCGGCCGAGCATGCGCTCTACCTCGTCACGATCGCGATGTTCGTCTTCGTGTTCGGTGTCGCCTACGGTTACGCGGGCTGGACCGGTCGCGCGGACGAGCTCTTCGTCGCGGTGTGCGCGGGCGGCAAGCTGTCGTTCGTCGCGATCCTGGTCGGCTTCTGGCTCGCGGGCTCGGTCGCCTTCACGGCGCCGCTCAGCGCGGTCGGCGACCTGGTGTTCGGACTGATGTTCTTGACGTGGCTCCTGTCGGGCGCGACGCGCGTCTGATGCCGGATCGCGACCGCTCCCGAAGGCGTCGCGCGTCCGCTACGCTCGCGGCATGAGCCAGCACGAGGTCGTTCTCATCCCCGGCGACGGCATCGGCCCCGAGGTCGCCGCCGCCGTCCAGGAAATTCTCACCGCCGCACACGCGCCGATCGGCTGGATCGAGCGCAAGGCCGGTCTCGCCGCGATCGAGGAGGGCAAGGACGTCCTGCCCGACGACACGCTCGACGCGATCCGCACGCACGGCGTGGCGCTGAAGGGCCCGTGCACGACGCCGGTCGGCGGCGGCTTCACGTCGGTGAACGTCAAGCTGCGCAAGACGCTCGACCTCTACGCCGCGGTCCGTCCGGTGCGGAACCTCGCCGGCGTGGCGAGCCGCTACGAGAACGTCGACCTCGTCGTCGTGCGCGAGAACACCGAGGGCCTCTACAGCGGCGTGGAGAACGAGATCACGCCGGGCGTCGTGACGAGCCTCAAGGTCGCGACCGAGCCGGCCTGCCGGCGCATCGCGCGCTACTCCTTCGAGTACGCGACGGCACGCGGCCGGAAGAAGGTCACGGTCTTCCACAAGGCCAACATCATGAAGCTCACCGACGGGCTGTTCCTGCGCTGCGCGCGCGAGGTGCACGAGGAGTACCCCGACTTCGAGCTCGAGACGCTGATCATCGATGCGGGCTGCATGCGTCTGGTCCAGGACCCGTCGCGCTTCGACATCCTGCTGATGGAGAACCTCTACGGCGACGTGGTGAGCGATCTGTGCGCGGGCCTGGTCGGCGGACTGGGCGTGGTGCCGGGCGCGAACATGGGCGACCACATGGCCGTGTTCGAGGCGGTGCACGGCTCGGCCCCGGACATCGCGGGCAAGAATCTCGCGAATCCGCTCGCGCTCCTGATGTCGGCGGTGATGATGCTGAACCACCTCGCGGTCGATCGCCGCGACGCCGCCTGCCACGAGGTCGCCGACCGCATCAAGCACGCCTACGACCGCGCGCTCGCGGACGGGCAGAAGACGCGCGACGTCGGCGGCACGCTCGGCACCCGCGAATTCTGCCGGGCGGTGATCGAAAGGCTCTCTTGACGCGGCATCGAAACCTGCTCTTGTGGGGCATCGCACCCGACGGGGGGTCGGGCTCGAAACAAGGGGGACGGCCATGCCGATGGCGAATCGCCTCGCGGCAGAGATGTTCGGGACGTTCTGGCTGACGTTCGCCGGCTGCGGCAGCGCCGTGCTCGCGGCCGCGTTTCCGCAGGTGGGCATCGGGCTCCTCGGCGTGTCGTTCGCGTTCGGGCTGTCGCTGCTGACGATGGCCTACACGATCGGCCACATCTCGGGCTGCCACATCAATCCGGCGGTGTCGGTCGGGCTCGCGGCCGGCGGTCGCTTCCCGGTGGCCGAGGTCGTGCCGTACGCGATCGCGCAGGTGGTCGGCGCCGTCGTCGGCGCAGGCGTGCTGTATGCGATCGCGAGCGGCAAGCCCGGCTTCGAGCTCGGCGGCTTCGCGTCGAACGGCTTCGGCGAGCACTCGCCGGGCAACTACTCGTTCTCCGCGGCGCTCATCTGCGAGGTGGTCATGACGTTCATGTTCCTGACCATCATCCTCGGCGCCACCGACGGCCGCTCGCCGACCGGCTTCGCCGGCCTGCCGATCGGCCTCGGCCTGGTGCTGATCCACCTGGTCAGCATCCCGGTGACCAACACCTCGGTGAATCCGGCGCGCAGCACGGGGCCCGCGCTCTTCGTCGGCGGCTGGGCGCTGCAGCAGCTGTGGATGTTCTGGGTGGCCCCGATCGTCGGGGCGGCGCTCGCCGGCCTGAACTACCGCTGGCTCGGCGGCGAGGAAGGGATCAAGAAGTAGGGCCGACCGGCGAGAGGGCCGCGAAGCCCTCTCGCCGAAGCAGCGTCCCAGCGGCTATAGGTCGGCGATGACCACCGCGCCGACCGGCGATGCGCTGCGCGGCATCGCCCGCGAGCTCCGCGCCCGCATCGCCGACTCCGCAGCGACGATCGAGCAGCAGCGTCGCGTCCCGGCCGAGCTGGTCGCGGAGATGGCGCGCGCCGGGCTGTTCCGCATGCTGGTGCCGCGCGATGCGGGTGGCGTCGAGGCCGAACCACGGACCATGCTCGACGTGCTCGAGGAGATCGCGTGCGGCGACGGCTCCGCCGGCTGGGCGGTCATGATCGGCGCCACGACGGGCGTGATCGCGGCCTACCTGCCCGCGTCCGCGACAAATGAAATCTTCACGGCGTCACCCGAGGGCGTCACCGGCGGCGTGTTCCACCCGCGCGGCCACGCGACCGTCGTCGACGGCGGCTACCGGGTGAGCGGGCGGTGGCCGCTCGCGAGCGGCTGCCAGCACTGCGCGTGGCTGCTCGGCGGCTGCCTCGTCGTCGAGGACGGCAAGCCGAGGCTGCGCGACGGCGGTGCGCCGGAGGCGCGCATGATGATCTTCCCCGCGCGCGACGTGCAGATCATCGACACGTGGAACGTTTCCGGTCTGCGCGGCACCGGCAGCCACGACATCGCGGTCGCGGACCTGTTCGTCCCCGCCGAGCGCTCGGTGTGGTTCTCGACCGATCCGGTGCGTCGCGGCGGGGCCCTGTACGCGTTTCCCGTCTTCGGCCTGCTCGCGCTCGGCATCGCGGCGGTGGCACTCGGCATCGCGCGCGGCGCGATCGACGACGTCCTGGAGCTCGCGGGTGCGAAGGTGCCGACCGGCAGCCGGCGACCGCTCGCCGAGCGCTCGGCGACGCAGGCCACCGTGGCGCAGGCGACCGCTCTGGTCGCCGCGAGCCGCGCGCACCTGCACGCGACGGTGGACGCGGTCTGGCGCACGGCCTCGTCGGGTGGTGCCGTCTCGCTCGAGCAGCGCGCGCGCCTGCGCCTCGCCGCGACGCAGACGGTGCGTGACGCGGCGAAGGCCGTCGACCTGGCCTACGAGTGCGGCGGAGCGACGTCGATCTACGAGGACAGCGCGCTGCAGCGGCGCTTCCGCGACGTGCACGTGGCGACGCAGCACGTCCTGGTCGCACCCGCGACCTACGAGCTCGCCGGCCGCGTCCTGCTCGGCCTGCCGGCCGACACGGAGAGGCTGTGAACGCGCAGCACGAGCTCCTGCCCGAGTTCACCACGCTGCACACCGAGCGCATCGGCGACGTGCTGCGGGTCACGATCGCGCACCCGAAGAGCCCGCTGAACGCGGTCGACGGCGCCCTGCACGAGGATCTTGCAGCACTGTTCCGCGCGCTCCGGCGCGAGACCCAGGCGCGCTGCGTGCTGCTCACCGGTCAGGGACGCGCCTTCTCGGCCGGCGGCGACTTCGCCTGGTTCCCGACGCTGCAGGATCCGGACGTGCTCGAGACCGTCCGGCGCGACGGCAAGCAGATGATCTGGGACCTGCTCGACGTGGAGGTCCCGATCGTGTGCGCGGTGAACGGTCCGGCGGTCGGGCTCGGTGCGTCGCTGGCGCTGCTCTGCGACGTCATCTTTGCAGCCGACACGGCGAGCTTCGCCGACCCGCACGTGCGGGTCGGCATCGTCGCGGGCGACGGCGGGGTCGCGATCTGGCCGGCGGTGCTCGGGCCGGCCCGCGCGAAGCAGTACCTGCTGACCGGCGATCCGGTTGGCGCGGCCGAGGCCGAGCGTCTGGGGCTGGTCAACTTCGTGGTTCCTTCGGTCGAGCTGCAGGAGAAGGCCCTGACCTTCGCGCAGCGGTTGGCGGCCGGGGCGCCGCTGGCGCTCCGCTACACCAAGCTCGCGGTGAACAAGCTCGTGAAGGACGCGCTCAACGTCGCGTTCGATGCATCGACCGCGCTGGAGGTCGTCACGTTTCGCAGCGACGACCATCGCGAGGCCCTCGCGGCGCTGCGGGAGAAACGACCGCCGAAGTTCACCGGGCGCTGAAGGTCTCTCGCCCGCCTTCGTCCAAGGCGGGTCGGGCCCTCGATTGCGGGAGGGCCCGGCGCTATGGAATCGTGGTTCGATTTCGTCCCGACGGATCGCCCGCCGGGCACAACGTGACGACCGGCTCGAAGACGCCCCGAGGAGCCGGGCACCGTCGGGCATCGCTCGGGGTCAAGAAAAGGATCGAACGAATGTTCAGGCACATCGTGGCGGGCGCCGTGGCGCTCACGTTCGTGGCGCAGGTCGCCGTCGCGGCAGACCCCAAGACCGACGAGGAGAAGACGCTGTACGCGCTCGGCATCGCGCTGAGCCGCAATCTGGCGTCGTTCAACCTCACGCCGGACGAGCTGAAGATGGTCGAGGCGGGTCTCGCCGACGGCGTCTCGGGCGGCACGCCGAAGATCGACATGAACGAGTTCGGTCCGAAGATCCAGGCGTTCGCCAAGGATCGCGCGACCAAGGCGGCGGCCAAGGAGAAGGACGCCAGCAAGGGCTACCTCGAGAAGGCGGCGACCGAGAAGGGCGCCACCAAGCTGCCGTCGGGCGTGATCTACACCGAGACGTCGGCGGGCAGCGGTGCGGCGCCCAAGCCGACCGATCGCGTCAAGGTCCACTACACCGGCAAGCTCACCAACGGTGAGACCTTCGACAGCTCGGTCGACCGCGGCGAGCCGGTGACGTTCCCCCTCAACGGCGTGATCCCGTGCTGGACCGAGGGCGTGCAGAAGATGAAGGTCGGCGGCAAGGCCAAGCTCGTCTGCCCGTCGGATACGGCGTACGGCGATCGCGGCGCGCCGCCCAAGATCAAGCCGGGCGCGACCCTGGTGTTCGACGTCGAGCTGCTCGGCATCGAAGAGGCGCCGGCGAAGCCTGCGGCCCCGGCGGCGGGTGCCGCGGCGGGCGGGGCGGCCGCGAAGCCGGAAGCGAAGTCGCCGCACTGACCGGTGACGAGGTGCGGGCGGGCCGGAGCGATCCGGCCCGCCCGTTCTCGTTGGATCCGTCTCCAGCCGTCCCATCCCGACGATGCTGAACCTCGCATCGAGCACCGCGCCGCACTGGATCGAGCGTGCGCTCGCGAACGTGGACGAGATCCTGCTCGACCACGCGCACTGCGAGAAGAAGGCCGCGTCGACCGCCGTGAGCCTGCTGTTCCGCTATCCGCAGCACACGGCCCTCCTCGACCCGATCACCGAGCTCGCGCGCGAGGAGCTCGCGCACTTCAAGCTCGTGGTCGGGCAGATTCATGCGCGCGGCGGGACGTTCGCGCGTCAAGTACCGAGCACGTACGCGGCGGAGCTGATGAAGGCGCTGCGGCCCAACGAGCCCGAGCGCGCGGTCGACATGCTGCTCTGCCTCGCGCTGATCGAGGCGCGCAGCTGCGAGCGCATGAAGCTCCTCGCCGAGCACCTCGACGACGTGCCGCTGCGCGACCTCTACGCGAGCCTGCTCGCGAGCGAGGCGCGCCACCACCAGAGCTACGTCGATCTCGCGACGACGATCGCACCGGTGACCGAGGTTCGCGCGCGGCTGCGCGCGATCGCGCTGCACGAGGCGGACGTCATCGAGCACGCGCCGCGCGTCGCGCGGCTGCACGCCTGATCGACGAGGCCGGCGCCGACCGGCGCTCCGAGCGATGCCCGGGCCGCGCCGCCCGTGTCCGTAACACCGCGGCACGCGGACCGCGGGCACGTACGTCGGGCGTCGCGGCGGCGGCGG
>JAIEPK010000459.1 GCA_019749875.1 Candidatus Binatia bacterium | reverse complement strand
GCCAGTCGAGCCCGTAGCGCTCCTCCGCATCGCTCAGCACGCGGTCACCGACCAGCTGGCGGAGCACGTCGACGTTCACCGCCGGGCCGCCGGGCCCCTCGGTCACGACCCCGGGAAAGAGCGCCCGCAGGCGCGCGAGGTTGTCGGCGACGACCTCGCCCATCACGTGGCACGAGGCACGCGGCCGTTCGCGGTCATCGGAGCCGGCGACGCGACCGTCGCGCGCACGGGCGACGCCGCGGCTCGGACGCGCGGCGGTCGGATCGGCGCGATCGTCGGACACCGTCGAACGCGGCGGCGTCAGAACACCGCCAGTGCCACGCGGATCGCCAGCGCCGCGAGCACCAGCGTCGACAGCGAGAACACGGCGAAGCGGGCCATCACGACGTTCACCGTGCACTGGATCAGCGAGTGCACGACGCGCAGGATCACGTAGGCCCAGGCGAGGCCGACGTTGAGCCCATCGGCCTGCCCGGCGATCTGTGCCGCGAGCGTCGTCGCGTAGAAGATCGTCGGCTGCTCCATCAGGTGGTTGTAGTTGTCGGACACCCACATGATCTCGGGCGGCAGGTCGAGCACGCGCGTGCGCGCCGCCTCCTGCGGGTCGATCTTGGCCTTCTGCATCGCCGGGATGCGCGTCGCGTACATCCACACCCACACGACGAGCGTCCACAGCACCAGGGCGATGACGGGTTCGACCAAGCCGGCGTTCTGCATGGATTCCACCTCCCGCGCGCTCTTAGGCTGCCGGCGCGGTCGGCCGCAAACGCAACGCGCGCTCGGCTCCGTTCGCCCCCGGCATCGGCGTCCCTCGACAGACCGGGGCGCACCATGACGACCCGCGATCGCACGCGAGCGCAGGCGCTTCTCACGCGGCGCGCGAGCGGATAGCGTTCCGTCATGGCGAGCGGCGACGCAGACGCGCGCACCGCGCGGGTACCGCGTGCACCGCGCGACACGCACGAGACGCCGCGACAGGCGCTGCGGCGCATCCTCGCGACCGGCCCGCACACCGCGCTCGAGCTGTCGGCGCGCGTGGGCTTGCGCGAGAAGGACGTGGCGACGCACCTGGAGCACCTTCAGCAGTCGCTGCGCCACGGCGACGAGCGCTTCGTCGTCGAGCCGGCGCGCTGCCTCGACTGCGGGTACGCGTTTCGCGACCGGGCGCGGCTCGCACGGCCGAGCGCCTGCCCGAGGTGTCGCGGCCAGCATCTCGCGGCACCGGTGTTCCGCATCGTACGGAGGTCGTGATGGC
Organism: Candidatus Binatia bacterium; assembly: GCA_019749875.1. Lineage (GTDB taxonomy): Bacteria > Desulfobacterota > Binatia > UBA12015 > UBA12015 > VGTK01. Next base: position 10,439 of record JAIEPK010000459.1, on the reverse strand, counting down.
GATCGAGCTCTACTACTGGCCGATGATCCAGGGCCGCGGCGAGTTCGTCCGCCTCGCCCTGGAGGAAGCCGGCGCGCGCTACGTCGACGTCGCACGCGGCAAGAACGGCATGCGCGCGATGCAGCGCTTCCTCGACGGAGCGGAGCGCGGCGCCCTGCCCTTCGCGCCGCCGTTCGTTCGGGTCGGACGAACCGTCGTGTCGCAGACGGCGAACGTGCTTGCTTTCCTCGGTCCGCGCCTCGGGCTCGTGCCGGACGACGAGGGCGCGCGCGCCGAAGCGAGCCAGGTCCAGCTCACGATCGCGGATCTCGTCGCCGAGGCGCACGACACGCACCATCCGATCGCGTCGAGCCTGTACTACGAGGATCAGCGGCAGGCCGCCGCGCAGCGCGCGCGCACCTTCGTCGACGAGCGCATCCCGAAGTACCTCGGCTGGCTCGAGCGACTGCTCGAGCGCAACCGACGCAGCCGCGGACGCTGGCTCGTCGGCCGCGACTTGACGTATGCCGACCTGTCGGCTTTCCAGGTCGTGGCCGGGCTGCGCTACGCGTTCCCGAACGCGATGGCGCGCGCGGAGCGCACGCTGCCGAAGCTCGTCGCACTGCACGATCGGGTCGCGGCGCGGCCGCGCATCGCGGCCTATCTCGCATCGGAGCGCCGCATCGCGTTCAACGAGCAGGGCATCTTCCGTCACTACCCGGAGCTCGACGCGAAGCCGCCCCGCGCCGCGCGCAAGACGACGCGCGGCAAGGCCCCGCGCCGGCGTCGCACGCGCTGAGCCGCCACAGGACGTCCACCATCGTGCCATTTCGGCGGTGGACCCGGCGCACGACGCGCGGTTACGATGCGCCCCGCGCGGCCGACGCATGGAGCAGGCCGTGGAGGGAACCTCGATGCATCTCTCGATCGCCGTACGCCCGTCCGCAGCCCGCTCGCGTCTCGTCGCCGGCGCGCTGCTCGCGCTCACGCTCGTCGCCGGCACGATGCCGGCGCACGCGCAGACCGACACCCGCTTCCGCTGGCTCGACGGCTACGCGTCGCCCGGAACCCCCGCCGAGTACGACCGGGTCGGCGTGCTGGAGATCGGTCCGCGCAGCGCACGCAACATCCTGATCCTGGCGCCGGGGACGTCCGCGAGCGCCGCCTACTTCGCCCCCCTCGCGCGCCACATCGTGTCGCGCGTGAAGGGCTGGCAGGTGTGGGCGGTCGAGCGGCGCGAGAACCAGCTCGAGGATCATTCGGTGCTCGATCGCGCGAAGCGCGGCGACGCGTCGCCCGACGAGGTCTTCGACTACTACCTCGGCTGGCTCGCCGACCAGACGATCACCAACCACTTCGAGCTGATCCCCGACTCCAGCGTGACGTACGCGCGTGCGTGGGGCATGAAGGTCACGGTCGAGGACCTGCGGCGGGTGGTGAAGGACGCACGCCGGCGCGCGTCGCACGTCGTCCTCGGCGGCCACTCGCTCGGCGGCTCGATCACCGCGGCCTACGCGACGTGGGACTTCGACGGCGAGGTGGGCGCGGTCGACCTCGACGGCCTGGTGTTCATCGACGGCGGCTCGGGGCCGACGCCGGTCTCGGCCGACGACGCGCAGGCCTCGCTCGACGACGTGAACGCCGGCTCGCCATGGCTCAGCTTCGGCGGCATCGCCGCGCCCTTCGCCGGGCTGTTCAACGCCTCGGGCTCGCTGGGCGCGCTGCTCGACCCCGACTCACCGTCGCGCGGACAGGCCTTCCCGCTGCTGCCGGCGGATCTGAAGCCGCCGATTCCGGTGACCAATCTCGGCCAGTACGGCTATGCGCTCGACACCGCGACCTCGCCGTCGTCGCTGCGCGCCGCCCAGGCTCACCTCGGGCACCTCGCCGCGAGCGGCGATCCGCGCGGCTGGGACCAGGCGGGTGAGATCACGCCGATCGGGCGCTTTGCGACCATGTTCTCGGGCTTCGGCCTGCCGGGTCTCGACGGCACCGCCTGGTATCATCCGCGGCGCTTGACGATCGATGCGGGTGCCGTCGCGGCGGGCAACCCGAACCCGGCGCAGGAGATCCTCGACGTGCACGCGATCCACGGCAGCGACCTGCCGCGCGATCTCCAGATCTATGCCTTCGGCGCGGCCCTCGGCGGCCAGCGCGTGCTCGATGCGGCGAGCGCGCTCGCCGACCAGTCCGGCATCCCGCGCAGCAACGTGCTCCTGATCGCACGGCCGGAGACGTACGCGCACAACGACCCCAACTCGGCCTACCCGCGCAACGAGTTCGTCGACGGTCTGGTGCGCGTGCTCGACAAGGTCTCCGGCGGGCGTCCCGGCCGGCTGCCGACCCTCGACTGACGCTCCGCATCGGCTTCGCCGACCACGAAGCGATGCAGACGCACCGAGCGTCTTCATCGAATGCTCCGGGCGCCTCGCGAACCACCGAGCCACGCAGACCCACCGAGCGTCTGCGCCGACTCGGCCACGGCGCACGACCGAGGCCGGGTCCGCACCGGACCCCGCGTTCGCGAGCTCGGCCGGGACGGCGCGTGTTCGTGCTTGCACGCGGCGGCGCCGGCGTGGCATCGGACTTCTGGCAGAACTTCTGCCAGATCACGATGCCCGCCGGCCCGCGCGCGGCGTCGGCACCGGACCCGAGCCTTGCGCCTTCTCCACGCACCGCTGCTGCACTTCGTCGTCGGCGGCGCCCTGCTCTTCCTGCTCACGCGCGCGGTGCACTCGGTCGAAGAGGCGCCGCCGGGCGCGGTCGACCCGGTGGTCGTGACGGCCGCCGACGTGGCCCAGCTGCGCAACGCGTACACCGCCGAGACCGGTCTCGTGCCGAGCGACCGCGACGAGGCGGCGCTGGTCGACGCCGCGATCGACGAGGAGCTGCTCTATCGTGAGGCGGTGGCGCGCGGCCTCGACCGCAACGATCGCAGCGTTAGAACCTGGCTCGTCGAGCAGATGCAGATCCTGTCCGACGACGCATCGGCGAGCGAGGAAGAGCTCTACCAGCGCGCGCTGCGGCTCGGGCTCGACCGGCACGACCTCGTCGTGCGCCGCATCCTGATCCACAAGGTCAAGCTGCTCGCGGGGCGCGTCGGCGACGACGAGGCCTCCGATGCCGAGCTGCGCGCCTGGTACGCGGCCCACGCGGCCGACGCTCTGCCCGAGCGGGTGAGCTTCTGGCACGTCTTCCTGGCCACCGATGCACGCGATGCAGCCACTCTGCAGCACGCCGAGCAGCAGCTCGCGGCGCTGCGCGAGCGCCGGCCGGCGCCGCGCGACGCAGTCCGCGCGGGCGACTCGTTCCCGATGCCGGCGCATCTGACGAGCCAGTCCCTGCCGCAGCTCGAGAAGCTCTTCGGCAGGCCCTTCGCCGAGCAGGTGCTCGCGAGCCCGGCCGGCGTGTGGAGCGGACCGTTCGCGTCACCGTACGGCCTGCACCTGGTCTTCGTCGAGAGCGTCGATGCCGGCACGCCGCCGGCGTTCGACGAGGTGCGCGGGCGCGTCCTCGAGTCGTGGCGCGAGGCCGAGCGCGCCAAGCGCCTGAGGGCTCTCCTGCGCGACCGGCGCGCGCGCCACCCGCTCGAGATCGCATCGCGCGCCTGGCAGGAGCGGCAGGTGAGCCGATGAGCGCACGGGCAACGCTCCGCGCCGTCCTGCTGCTCCTCGCAGCGACGATGCTCGCGATGCCGGCGCGGCCGGCTCGCGCACATGGCCTCGAGCCGGCGCTGCTCGCGCTGCGCGAGACCAGCCCCGGCGTGTTCGAGGTCGCGTGGAAGTCGTCGAAGATCCGGCTGCCCGGGACCAACCTCGCGCCGCGCCTGCCGCAGCGCTGCACGCCGCTCGGATCGGCCACCGAGACCGACCTGGGCGATCGCACCGAGGTCCGCTGGACGATCGACTGTGGCAGCGCCGGGCTCACCGGCGAGAGCATCGGCGTCGACGGGCTCGAGGTGGCGCGCATCACAGCACTCCTGCTGCTCGAGCGCGCCGACGGCACGAGCACGCAGACGGTCCTCAATGCCCGCATGCCGACGCTCGTCGTGCCCGCGACGCCGAGCCGCTGGATCCTCCTGCAGAGCTACGTGGCCCTCGGCATCGAGCACATCCTGTCCGGACCGGACCACCTGCTGTTCGTGCTCGGCCTGCTGCTGCTCGTGCCGAGCACGCGCCTGCTGATCGAGACGATCACCGCGTTCACCGTCGGGCACAGCATCACGCTGTCGGCGGCGGCGCTCGGCATCGCGCGCGTGCCGTCGCGGCCGATCGAGGTGCTGATCGCGGCGAGCGTGCTGCTGCTCGCGGTCGAGCTCGCGCGCGAAGGGTCGCGCGAGACCTTGCTGCGTCGCTTCCCCTGGCTCGCGGCGCTCGCGTTCGGCCTGCTGCACGGCTTCGGCTTCGCCGGTGCGCTCGCCGAGGCCGGGCTGCCGCAGCGCGACGTGCCGACCGCGCTGCTCGCCTTCAACGTCGGCATCGAGCTCGGCCAGCTGGCATTCGTGTTCGCCGTCCTCGCCATCACGGCCGTGCTGCGCGGTCTCGCCGGCGGCCGCGGCGCGGCACGCGCCCGCCACACCGCGATCTACGCGATGGGCATCCTCGCCGCCTACTGGGTCATCGAACGAACCGCCCTCTGGCTCGGCTGAAACTCGGCCGGTCGGGGTTCCACGCACCGCCCCCCACCGCCCCCGGCACCCCCCCCGTACGCGAGCCGCAGGCGAGCGCGGAGCGTAGCGACCGCGGGACGTGGGGCCCCGCGCGGCTTTGCCGCGTGGGGCGAGGGGGCGCGTGCCCCTCGTTGCGACTACCCGCGTGCCCCCTCGTCTCAACTAACTCGCGGCGACGAGACGCGGGCCCTTCACGCGCCACAGACCGTTCTTCTGCACCTCGAACGAGCCCGCCTTGAGCGTCACCTCGAAGAAGTGATCGACGCGGTCCGCCGCGGCGAACGAGCGCGGCACCGTGCGCAGGCGCAGCACCGAGCGACCGTTGCCCTGCTTCGCGAGCAGCACGCTGCGGATCCCGCCCAGGCTGCCGGTCTCGTCGCGCAGCGCCAGGCGCTCGTTGCCGATCGTCTGCAGCGTGCCGGCCGGAATGGTCACGCTGTACACCTCGTCGTCGTCGCGCACCGTGATCGTCAGATCGTTCGTCGCGACGTCGAGCGCCGACGGCAGCACGCCGAGCTTGAGCTCGAGACGCAGCACGTCGCTGCCGGCGGTCTTGCCGTACGTGACTTGACCACGCAGCTTCTCGAGGCCCTCGGGGCGGTACCAGATCGGCGAGGACCAGGCGCGCTCCTGGATCGTCTTCGGCACCGCGGCATTGCAGCACTCCGCGTACTGCGGCGGCGCACCGACGCTGCAGTCGATCGCGAGCGAGTTGCAGACGTACGTGCTCCAGCGGCAGCTCGGGTCCTCGATCAGACGCGCGTAATAGAACGCGCGCTGCGAGCGGTCGAACTCCGGATCCTCCCACACCGCGCACAGCGAGTCGGCGCCGCTACCCGACGGCGTGCAGGTGCTGGTGTCGACCGTGGCACCGTCGTTCGGGTTGCCGGCGACGTCGAACACCTGCTCGTGCGACGTTCCCGACGCATCGACCCAGCCCTTGACGATCTGCAAGCGCTGCAGCTTGCCGCCGGGAAGGCCCGGGCTGCCCGGATCGCGCAGCGCGAGCGCCGCGAAGCGCGGGCTCGCGTTGCCGCGCACCGCACCGATCTCCGCCCCCATCGGCACGCCGCCCGCGTACGCCGACTCGACGAACGCCGGGTCGCCGCACTTGAGCCCGGACTCGGTGCCGGCGAAGAAGCGCAGGATCGGCCGCGTGCCGCTGGTCGCGTACACCTCGCGGCGGCGCATCGCGGCGAAGAGCGCGTCGCGCGAGTTCTCCTCGGCCCACACCACGGCGAGGCCGCCCGGGTTGCCCTCGATGCCCGCCGGAGTGATGCGCGCGAGGATCGTCTGCGCGTCGCGGTCGCGGTTGCCGATGTGGCCGCGGGTGCCGAAGTCCGGCTCGTCGACGTCACCGGGCGTCGACTTGTGGTCGTCGGTGCTGCCGAGCAGACCGAACTGGAACGGGTTCACGCCGAGCAGCTGCTCCTGCACGAGACCTTCGCGCAGCGCGTTGCGCACGTAGTTCAGCGACGGGAAGTTCTGGTTCGGGTTCGACACCGGGTTGAAGAGCTGCAGGCGGTTGTTCTTCTCGAAGCCGCACAGTTCGTCGGTCGAGCCGTTCACGCCGGGACGGCACTCGGAGTCGCCCTTGTGCTGGTTCATCTCGACCAGCGGCTCGAGCGAGCGCCGGGTCATCGCCTCGGCCACGTCGAGGGGCGAGCCGTCGGCCTTGACGGGTGCGAACATCAGGCCGCCGCTCACGTTCGGATTGTGCGGGATCGCCAGCACGTCGCAGCCGGGCTTGCCCTGCAGGCACTGCGACTGGAGCTGCGCCCAGAGGCCCTGCGGCGTCGGCTCCTCCATGAAGCTGATCGGCAGATCGACGGTCTTCTCGTTGCGGAAGATGACGTTGCGGTGCAGGTTGTTGCCGCCGGGCTGGCCGCTCCACTCGTAGCCGACGAAGCTCGTGAAGGTGCAGGCGGAGGTCCGGTCGTAGAACTGCTCCGCCGCGGCCTGCGTGTCCTGCCAGACCAGCGACGCCTGCTCGAGGCAGTTCGCGTTGTCGACGCCGCACCACGAGAAGCGCTGCGGGGGGTTCGACACGCCGTAGCCGAGCAGGAACTGGATCACCGGCAGCGGCGGCAGCAGCGTCGGCGTCGCCGGCAGCGGCGCCGCGAGCTGATCGCGCGCCGCCACGCACTCGGTCGAGTCGTAGCCCGGCAGGCCGGGCGTCAAGCAGATCTGGATCTCGCCGAACTGCTCGGCGTGGTCGGTGACGGCGGTGAAGTCGAGGGGGCGGCGCAGCTGCGCCGTGCGGGTCGGGTTGTCCGAGGCGTCGTACGGCGGGAGCCCGAGGACCTCGCCCTGCGCGAAGCGGTAGGCACCGCGCGGGTCCTCGCGGGTGCCGGCGAACACCGCGTCCGACGAATAAGCCGTGTGCACGTGCGTGTCGCCGAAGTGCGGTTGACGGAAGATGTCGAAGCTCGCGCAGGCGGCGCGGGTCTCCGTCCGCGCCCACGGACCGGGTACGGCGTGTGCGGTCCCGGCGAGCGCGAGGACGAGCACGGACGCGAGCACGTCGCGCGGCAGCATGCGGGTGGTCGGCATGGGTTCCCTCCAGTCTCTCTGGTCGGCGACGGCCTCGGCCGTCCGGTCGTGTCTCGTACCGCTATCGCGGTGCTCTTCCGTGGACGTCGCGCAGGCTCGCGATCGCGTCGCGCGCGACGCGCACCCAGAGGGCCACGCCGCGCCGGCGCTCGATCGAGCCCTCGGCGATCCCATCCGCGAGCCCGCCCGCCGCGTTCACCAGCATCCATGCGACCGCCTGCGCCTCGCCGCCGTGCAGCCCGGTCTGCACCTCGATGTACGGAACCCACAGCGCGGTGATCCGAGCACGAAGCTGGCTCTTCGCGCGCGCCATGCGGCGATGCGACGGGTCGCGCAGCGATGCGAGCGCGCGCAATGCGTCGCGCTCCTCGGGCGCCATCTCCACGAACAGCTCGAACGCGCGTGCGAGCGTCGTCTCGAGATCGTCGCCCGCCCGCACCACGGCCTCGGTGGCAGCGTGGATGCGCTCGAACAGATGGCGGAGGGTCGCGAGGTAGAGGTCGTCGGCGCTCTCGAAGTGCTCGTAGACCAGCTGCCGGCTCACCCCGGCGGCGATCGCGAGACCCTGCATCGACAGCGCGCTCCAGCCGCCCTCGCGCACCAGGCGGCGCGCCACGTCGAGCAGCTGGAGGCGTCGTTCGCCGGCGGCGAGATACGGGCGAGGCGTCTGTTTCCTTGCGGCCGGCACGGGAATCTTACAGCCCGTCTACTTTCGTCGCGTCCGCGAAGTCAACGGAGATTCGCAGCGCGTTGCCCTCCGTGGGCCGCCCGGCGCGCTCACCCGCGTGCCGCCCCGGTGCCGCCGTGCACGCGGGCGAGGAAGTCGATCACGACCTGCGCCAGCTCGGCGCCGCGGTCCTCCTGGAGAAAGTGCCCGCCGCCCGCGATCGTGGCGTGCGCCTGGCCCTGCGCGCCGGGCACGCGCTTCTCGAGCGCCTTGTTGCCGCCCTTGTTGAACGGGTCCATGTCGCTGAACGCGCACAGCAGCGGCCGCTCGAAGCGGTCGAGGGACTCCCACGCGCGCAGCTGGTCGGGCACGGCTGGGTTGTCGGGAGTGATCGGGATCAGTGCCGGGAAGCTCTTCGCCGCGGCCTTGTAGCTCTCGTCCGGGAACGGCGCGTCGTACGCCGCGATCTCCGCCTCGCTGAGCCCGCCGGTGCAGCCCATGCTCACCATGCGTCCGACCGGGAACTCCTTCATCTGCCGCGCGATCTCGGGCCACTTGCGGAGATCGTCGCTGACCGGCGTCTGGCCGGTCGGCATGCCGGTGTTGGCGGCCACCACGGACGCGAAGCGCTCGGGATGCTCGGCGACCAGCCGCAGCCCGATGATGCCGCCCCAGTCCTGGCAGACGAGGTTCACGTCGCGCAGATCGAGCCGGTCGAACAGCGCCGCACGCATCCACTCGACGTGACGCGCGACGGTGTAGTCCTCGAGCCGCGCCGGCTTGTCCGAGCGCCCGAGCCCGACCAGGTCCGGAGCGACGCAGCGATGGCCCGCCGCGACCAGCGGCGGGATCATCTTGCGGTAGAGATACGACCACGACGGGTTGCCGTGCATCAGCAGCACGATGCGCGCGTCGCGCGGTCCCTCGTCGAGGTGATGCACGCGCAGCGTGCCGCCCTCGCCGTCCGGGACCTCCACGTAGTGCGGTGCGAAGGGGAACCCGGGCAAGTTCGCGAAGCGCTCGTCGGGTGTGCGGAGCACGTGCATGGTCGGACCTCCGTCGGCGGGCCGCTGCGATTCCGTTTGCGTCCCCCGCCGCTAGTGGCATAGCTTCTGCCACTACTCGGAACGGCACGCAAGGAGAGGAATCAGGATGGAGATCGCGGGACGCGTCGCGGTCGTGACGGGTGCGGCGTCGGGCATCGGCCTCGCACTCGCCGAGCGCTTCGTCGCGGAAGGGATGTCGGTGGTGCTCGCCGACGTCGAGCAGGGGGCTCTCGAGCGCGCCTCGTCGCGGCTCGCGGACGGCGGCGCGCGCGTCCTCGGCGTCCGCTGCGACGTCGGCGACCCGGCGGACGTCGCGCGGCTGCGCGACCGCACGGTCGACGCCTTCGGCACGGTGCACGTGCTGTGCAACAACGCCGGCGTCGCGGCCGGCCGGCCCAGCGTCAAGACCAGGCCCGAGCTCTGGCGCTGGATCGTCGACGTCAACCTGCTCGGCGTCGCCTACGGCATCCATGCGTTCGCGCCGCTGATGATCGCGCAGGGCGAGGGACACGTCGTCAACACGGCGTCGGAGGCAGGCCTCGCGGCGTCCGGGCTGCTCGGGCCGTATCATGCGACCAAGTACGCGGTGGTCGGGCTCTCGGAGTCGCTGTCGCTGGAGCTCGCCGGCACCGGTGTCGGAGTCTCGTGCCTCTGTCCCGAGCTCGTCGACACCAAGATCTTCGAGTCGACGCGCAACGCGCCGGCGTCGCTCGGGCTGCCGCCGCCGGCGCAGATCCCGATGGCGCAGATCGAGCAGCTCATGAGCTCGAAGGCGCTGCGCCCGGCGGACGTCGCGGAGCGCGTCGTCGACGCGATCCGAGCGAACCGCTTCTGGATCATCACCCACGAGATCTCGCTGCGACGCCTCAAGCAGCGCAACGAGGATCTCGAGGCGGGACGCAACCCCAGGCCCCCGGTGCAACCGTGACGGGCCTCCTGATCTGGCTCGTCGCGGCCGGGCTCTACGCGTGGTTCCGCTGGTTCTACGACAACCGGCGCCCGCCGCTGACGGCCGCGGAGATCGACGCCTTCCTGCCTCGCCTGCCGGCGCACGCGCACGACAACCCCGCCGAGATCGCGACGCTGCGCGCGTTCCTCGAGCACGACGACGGGCGCGAGTTCGCGATGCTGAACCTGGTCAAGCTCGCGGCGGAGAAGGTCCCGCATCCGGAGACCGGGGAGCTGATGTCCTCGGGCAAGCTGCTCGAGAGCTACACGCGGGTGTTCTTTCGCGCCCTGATCCGCAAGGGCTGCCATCCCGCGCTCGCGGCGCGCGTCGTCGGCGGCTACCTCGACAGCTGGAACGTGCCCGACGATCCGGGCTGGACGATCATCGGCTACATGCGCTACCGCAGCCGCCGCGACATGATGGAACTGGTGACCGATCCGCGCTTCGCGAACACGCACCTGTTCAAGATCGCGGCGACGCCGGTGACGATGTCGTTCCCGACCCAGCCGCGCATCCTGATCTACGCGAGCCCGCGCATCACCGTCGCGCTCGTGCTCGCGCTCGCCGCGGCGCTGC
>JAIEPK010000129.1 GCA_019749875.1 Candidatus Binatia bacterium | reverse complement strand
AGGCGGTGGCCCCGACCGGTCGCGCTCGACGGGCGGACGCCGCGTCACTTGCACTTGACGCGCGCAGTGCCGCCGATGCAGCGCGGCCGGTCGCCGTTCGGGCCGTTCCACTGCGTGAGCGCGCACTCGGCGACGTCGCCCAGCAGGATCGCACTGCGCACGCTGCCGACGTCCGGCAGCGCGAGGGCACCCGCACGGCCGGACACGCGCCACATGACGAGTCCGCTCGTGGTCGACGACTTGTCGGCCACCATCACGCGCCGGATTCCGGCGATCCCACCGGCCGGGTCGCGATAGACCCAGCGCGTTCCCGTCGCGTTCGACGTCCACGCGGCGCCGCCGGGAATGATCACGTCGAGTGCGGTGGCGCCGCTCGCGTCGTCGATCACGATGCGCACGCCGTTCGCCGGCGGATCGATGCCGCTCCACGGCTTCGGGATCACCGCCTGGCCCGCGAACGTCACGGCACTCGGATCCGTGCGCAGCACCAGCATCGGCTTCGTCGCCGTGATGCCGCTCGTGCACGCGAGCGCGGCACGGCACGCGCAGGCGACGCAGGTGGCGCCGCCGGCGCAGTCGTCGTCCTGCTCGCACTCCTCGCCGGGGTCGAGGTCGCCGTTCCCGCAGGACGTGAGCTGCAGCTCGTAGGCGCCGAGATCGACGCCCGCGCCCGCCGGACGCGGTGCGCCGTCGAGATCGGTCGCGGGCGCATTGCTCGACGTGCCGGCATCGACCGCAGGGCTCGTTGCCAGCAGGTGGAAGTCGCTGCCCGGTGCCACGAAGTTGTCCGTCGGCGTCGCGACGAAGGACGCCGCGTCGTAGCCTTGCGCCTGCCACTGCGCGAGCGTGATCACGCTGTCGCCGCCGTCGATGCTGAAGCGGCTCATGACGCTGTTGCGATCCGAGCTGAAGCCGCTGCGGCTCGACGCGTCGATCGTGATCACCCCGCGAAACGGGTGCGCGCTCCACAGGACGTTGTTGCGCAGCGTGTTGCCGGTCGACCCGTCGCTGATGTTGATCGCCCAGCGGCCGTCGCTCGCCTGCACGACGGTGTTGTTGATGACGAGATTGTTCTTCGCACCCGACGCGCCGTCGATCCGGTAGAGGCTGATCCCGCTCGCGTGATTCTCGTAGAGCAGGTTGTTGCGGATGACGCCGTTCACGCCGCCGTCCATGTTGATGCCCGAGCCGCCACCGCGGCCGTTGTCGAAGATGACGTTGCCCTCGACCAGCGCGTTCTCGATCAGGCCGTCGCCGCCGAGGCTCGCGTCGCCGTTGAAGTGCAGGCCGTTGCCGTTGTTCGAGTACACCAGATTGTTGCGCACGATCGGACGGTCGGCGCTGTTCGACACGTAGATGCCGTGCTCGGCGACCGAGTGGTGCGCCTCGTTGCCCTCGGCGGTGAAGTCGTCCACGAAGCCGGTCAAGATGCCCCAGCGTCCGTTGTGGCCGAGGCGGCAGTTGCGCACGGTCACGTGCGACGCGGTGACCGCGCGGATGCCGGCGCGCGTGCGGTCGTTGACCTCGAAGCCGTCGATGACGACCCACGACGCGCCCTCGAGATTGATGCCGTCGGGCGTCGTCGGGTTGTCCTGCGTGATGCGCGCGGCGCTGCCCTCGGCGCGAAAGGTGATCGGCGCGATCGACGTGCCGGACGTCGTCAAGTAGAAGCCCCGGTAGCTGCCGTCGAGCACGTGCACCGTGTCGCCCGGTGCGACGACGTTCGCCGCGTGCGGCAGCGTCGCCCACGCGGTCGCCTGCGAGAGACCGTTCGCCGCGTCGCTGCCGCCGTTCTTCACCCAGTAGTCCGCCGCCGCAGCGCTGCGCACGATCAGAAGCAACGCCACGGACGCGAGAAGGCTTGCTCGGCGGGCGAAGGCACGTCCCGCGATTGCTCCGCGGCGATCCCTGCGCCGCTCGATCTGCCGGTGTGCCCCGTGCCCCATCGTCTTCCCCCCTCGTGGGGCGAGAGGATGGAAGAGCGCGGCCGTCGATTCAACGCGCGCGCGGCGAATTTCTCGTCGTCTGCGCTTGACGCGCAGCACTCGCCGTGCCGGACGCCGCGACCTTCACGCAGCGCGCGCAGCGCTGACCGCGGCGAATGCGAGGCCGATCAGCGCGAGCAGCGCTCCGGGCACGTAGAACGTCGCCGCCAGATCGAGGTGCACCGCGAGCCAGCCGCCGAGCAGCGGCCCGATGACGTTGCCGACCATCATCGCCGTCGACGCGAGCCCCGCCATCCGTCCGCGCGCGCTCTCCGGCGCGCGCATGCCGAGCCAGTGGAACGACAGCGGCACGAAGCCCGCGAGCGACACGCCGGAGACCAGACGCAGCACGAACAGCGTCTCCACGCGGTGCACGAGCCAGCCCACCGCCGCGTACGAGGCACCGGAGAGCACCAGCGACAGCAGCATCATCGGCTCGACGCCGAAGCGTGCGCCGAGGCGGGCCCATGCGGTGCTGATGAACATCGCCGGCACGCCGGCGACGAAGATGACGAGGCCCGTCGTGGTGGCGACCGACTCGCGCGCGACGCCGATCTTCTCGACGAACAGCGCCAGCGACGGCCACGACGCCATGATCATGACCTGGAAGAGGACCAGCAGCGACAGCATGCCGAGGGTCGGGCGGTCGGCGAGGAGATCCCACTGGCTCACGGTAGGGCCGCCGCCATGGCTTGCGTCCGCGTGCGCGCTCGGCTCGTGCAGGACGAACGCGCACAGCAGTGCGGTGACCGTCGAGAGCGCGCCGACGCCGAAGAAGAGCAGACGCATGCCGAGCACGTCGGCGAGCACGCCGCCGATCAGCGGACCGCACAGGCTGCCGGCGGCGCGTGCGCTCTGCAGGACCGCCAGCGCGCGTCCGACCCGCTCGCCCGGCGTGCTCGACGACAGCAGTGCTACCGCCGCCGGGAAGACGCCACTCACCGCGCCCTGCAGCGCGCGCCAGCCGAGCAGCTCGAGCGGCGTGGTGGCGAAGCCCATGCCCACGGTCGCGATGGCGATGCCGAACACCGAGCGCACGACCATCGGCTTGTGCCCGACCTTGTCGGCGAACGAGCCCCAGATCGGGGTCGCGAACACGGCGACGACGAACGGCGCCGAGCCGAGGATGCCGGTCCAGTAGCGCACGGCGTCGCGCTCGGTCACGCCGATGTGCTGCAGGTAGAGGGGAATCAGCGGCAGGATCGCGGTCATGCCGGCGAGGGTCAGAAACTGCGCCGCGCACACGACCCACAGGTTTGCGCGCTCCACGCGCGTCGCGGACGACATGCCGGGTGGGAGTCTTAGACACCGGTCCGCGCATCGTCGAGCGCAGGCGCAGCGTTGTCCCCGCCCGGACGGCGGGCTACGGTGGGCGCGTCGCCAGGGAGGTTTCCCCCATGCCGGACGAAGGACTTGCACCCAGCCTGCTGCTCGCGATGCCGCAGCTGGACGACCCGAACTTCAACCGGGCGGTGGTGCTGCTCTGCCGGCACAACGACGAGGGGGCGCTCGGGTTCATCGTCAACCGGCCGGTGCACGTGAGCGCGAAGGAGCTGCTGGCACTCGATCCGCCGCTCGCCACCGAGACTCCTCTCACGGTGTGGGAGGGAGGACCCGTGAGCCAGGAGCGCGGTTGGCTCCTGTGTCGTGACGGCGCGGTCGACTCCGGCACGCTGGAGGTTTGCGCCGGGCTCGTGATGTCGAGCTCGCCGACGGTGCTGCGCCGTGTGATCGACGGCGATCCGCGCAACTGCGAGCCCGACCGCAGCCGCCTCTTCTTGGGCTACTCGGGCTGGGGCCCGGGCCAGCTCGACCACGAGCTCGCCGCCGCCGCGTGGCTCAACGCGCCGATCGATCTCGACATGGTCTTCACCACGCCGCCCGACGACCTGTGGGAGCGCGCCATCCGCAGCCTCGGCGTCGAGCCGACCGCGATCGCGCCCGCACCCGGCATCCACTGACGCGGAAATCCGACAGCATGGCCGCACCTGCAGAGCCGAGCGCCGACGCGCCCTTCTATCTCCCGATCCGCGACGAGATCGAGATCTTCGAGCAGGCCTACGCGTGCCGTCTGCCGGTGCTGCTCAAGGGACCGACCGGCTGCGGCAAGACGCGCTTCGTCGAGTACATGGCGCAGCGTCTCCTGAAGCGAGCGGCTGGCGACGCGCGCCCGTCGCTGATCACCGTCGCCTGCCACGAGGATCTCACCGGCTCGGACCTCGTCGGTCGCTACCTGATCCAGGGCGACGACACGGTGTGGATCGACGGCCCGCTCACGCAGGCCGTGCGGACCGGTGCGATCTGCTACCTCGACGAGGTCGTCGAGGCGCGCAAGGACACCATCGTCCTGATCCATCCGCTGACCGACCACCGCCGCATCCTGCCGGTCGACAAGCGCGGCGAGACGCTGGAAGCGCACGACGACTTCCTGCTCGTGGTGTCGTACAACCCGGGCTACCAGAGCGTGCTCAAGGACCTGAAGCACTCGACGCGGCAGCGCTTCGTGAGCCTCGAGTTCGAGTACCCGCCGCGTGACCGCGAGGCCGAGATCATTCGCCACGAGAGCGGCGTCGACCTCGAAACCGCGCTGCTGCTCGCGACGCTCGGCGAGAAGATCCGCACCCTGCGCGGCGCGGGCCTCGGCGAGGGCGTGAGCACGCGCCTGCTGGTCTACGCGGGACAGCTCGTCGCGCGCGGCTTGACGCCGCGGCGTGCGTGCACCGTCGCCGTCACCAACTCGCTCACCGACGATGCGGAGATGCTGCGCTCGGTCGGCGAGCTGGTGAGCGCACTCTTCCCGCCGAGCTGACCCACGGTCCGCCGTGCAGCGTGCGGCTCGGGATTCGCGCCGCACGCCATCCGACGGACCGCCGTCAAGGCGCGAAATCGACCGAGTACCCGTCGGCGCGCGGCGTCCAGGCGCGCGTGTCGAAGAACGGGTCGTTGCCGATCGCCATGAAGGTCGTGATGTCGGCGCTGACCGGCGGCGTGAAGTCGCCGTAGCCGCGGATGTCGACGCGATAGCCGCCGATCGCGTCCTTTCGCGGTGTGATCAGCACGCTGTACAGCCCACCTGCGGTCTTCGCCGCGGAATTCTTGTAGACCACCCGCTTGCCGGCGTTGGTGTCGCGCATCGAGCCCGCGGGCAGGAAGGCCGCGAAGATCGAGTTGCCGTTCCCGTCGGTCAGCTCGAAGGCGAAGTTCTCGTTCGCCGGATCGATGCTCGAGACGGGAACGATGCGCGCGTGGATCTCGACCGAGTCGAGCCGCGGCGAGGCCTGGAAACGGATGCGATTCGGACACGGATGCTTGCACGGACGCGAGATCGGCTGCGGGATCTCCTGCGCCCGCGACGGTGCGGGAGCGAGCAGGGTCGCGAGACCCAGCGTGGCGAGTGCGAGAATGACCAGCTTCTTCGGGAGTGTGTTCACGTTCGTTCCCTCCTGCCGCCACAGGCATCGGCGGCCCCCGTTCGCTAATCGACGGGCCCACAGGTCGACTTGAGGAGGAAGCCATGGACGACAAGAGATCGATCCGCGGGCGACGCGCGCTGGTGACCGGAGCCGCGAGCGGGATCGGCCGCGCGACCGCTGCGCTCTTCGCCGCGGAAGGCGCTCGGGTCGCCGCGACCGACGTGACGCTGCCGGGGCTCGAGCGGATCGCCGGCGAGGCGCGCACCGCCGGTCACGACCTCCGTCCGTGGGCGATGGACGTCACCGACGACGCGAGCGTGCGCCGCGTCGTCCCAGAGGTCGCGACGGCGCTCGGCGGGATCGACATCCTGGTCAACTGCGCGGGTGTCAGCATCCCCGCCGCGTTCGGTGACGAGTCCGCTTGGCAACGGACCTTCGACGTCAACCTCAACGGCATGATGCGCACGATCCGCGCCGCCCTCCCCCACCTCGAAGCCTGCGGCGCGGGACGCGTGGTGAACATCGCGTCGACCGAAGGTCTCGGCGCGACGCCGCTGATCAGCCCGTACACCGCGAGCAAGCACGCCGTGATCGGCTTGACGCGCGCGCTCGCGGTCGAGGTCGCGCTCAAGGGCATCACCGTCAACGCGATCTGTCCCGGACCGATCCGCACCGGCATGACTGCGCCGATCCCCGAGGAAGCCAAGCAGAAGTGGGCGCGCCGGAACGTACCGATGAAGCGCTACGGCGAGCCCGAGGAGGTCGCGCACGCGATCCTCAGCCTCGTGCTGCCGGCATCGTCGTTCATCACCGGCACGTACCTGCTCGTCGACGGCGGGATGATGGCTCTGAATTGACGATCTCCGCGGGTGGTATAGAGCGGCGCACGCCAGCTCGAACCGACGTTCGCCGGACAACCACCATGCAGGGTCGCGCATTCCTCTCTTACACCGCGAACGATCTCCGGCAGCATGCCGAGATCGTCAAACGAGCCGTCCGAGACAATGGCTGGGAAGCGATCGACCATCGAGACTGGGCCGCGACGGGGCGGCCTTCGGTGTCGGAGTGCCATGCACAGGTGGACCGCTGCGACGTCCTGATCGTCCTCAGTGGCGCGCGGTACGGTTGGGTGCCCTCGCGAGACGAGGGCGGTGACGGCCACAAGAGCATCACCTGGCTGGAGGTCGAGCGAGCTCGGTCGCGTGGCATCCCCGTCCTGCCTCTTCTGCTCGACGATCGGGACTTCAACGCGCTGCTGGAATCCCGCGACGACGAGCGTCGGCAGCTCGAAGCCTTTCGCCACGATCTCAAGCGGACCGTGGTCGGCACGTTTTCGACAGACCCGACTCCTCTGTCGGAGCTCGTCAAGCGCAGCCTCGACGATTGGGATGGGCGCAAGCACGATTTTCGCGTACCGTGGCGGCGGCGTGCTCGGCTGGCCGCCCCGATCCTGTTGGCCGCATGGGCTCTCGCCGCCTGGACGATCTCGGTGCCCGATCTCCAGGCGCGCCGCTTCCGCCAACCTCTTCCCGAATGGACCTGGTGGATTCGGCAGCCGGCGAGCATCATCGTCGCGGCACTCTGCGTCGGCTTCGTGGTGTTCTGGTGGAGCAGAGCCGGCCGCGGGCGTCCGCAGCTGATGTACCGTGTGTTTCCGCTCACGCGGCTCGGAGATGCGGGCGTCCTCGCCTGTGTCGTCGCGTCTCTGGGACTCGCCGCTGCATCCGCGACGTCGTTCGGAGCACCGGAATCACGCCTCGAGGAGGAGCTCGCTCGGTTCGTGGCATCGGGGCGCCGGGACGCACTCGTCGCATGGAACCCGGACGAATGGCGACATGCGCGGTTCCGGTCCGATGTCGCGGCACTGCACGAGTACGTGCTCCCCGTGCTCGCTGCGCGCAAGCGGCTGGGACGAGACCAGTCTCTGGCGGCGGCACGAGACAGCCTTCGCACGCTGCCCGCCCCCGACGATCCGCCGATCGACCCGCGCGTCGCGATGCTGGTCGAGCTGGCGCGCGTTCATTCGCTCGCCATCCTGCAGAACGCTGGCCGAGCCCTGGAGCAGTACCACTCCGGCGTCGCGCCTCGGCTCCCGCAGCTGCCATCCGTATGGCGCGCGGAGGCCCGGCTCGCCCTCGCGGAGTGGATCGACGTATGGGCATTCACCAACATCCTCGAGCAGCTCGATCGGTCCGGCGCGCCGAAGTTCGAGGAAGCGGACGTCCTGCGCGAGTTCGACGCCGCGATCCGAGAATCGGATGCAAAGGCCGACCGCCCCACCTGGGTCGACTGTGCTGCGCTCACGTCCCGCTGTGCCGCTGCCTCGCGCTTGTGCGGAGTGGATGGCACCGGCCCGTGCGTGACGCTGGTCGACGACGTCCGACTCGCGATCCGCTGCAACGAGCGTCGCGAGGATCCGCAGGCGGTCCAGGAGGGCAAGCACAATCTCGGCCTCGTTCTCCTCGCGAAGGGCGAGCAGAACGAGCCGTACAAGCTCTTCCGAGAAGCCTTCGAAAGCACGGGCGATCCTGCGAGCGGCCTGCAGGCCCTGGCACTGGAGACGTTCCGACCCGTCGCACCAGCCGGACAGCTCCTCGACCCCGCTGCGCTGCAACGCGAGATCGACAAGGATCCGGACCGCCGGAGGCGCACCGAGCTCAGTGATTGCGTCCGCCTACTGAAGAACGCGCGCGCCGGTTCCGACCCGGGCGATGCCGCCGCTTGTCGGGCGGCGTTCGCCTGCTTCTTGACCGACAGCCCCGTCGCCAACGAAGCCTTTTGCGGCGTCCCGGAAGTGGCGACGGAGGGGGCCGAAGAGGTCTCGCCCCACGCGACCGCGATGGCCGCGCGCGGTGGATCACGGTTCCGAGTGCGCGGCGAAGCACACCCGACGCAACCTGCGACCAATCTCGTGGACGGGTGCGACGGCGACGTCGAGCCCTCCCCGAGCGTCACGGTGAAGGTCGGCTTTCCCGCGCGCATCCTGGCGAGAGTCGACGAGGACGGTACGCCGACCGGGGATCCCGTTCTGGTGATGCGCGGCCAGCAGATCGCGCAGTGCGCCGACGACTCGCCGATCCCGGGGGTAGGCCGAAGCTCGGGAGCGGGGATTCGCACGCGGGTCGCGGCAGGGACGTACGAGCTCTACGTCGGCAACTACAAGGACTCTCCGCTGCGCTACGATCTCCGGATCGAGCTCGCTCCGGAAGCAGCGGCCGACGCCGTCGCCATCGACTCGTCAGCGGATGGCTTTGCGAGGGAATCATCCGATCCGTGATGATCTGCGGGCGTGCCCCGAGCCTTCACGACGTTCCACCCAAGTCAAATATGATATTCGACCTTGTCCTCGAGGTGGCGCGGCGGCCGGCGCTTGTGGATCCAGCGCACCAGGCGCGCGCGCAGCGCGCGGCCGACGCGCCAGCGCCGATCGACCCACGCGAGCACCGCGACCACGCCCGTCGCCGCGGCGGTCGGCAGCACCGTGCGCCAGTGCAGCTCCTTCGCCGAGAACAGCATCTGCAGCGCGATGAACAGCATGAAGGTCGCGAACGCGCGCCGCAGCACCGTCTCGTCGACCTGGTTCGCGAGGATCGCGCCGATCAGCGCACCGACGAGGAAGCCGCACGCGAGCCAGGCCACCACCGGCAGGCGCACGTGGCCGTGCCGGTAGTACTCGAGCGCCGCGAAGATGCCGATCGGCGGCACCAGCACGGCGATCGACGTGCCCTGCGCCTCGTGCTGCGAGAACTTGAAGAGGTAGTGCAGCGCAGGGACGAGGAAGATCCCGCCGCCGACCCCGACCATGCCGCTGATCGTTCCGATCACGAGCCCGAGCGCCACCAGTCCGAGAATCATCGCAGAGCTCACCTCCGGCGGCTGCTCTAGCGCGCGCCGCGCGGCATCGCATGACGCGGGCCGCATTGACTGAATGAACGATTCAGTTATTCGATACGGCCATGGCACGAAAGCGCCCCGAAGGACGTCTCGACCAGCTGCTCGACTGCGCGACGCGCGTGTTCATCGAGAAGGGCTACCGGCGCACCCAGATGGCCGACGTCGCGCGCGAGATGGGTGTGTCCGCCGGCACTCTGTACGGCTACGTCGAGAGCAAGGAAGCGCTGTTCCACCTGCTGGTCGACCGCGCCTTCACCGGCGAGGCCGCCGTCGCACCCGAGCTTCCGGTGCGAACGCCGCGCGCCGGCGCGACCGTGGGACGGCTGCGCGAGCGGCTCGCGAGCGAGGCCGCGTTGCCGCGGCTGGCCGCCGCCGCCGCACGACCGCGCGCCCGCGACGTCCGCCGTGAATGCGAGGACGTGCTCGGCGAGCTCTACGATCTGGTCGCGCGCACCCAGGCGGGCAGCGCCTTGATCGAGCGCTCAGCACTCGACCTGCCCGATCTCGTTCCCGCCTTCTACCTCGAGATGCGGCGCGATCTGCTCGCGCGGCTCACACGGTGGCTCGAGCGTCGCATCCAGTCCGGACAGCTCCGCCGCGTGCCCGACACCGCGCTCGCCGCACGTCTGGTCGTCGAGACGATCACCTGGTTCGCGCGCCACCGGCTCCGCGACCGGGACACGCCGCCGATCGACGACGCGCTGGCGCGCACGGCGACGCTCGACTTCCTGATCGCCGGCCTGCTGCCCCAGCCGCGCCAGCGGCCACGCCCGTGATCCGTCTCGCGCTCGCCGCCGTCGTCGCGCTGCACCTGGCCTTGCTGGCCGCATCGCTCGGCGACTACCGCGTCAGCGTCGACTCCGCGTACCACGTGGCGCTGGCACGCCAGTACGGCGAGCACGGCACGTACTGGTGGGACGACATCCACTACGCGCCGGCACACCGCCCGAACCTGCAGGGCCCTGCGGTGCACGTCGCCGTCGGCGCGATCGGACGCGTGCTCGGCGGCACCGGCGACGATTACGTTCGCGCCAACGCGATCGTCGGGCTGCTCGGCTGGCTCGCCGCGGTCGTGACGCTCGCGCACTTCGCGCGCCGCGAAGGCGGGGATCGGGCCGCGCTCCTCGCCGTGGCCGCGTTCACCGGCAGCGCCTTCGCCTCGGCATCGTTCTCGGTGAACCTGCCATCGGGCTGGCTCTTCGTCGTGACGCCGTGGGCCATCGACGCCTTTCTGCGCGGCCGGTCGATCGCGGCGACGCTGCTGGCAACGGTCGCCTGCTACACCCACCTCGGCGGCTTTCTCACCGCACCGTTCGGTCTGGTCGTCGCGGCGCTGCTGCAGCGTCGCTTCGCGGCCCTGCTGCGCGTCGCCGTCGGCGTCGCATGCTTGACGGCGCCGTACTGGCTGCACTTCCTGCGCGGCCTGCCATGGTACCTCGGGCGCAAGGGCGACACCTCGTGGATGATCGATCCCCTGCTGCTCGCGTTCTGGCTCGTCGGGCTGGTCGCAGCGGTGCGCACGCGGCGCACGTTCCTGATCGCCTGGGGGCTCGCACCGCTCGCCTGGCTGTTGCAGGACGCGAGCCGCTTCCTCCTGCAGGGCACGCTCGCCGGCGCGGCGCTGGGCGGCGTCGCGATCGCCGGCTGGCTCGAGCAGCCCCGTCGCGCACGCGTGGCCGCGATCGTCACCGCCGCGCTGGTGCTGGTCGCGACGCTGTTTCCGCTGGGTCCGCCGGCCCTCGGCGCGGAGGCGTTGTGGCTCGTCGCGCGCTTCCCACGCATGCTCGACTGGCACGAGCTGCGGCGCGTCGCCGCCGCACTGCCCTCCGAGGTCGATCACGGACGCATCGTCCAGGGCTACGCGGTCTACGTGCCGAGCGGGCTTGCGGTGTGGCGCAAGATCGAGGGCGAGCGCGGCCACTGGGTCGAGGTGCAGCCGCAGCCCGACCCGGCCTTCGACATTCCGGCCGGCGACAAGGTCTACGTGCTGGCGCTGCCGCCCGACGACGACGCGCTGCACGCGCTCGCGTCGCGCGGCTGGCTGCAGATCCACGGCGGCGGCGAATGGATGACCGTGCTGACGCTCGCGTCCGCTCCGCCCCTCGACGAGGCGCGCGCCAACCTCGCCGCGACGCTCGCGCGTGACGCCGCCTGGATCGGCGAGCACTGCGAGCACAACGCGATGGGCGACATCGTCTCGCTGGTGCTCGACCCGACGAGCCTCACGCGCCGCCGCGCCGCGCGCAACGCGTGCCGCACGCGCGTCGCGCGCGTCCAGCTCGCCCTGCTCGAGACCTGCCACGCGCTGCAGGCGTCGGATCCGGCGCGCGCGAA
>JAIEPK010000101.1 GCA_019749875.1 Candidatus Binatia bacterium | reverse complement strand
GCCGGATGCCGAACGGCACGTCCGGTGGTGTGGGAGCTGGGGCGTCAGCCCCGGCTACCCGATACTCCCCGCGCTCGGCGCTCGCCGTTGGCTCGCGTGCACGATTTGCTGCCGGTGCGGACGCGGCGCTTGACGCGACGAACGCTCCACTCCTCGCGCTCGCTGCGCTCGGCCGCTCGGCTTCGCCTTCGCAGAGGGGGGCGGTGCCGGGCGGACGGCGCTTGACGCGGAGCCTCGTCGATTCCGGGTCGCGCTCCCCTCGGTCGGCGCGCGCGGGGCGCGCGGAGCGGCGTTCCCGCGCGCGCGGAAGGGTGCGTCAAGCGCGCGGCGTGTCGGTGACGAGCATCCAGTCGTCGCCGTCGCGCCGCGCGCGGCCCTCGCGCTCGAGCTTCTTCAGGTGGGAGCGGACCGACGTGCCGGCGGCCGCGTGCAGGAAGGCCGGCACGTCGGCGTACATGCGCGCGACCATCTGCTCGACGTCGGACAGCCCCTCGCGCAGCAGCCCGACGATCTGCGCCTCGCGCAGCTCGCGGTGCGCGATGTACTCGCGGATCTTCTTGCCGGCTCCGCGGATCGCGGGGCCGTGCGCGGGGTAGATCACCTCGGGCTCGAGGGCCAGCAGGCGGCGCAGTGAGTCCATGTAGTCGGCGAGATCGCCGCCGTGCTCGGGGATCACCGTCGTGCCCGCGCCGAGCACCACGTCGCCGCTGAAGATCGCACGCTCCTCTTCGAGCCAGTAGCAGAGATGGTCCTCGGCGTGGCCCGGCGTGAAGATGGCGCGCAGTGTCGCGCCCTCGGTCTCGATCACGGCGTCGTGGTCGATCGCGGTGACGAGCTCGTCGAGGCCCGCGTCCATGCCGGGCCAGGGACGCTTCAGGATCGGCATCGTCCCGAAGCGCTCGCAGACCTGGTTGCAGCCGCCGAGATGGTCGCCGTGCGCGTGCGTGAGCACGATGCGCTCGATCTCCGCGGCGGCGCGGTGCTCGTCGAGCGCGCGCTCGAGCAGCGGCAGGTACTGCGGAAGACCTTGGCCCGTATCGAGCAGGATCGGCCGCTTCGACGTTCCGACGAGATAGGTGTTCGTCCCCGGACCGGTGAACGGCCCCGGGTTCTGCCCGAGCACCGTCACGACGCGCTCGCTCCAGACGTCGATGTCGGGCATGGCGAGCCCGATCATGTTGCCCTTGACGACGCGGGACGGCGATTCGCTCATCTGCGGACGATAGCCGAGCGCGCCGGTCAGGGAAGGACGAACCCGACCTGCAGACCGCGCTGCGCGCTCGCGAGCCCCGCGACGCCGTTTCGCTGGTCCGCCGTGAAGCGGACCACTTCCGGATCCTGGTTGGTATCGAGCGTCGTGTCGTACGCGGTGATGCCGCGCAGGTAGCGGCCGAACAGCGCTGCCGACCAGGTGTTCACCGAGCGATACACGCGCTTGTAGTCGAGGAACGTCACCGGCGAGCCGTCCTCGAGGCGCGTGCCGCTCCCGCAGCCGTCGCCGTCGCCGATGCCGAGCCCGGTGTCGCACGCGAACGAGAAGCTGTAGTGGCCGGCGTCGACGTACTCGGCGAGCCAGCGCGGGCCGGGCAGGGCGGCGTACGTCTCGCGGATGTCCTGATTGACCTCGAGGCCGATCGTCTTGTCCTCGGTCGCGAGCATCAAGAACGACGGCGCCGAGTAGCTCGCCGACACGGGCCCCGAGAACGCCATCGGCAGCGCGGCGCCGATGCGGGTGTCCATGCTCGCGACGGCGAACGTCGTGAACGCGCCGAACGAATGACCGGTGACGCCGAATGGCCGAGCGGTGTCGATCCAGCCCTCGAAGCGGCTCGCGGGGTCGGCGGTGAAGCCGCTGAACGCATTCAGGACGTACTCGATGTCGAGCGGTCGGTCGATGCGCAGCTGATCGAAGGTCCCCGACGAGTCGAAGAACGTGTTGCCCTGGTGATCTGGTGCCACCACCACGTAGCCGTGGCTCGCGAGATGCTCGACCTGGAAGGTGTTCTGGAAGCGGATGCCGCCCGAGCCGTGCGAGAACGCGACCAGCGGAAAGGGACCGTCGGCCGCCAGCGGCGCGTCGCGCACCGCGGTGAGCTCGATGGTGGCGTTGTCGGCGAGGAAGCCGAGACCTTCGGGCAGGTAGTCCGCTGCCGGCGAAGGGGCTGCGTCGCGCGCCGACTCCGCGGCCGGGTACCAGACCTCGGTGAGCAGCGTGCGGCCGCGAGCCTCGTCGAACAGCTCGACGCGCGTCACACCGACGGGATACGGTCCGCGCGCCGACGGATCGTCCGCACCTCCGGAGCTGCTGCTCGTGCTGCCGCAACCGGCCAGCAGAGCCAGCAGGGACAGGGTGACCAGCGTCGTCTCCGCGGCGCACCACCGCGCGCTTCGACCCAACCGTGCTCTCGACATGACGCCCTCCTGGCGCTCGTGCCGGCGCGGCCGGCGGTCTGGCGAATCGCGCCGCGGGATACGGCGGCGGACGCCTCAGGATCCGTGAAGCAAACTCTCAGGAAGAGCCGTCCGGGCGGACGCGCTCGATCCACGCGCGGTAGTCGCCGTCGAAGCCGACGTGGCGCTGCCGCTCGCGCACGCGATCGAGCAGCTCCGCGGTGTGCTCGCCCGGGCGCGTGCCGCCGTTGAAGCGTTGCACCAAGTGGGCTGCGACTTGGCCGCTGTGGCGCCGTGACGCGACGAGGTTGCCCTTGCCGGTGATCACGTTGCCGCAGCCGAAGACGTGCTCGAAGTCGGCGATCTTGCCGCGCTCGTGATCCTCGATGCGCAGCAGCTCGCCGTGCATGCCGAGTCCCTGGATCGGCTCGGGGATCGAGCCGATCGACGAGACGACGAGCGGCGCACGCAGCTCGAGCTCCGCGCCGGGAACGACGTCGACGGATCCGCCTTCGTCGACCCGCGTGCGTGCGAAACGCATCCCCACCAGCCGGTCGCCCTCCACGATCAGGCCGGTCGGCGTCGCGAGCGGCTCGACCCTGAACAGGAACTTGCTCTGCGCCTTCTCGAGGATCTTGCGGCGCACGGTCGCCGACTTGACGGCGTCGTCCGGACGGCCGGGCGGCGGCGGCTCGGTGAGCGGCATGTCCTCGATCCGGCGTCGGTAGACCAGCGTGCAGCCTTGCAGGCCGAGGTCGTCCCACGTCAAGCCGTGCTTGGCGAGCGTGTCCGGGATGCCTTTGGCCTCCATCGCCAGCAGGTCCTGCTCGATGCCGCGCGCCGCGAGCGCGTCGCGGACTTTCACCAGCTGCAGAACCTTTACCACGTCGATCGACGCGAGGCCGCCGCCGATCACCAGCGCGCCGTCGGGAATCTCGTACCGCGCACCCGCGTAGCCGGGCTCGTGGTGGTGATTGAACCAGTAGATCAGCGGATTCTGGTAGACGAGGCCGCGGCCGACGTACGCGTCGGCGCCATCGACGGGCAGCGGACGATCACGCCACGCGCCGTTCGCCAGCACGATCAGATCGAAGCCCCAGGCGCGCAGCAGATCCTCGAAGTGGACGTCGCGGCCGATCGCGGTGCGCGGCACGAAGTGGACGCCGTCGCGCGAGAGCTTGGTGTCGATCAGCTCGTATTCCTTGCGCCGCAGTGCCGCGTGCCAGCGCGGCAGCCCGTCCTCGACCTTCCCGTACGGACGGTCGTTCTGCTCGAAGACCACGCACAGCGCGCCCTCGGAGGCGAGCTTGTCGGCGGCCTCGGCCCCGGCGGTGGCGCCGCCGATGATGGCGACGTGCGAGCGATAAGCGGGAGAGGTTGCTGCCATGTCGACTCAGGATAACGGCTCCCGGATGGCGGGAGGAGGGTTGGACGTGGCACAGGCCGAGCCCGCGCGCCAGCGGTCGTACCCGCCGCGCAAATGGCACGCAACCGGGGCGTGCCGGGCCGAACCCGATCGTCCGTCAGCCGTTCCGGACGGGCTCGGGGTCGGCCGGCGGGTCGAGCGAGGGGATCATCCGGCCGTCGGGCGACACCACGAAATCGGTTCCCCCCCAGCGCACGGTGTGCCCGAGGAAGGCCGCGACCCAGATCGACGAGATGAACAGATCCTTGAGCGGGACGAGCCACAGGTCGCGCCAGATCCGGCGCACCCCGAGCACCCAGCGGGCGATGCAGCCCGCCGCGAGCAGGCGGATGCCGAGCGCCGCCGCGAACACCTGCAGGCCGGCCGCAGAGCCGCCGGTCGCGAGCAGGTAGACCGTCGCCCAGAGCGTGCTGTGCGTCACTACGCTCGCGAGATACCCGCCCGGTCGGCAGATGCGGTACGTGCGCGCCCAGCGCAGCTGGTGGGCCGCGACCTCGGTCAAGCTGTCGAGGTCGAGGACCGTCTCGGTCACCACCGGTGCCAGCACCACCTGGTAGCCGGCCTCCACCGCCATGTTGCCGAGCTGGTAGTCGTCGGCGAGGTGGTCGGCGATCGCGCGGAAGCCGCCGAGGCGCTCGAACGTCGCGCGCTCGACGCAGATCGTCGCGCCGAATGCGTACGTCATGCGCTCGACCTGGCGCGCGACGGTGACCATCGGCCCGAAGTCGGTGTTGATGAACAGCGCCTCGACGCGGTTCGCGAGCGTGCGCGTCGCCACCCCCCGATACAGGCACGTGACCATGCCGTTTCGCGGATCGTCGAGGTACGGGACGATGATGCGCAGGTAGTCGCGCGGCGCGCGGATGTCGCCGTCGGCGATCACCAGCACGTCGTGCTTCGCGCGCTGCAGCATGTTCTGCAGGTTGCTGACCTTCGCGTTGCTGCCGATGCGCTCGGCCGAGACGACCAGCTCGACGTCGACGTGCGCGAAGTCGCGCTGCAGACGCTTGACGATCGCGATCGCCGGATCGTCCGCGGCCGCCACGCCGAACACGATCTGGAGTCGCGGGTAGTCGAGGCGACAGGTGTTGGCGAGATTGTCGTACGTCTCGGGCACGGCGCCGCACAGCGGCTTCAGCACCGTGACACCGCGCAGCGTCGCGTCGTCCGCGCGCGGACGTGCCAGCTCCCGACTCTGCCAGCGCGCGAACAGCCATGCACACAGCAGGCTGAACAGCTGGTAGCCGGTCGCGATCGCGACGATCAGGAGCAGCAGCTGGGTGAGCACGCGCGTTCTCCCCGAGACGATGCGCTCCTCAGGCCGAAGCCTCGCCGCCGCCCGCGGTCAGCGGCGCCGCCGTGCGAGCGGTCTTCGACTCGGCGCGGCGGTGCCACATCGTCTTCAGGAACTGCTTGCCCTCGGCGAGAAGGCGCGGCCGCTCGTGCGCGTCGAACACGATCTGCTTGAGCTTCTTCGCCATGTAGCGCGGCCGGAAGTAGAACTCTCGGTACGCCTTCTCGACCGACTCGTAGATCTCGTCGGCGGAGATCTCCGGGTAGCTCACCGTGCACTTCTGGTAGCCGCCCGCGTCGACCAGTGGATCCACCACCTCGTAGCCGTTCTTCTTGACGAAGTCGTAGAAGTGCGTGCCGGGATACGGCGACGCCAGCGAGACCTGGATGGTCTCGCAGTCCATCTCCTTCGCGAAGTCGATGGTCTGGCGAATCGTTTCCTTGGTCTCACCCGGCAGGCCGAAGATGAACGTGCCGTGAATCAGGATGCCGAGCTTGTGGCAGTCCTCGGTGAACTGGCGCGCGCGGCGGATGTCGACGCCCTTCTTGATGTTCTTCAGGATCTGCTCGTTGCCCGACTCGTAGCCGATCACGAAGAGACGCAGCCCGCCGTCCTTCATGATCTTCAGCGTCTCGTAGTCGACGTTGGCGCGCGAGTTCGTGGACCACGTGTAGCCGAGCGTGCCGATGTCCTGCGCGATGCGGCGGGCGCGGTCGCGGTCCGCGGTGAACGTGTCGTCGTCGAAGAAGATCTCGCGCATCTCCGGAAAGAGACGCCGCATGTTCTTGACCTCGGCGAAGACGTTCTCGGGGCTGCGCGTGCGGTAGCTGTGCCCGGTCGTGACCTGCGGCCACAAGCAGAAGGTGCAGCGCGCCGGGCAGCCGCGGCCGGTGTAGAGCGAGACGTACGGGTACTGGCAGTAGGGCGAGTTGTACTTCTTGTAGTCGAGGTCGCGGGCGTAGATCTCGGTCGCGAACGGCAGCTCGTCGAGCTCGGGTCCGGTCAGCTGCGGGCGGTCGGGGTTGTGATAGACCTTGCCGTCGCGCCGGTAGCTGATGCCGCCGATCGTGCTCCACTCGCGGCCCTCGGCGACCTCCTTCATGGAGTAGTCGAACTCTTTCCGTCCGACGAGGTCGATCGCCTCGGAGACGCGCAGCGTCTCCTCCGGCTGTGCCGTGACCTGGCCGCCCACCATCGCGATCACGACGTCACGATTCTTGGTCTTGATCTTCTCGGCGGTCTCGGCGTCCTTGCGCAGCGACGGCGTCGACGTGTGGATGACCACGAAGTCGTAGTCGCCGGCGATCGCCACCGACTCGTCTTGATTCAGCCCCTCGGGCGGGGCGTCGAGCAGGCGGCTGCCGGGGATCATGCCGGCGGGGTACGCAAGCCAGGTGGGGTACCAGAAGGACCAAACCTCGCGCTTCGCTTGATACCGCGAGCCGGCGCCGCCGTCGAAATCCTCGTATGACGGCGGGTTCAGAAACAGCGTCTTCATCATCGGAACCGCTCCCCCCGGCGAGCCCAGTCATCGCCTCTGGACGACCTGGCGTCCCCGCGCGCCGTCCCCACTTCGCAGCGCAGTCCATCTGCCGGCCGCGGGATTATAGTGATCGGTCAGGGGAAGGCAATTGGCGAGCACGCTGGTTGATCGTTGATTTCCCGGAGCTTTTTACAATTCCGGGGCCTGATCGATCGGTGAGTGCAAGCCTTGCTCCACGGTGCGGCGATGCGCGGCGGAATGGCTTGAGACGGGGGCGTGGCTTCGGATAACACCGCGCCCTGATGTCGGCGCCGATCGGGATCGCCCTGATCTACAGCTCTTCGACGACCCCGGACGGACCGGCCTTCGCGGGCCGTTCGCTGAGGGATCGCGCAGCCGCTCTGGCGCGCGCAGCCGGCTTGGACCCGGTCCACCTCGAGGCCCAGCCCGCCAGCGGGACGCGGCGGCCCGGCGCCATGCGCCCCGGGGATGCGCTGCCCACTTGCGACGGCCCGGTCGTCGTGATGCGTGACGACGTCGCCTGCGTCGCCGGCGTGCTGCGCGATCTGGTGCGAGCAGCCGGCCAAATGGCGGTCCGGGACGACAGCGGCCGGATCGCGCTCGTGCACGCCGGCGTCGCGGATCTCGGCGGACGGGTGCCCGCCTCGATCGACGTTGCGGCGGAGGGCGTCCCGCTCGCGCCCGACCCCGGGTGGTTCCGTGGACGCAGGGTGCAGGCGCTTTCGTACGCCGGCGACGGCATTCCGCACTCCGCGTCGCGCTCCGCGCAGCGCGCCGCGGAACGCGAGTTCCTGCGCTCGCTCGACAACCCGCGCGACGGCTACTTCGACCGCGTCCTGAACCGGCGCCTGTCGCGGCCGCTCACGCTGCTGCTGCTGCCGCTGCGGGTCACGCCCAACCAGATCACCGTCGCGGCGCTGCTGCTCTCGTTGGTCGGTGCCGCCTGCATCGCGCTGCCCGGCCTCGCCGGTCCGGTGCTCGGCGCCCTGCTGCTGCAGCTCACGGCCGTGCTGGACTGCGTCGACGGCGAGATCGCGCGCGCGAAGGTCCTCGAGACCGAGTGGGGCGAGTGGCTCGACATCACGTCGGACACGCTGATCCACGTCGCGACGTTCCTCGGCATCGCCGTCCACGCCTGGCCGGATCTGGGCCGCGCGACCGCCTGGACGCTCGGGGCTCTCTTCACCGTGGGCGGCCTCGCCTCGTTCGTGGTCGTGACGCGCGCGGAAAAGACCGAGGACACCTGGAAGCAGAGCCGTGACTGGCGGGCCCGGCTGCTCGCGCTGCTCCTCGCGACGCTGACCACGCGCGACCTGAGCGTGCTCGTCCTGGTCGCTGCCGTCGCCAATCTGCTCACGCCGCTGCTCGTCGGCGCCGCATTCGGGGCGCAGGTCTTCTGGTGCGGAACGCTCGTCCTGCATGCGAGCGTCATGCGACGCGCCGCCTGAGGTCCGCTCACGCGGCGTTGATCGCGTCGACCAGCATGCGCAGCCGACCGAACTGTCGGCGGCCGAAGGTGAACACGAGCCGCGGCAGATCCGCGATCTCGGGCTCGCCGGCTTCCTCCGGCAGGGCACGCGTCTGCGCGATGGGCTCGCCGACGACGATGTCGGCGAACTCCTCGTTCAGCGACGCGAGGCGAACGTCCGAGAGCGGCTCGCTCAGGCGCAGTACGAGCCGGTCGCGCACGTAGCGCGACGAGTGGTAGCGCCGGTAGAAGGACGTGATCTCCTCGACCGCCTCCTCGACGTCGTCGGTGACCTTGAAGAGCCGCATGTCGGCCGGCGAGATCAGGCTCTCGTTCAGCAGGTGGTCGACGACGTAGTCGCGCCACTTCTTCCAGTAGTGGCCGCCGGGTGCGTCGACGAACACGACGGGCACGAGCTTGCTCTTGCCGGTCTGCAGCAGGGTCAGCGCCTCGAAGCCCTCGTCGTGCGTGCCGAAGCCGCCGGGAAAGAGCGCGATCGCGTCGGCCTCCTTCACGAACAGCAGCTTGCGGGTGAAGAAGTACTTGAAGTTCACCAGCTTCGGGTCGCGGTGGATGAACTCGTTCGGCGCCTGCTCGAACGGCAGGCGGATGTTGATGCCGAAGCTGCGCTCGCGTCCCGAGCCCTCGTTGCAGGCGCGCATGATGCCGCCGCCCGCCCCGGTGATCACCATGTAGCCGTGCTCGTCGGCGATGCGCCGCGCGAACTCGTGTGCTTGACGATAGGCCGGATGGTCGGCCGGGGTGCGCGCCGAGCCGAAGGTCGAAACCTTCCGGATACCGCGGTAGCGCGCGAACACGCGGAACGCGTAGCGCATCTCCTTGAGCGCCGCGTTGAGCAGCTTCATGTCCGCGACGCTGGTGTCGTCGCGCACCAGCCTGTCGGCCGTGTCCGCGATCTCGGCGGCGAGCTCGGCCACGAACTCGGCGTGGCCGAGCGTGGCACGGCGCGGCGCCCGCACGCGTCGCGCTCGCCCGGGCGACGGTGCGGGCTCGACGTCCATGCCGATCGCGACCGAGCCGTCGGCGGCGACCGCATGCGGCGCGAAGCGCGGATCTTCGCGCTCGACCGCATCGTCCTCCGTCGGAGCGGGCGGAGGCGGCATGGGCACGGACGCGCTGCGGCCTCGCTTCGCCGGACGACCCTCCTTCAAGCGCTCTTCCCACCGCGCAGCAGGCGCCCCGGCAACGGGTCCGTGGCGGCGAGCGCGTCACGCCCGTCCTCACGGATCGCGACGCCGTTCACGACCACGGCCTGCACGCCGATCGCGTCGCACACCAGGCGGTCCGCGCCGGCCGGCAAGTCGTGCACGCGGCGCAGCGGCGAGCAGCCGACGGTGTCCGGGTCGAACACCACGACGTCTGCGGCCGCGCCGACGGCGAGGCGTCCGCGACCGGCGAGCCCGAACAGGTCCGCGCCGCGCGACGTCAAGAGCCGAACGGCATTCTCCAGCGAGAGCGCCTTCTTCTCGCGCACCCAGTGCCCGAGCAGGTGGGTCGAGAAGCTCGCGTCGCAGAGCTGGCTCGCGTGCGCGCCGGCGTCCGACAGGCCGAGCGCGACGGTCGGATCGCGCAGCAGCTCGCCGACGATCGTCTCGTCGGTGTTGGTCACCGCCATGCGGAAGCGCGCCTCGAGGTTCGATGCGAGTGCCAGGTCGAGCATCAGGTCGACCGGGTGCACGCCGCGCTGCTCGGCGACCTCGGCGAGGTTGCGCTCGTTCAGCGCGGGCTCGGACGGCGCTTCGGAGATCGTCGTGTCCTGCCAGCGCGCGGCGAGCACGCCGCCCTGACCGTGCTCGCGGAACTTCGCGCGGAAGTCGGGGTCGGCGTAGATGCGCGCCTTGCCCGCGCGGTCGGCGGCGGACACCGGCTGGAAGAACGGCAGGCTCTCGAACGGAAACGGCGCCCTGAACTGGAACTCGACCATCAGCGGCCGGCACGACACCTGCGGCACGACGTCGACCCCGGCACTCTGCATCTCCGCGGTCTTCTGCAGCACCCACTTGTGACCGTCCGGCCCCATCATGCCGGCGAGCAGCGCGGTCCACGTCACCGGACGCGAGGTGCGCCGTTGGATCGCCGCCATCTCGTCGAGGAAGAAGCCGCGTCCGATGGTCGCCTGCAGGACGCCGTGCCCGGCGTCGCCGAGGCACGACGCGAGCGTCTCGATCTCGGCGACGGTCGCTGCACGGCTCGGCACCGGACGCCCACCGTAGCCGACGTGGGTCGGCGCCTGCGAGGTCGCGAAGCCGAGCGCGCCGGCGTCGAGCGCGTCGCGCACGATCGCGCGCATCTTCGCGATCTCGTCCTCGGTCGCCTCGCGCTCGGTCGCTTCTTCCCCCATCACGAAGAGACGCAGCGGCGTGTGTCCGATCAGCGCGCCGACGTTGAGCGCGCTGCCGCGACGCTCGATCGCGTCGAGGTACTGCGGGAACGTCTCGAAGGGCCAGTCGTCGCCGACGCCCGCGACCAGCGCGTCGAGCGACATGCCCTCGACGTTCTCGAGCGTGCGAAGAATCAGCTCGCGATGCGCGGCGCGCGTCGGCGCGATGCCGAAGCCGCAGTTCCCCATGACGACCGAGGTCACGCCGTGCCACGGCGAGATGGTCAGCAGTCGATCCCAGAAGATCTGCGCGTCGTAGTGCGTGTGGATGTCGACGAAGCCCGGCGCCACGACACGGTCGCGCGCCGCGATGGTCCGCTTCGCCGGTGCGTCCACCTTGCCGAGCGCGACGATGCGGCCGCCGCGGATGCCGACGTCGCCCTCGCGCGCCGGTGCACCGGTGCCGTCCACCAGGACGCCGCCATGGATCAGGAGATCGAGCTGCTCGGACATGGGTTCCTCCGTGGTCCGGTCAGCTCTATGCGGGTCACCGCAGCTTGACAATCCGCTCCGCCGACTCGAAATCGGACTTGAACTCCGCAGCGCTTTCGGCTTCTGTGGTGGTGGTTCAGGGCGGCCCGCTCCATCGCTCGAGCCGTCGCCGACCGGGCTCTTCGTCGGCGCCTCGAGAGGCCGTACCGCGGCGTTGCGTTTGCGGGATGGGGGTGCTTGCAAGGCCCCGTCGGCAGGCACCGTCGCACCGCAAGAAGGGCTCAACAGCGATCGTGTCCGAGCAGGTGGTGGGGCGGTAGACGCCGGGATGGCCAGTCCCGATGCATTTCGCCCGCGCGCCTGAACGGCCGGCCCCGTCCGCGGGAGGATCGTCCTCGCGCGGATCCCATCGAGCCGCGAGGCTCCGCGAGAATCCGTAACCCAAGGGTGCAGCAACATCCGCCAGCGCGAGCGAGCGACCTCGGGATCGTTTCGAGGCCGGCTTCGTGACGCCGCAGGCAGACCAGGAGACCGAAGTGTCCGGTCAGACGACCCGTCCGTGAAGACCCCCTCCAGCAAGTCCCCGAGCACCACCCGGAAGACCCGAGCCGCGAAGCCGGCCGCTCCCGAGGCTCTGGAAGCCGTGCCCGTGTCGGCGCGCGCCCGCCGAGCGCCGGCCGCCGCGACCAAGGCGGCCCCGG
>JAIEPK010000316.1 GCA_019749875.1 Candidatus Binatia bacterium | reverse complement strand
GGCGCCGACGGCGCGACCGGCGCGACCGGCGCAGATGGAGCGACCGGCCCGACCGGCGCCGCCGGCGCGGGAACGATCTTCGCGTCGAGCTCGGGTGATGCGACGGTCGCGACCACCTCCCTCGGCGGCCTCGCGAACACGGTCGCCGTGCTGCCGTTGAGCGGCTCCAGCGCGAAGAGCGGGATCACCGTGAACAGTGGCACGATCGATCTGACGGGCATCACGACGGGCCAGCCCGTGGCGCGCGACGGCGTCATCACGTCGATCACGGGGTTCGCATCGATCGCGGTGCCGACGCTGCTCGTCGGCTCGACCGTCACGGAGACGATCTCGCTGTGGCAGTCGACGACACCGGACAACGTCTACACGCCGATCCCGGGAGCGTCGGTCACACTGGCACCGCCGCTGACCGGCGTGCTGTCGATCGGCGCGATCTCGAGCGGAAGCACCACGGGGCTCACGATCCCGGTGACGGCAGGGACCAACCTGATCGTCGTCTATGCGGCCGACACGACCTCCGGCATCGACGTCGCGTCGGTGATCACGGCGAACGTCGGCGCGGGGGTGGTGATCGAGTAGAGCGAGCACGCGGCCGGCTGGTGACGCGTCGACTCGCGACCGGACCTTCGCGGCGACAACGGCCCTCTATGCTTGAAAGCCCCCGCCCCACCGGATGCATCCGGTGGAACGGGGGCTTTCTTCGATGGGCCGGCGGAGCCTCGAACTCCGGACCCGCTGATTAAGAGTCAGCTGCTCTACCAACTGAGCTACCGGCCCACCGGCTTCTTACCCAGCGTCCCCCGGCCGCGCAACCGATCAGCGCACGATCGGCGACATGCGATCCACCGCAGCGCACCACGTTGCGCCACGCGCGCCAGCGGCCGATCAGACGGAGCGCGCGACGAGCTCGCCTCACCCGTGTGCAGACGGAGCGACGATCAACGCTGGTGCCGACGTCGCCCCAGAACGACGAAAGCCGGCCGCGTCTCGCGACGGCGGCCGGCTCTCGAGAACGGGTGAGTGAAGGGCCTCGAACCCTCGACCCCCGGAGCCACAATCCGGTGCTCTACCAACTGAGCTACACCCACCACGTCGTGGCCTTGGGCGAGTACCGATCCACCCGGCGATCGTCAATGCGACGCGATCTGCGGGGACGCGACGATCGTGCGGTGAGTGCGCCAGAAGGGATTCGAACCCCTGACCCACGGCTTAGAAGGCCGTTGCTCTATCCACCTGAGCTACTGGCGCGCATCGCACGGCCGACGATGGCACGCTTGAAGTCGGGGCGAGAGGATTTGAACCTCCGACATCCTGCTCCCAAAGCAGGCGCGCTACCAGGCTGCGCCACGCCCCGTCGTCGAGCCATCATCGGCGAGGAAGAAAAGCGCGCTGACCCTATGACTCGCCTTCCGGGCTGTCAATCGAGGTCGCGCGCATGCGCACCTCTCCACCGTGGAGCTTCGTCACCAGCGCGCGCATCGCAGCTGCGCGGTGCGAGAGCGCGTTCTTCTCCACGGCCGTGATCTGCGCGAGCGTGGCACCGCCGCGCTCGCGCAGCGCGAACACCGGATCGTAGCCGAAGCCGCCCTGCCCGCGCGGCGCGGCGGTGATCTCGCCCTCGAGCACGCCCTCGGCGGAAACCCAGTCGTCCGCCTGCGCGAGCACGAGGACACAGCGGAAGCGTGCGCTCCGCTGCGCCACGCCGCGCATCGCCTCGAGAAGGCGCGCGCAGCGTGCGGCGTCGTCGAGGCCCGGACCGCCGTAGCGCGCGGAGCGCACGCCGAGCTCGCCGGGCAGCGCGTCGACCTCGAGCCCGGAGTCGTCGGCGAGTGCCGCGCCACCGGTGAAGGCCGCGATCGCGCGTGCCTTCTTGAGCGCGTTGCCGAGGTACGTCTCCTGGTCCTCGTCGACTTCCGGCGGCGCCGGATCGGACGGCAGCAGGCGCAGCTCGAGCACGCCGCGACACAGCGCCTGCAGCTCGGCGAGCTTGCCGGCGTTGCGCGTCGCGAGCGTGACCGGACCGGTGACCCGCATCGCGCCGACGCGTCAGCGCCGCGCGCGCGCGCGCTTCGCCTTGACCGCGGTCTTCGCGCGCGACGTGCCGCCCTTGCGCTCTGCGCCACGCGACGCACCGCTCCGGCGCTTGGCACCGGTCGACGCACCGCCGCCGCGCTTCGCAGCCCCGGCGGTGCCCGTCGTCGTCGTCGCGCCGGCAAAGCTCGCGATCGCCTTCGCCTGCAGGCGATTGATGTGCGTGATCGCGTCCCAGGCGGCGTCGAGCATGCGATTCAGGTCGCGACGCTCGAACGTCCGGCCCTCGGCGGTGCCCTGGACTTCGACGATGCCGCCGCTGCCGGTCATGACGAAGTTCGCGTCGACCTCGGCGCGGCTGTCCTCGGTGTAGGCGAGGTCGACCAGCAGCTCGCGGCCGACGATGCCGACGCTGATCGCGGCGACCGGCTCGCGCAGCGGCATCTCGGCGAGGATGCCGGCGTCGACGAGCTTCGCGACCGCCTGGGCAACCGCCACGTACGCTCCGTTGATCGCCGTCGTGCGCGTGCCGCCGTCGGCCTGGAGGACGTCGCAGTCGACGGTCAGGGTGCGCTCGCCGAGCTTCTCGAGGTCGACCACCGCGCGCAGGCTTCTTCCGATGAGACGCTGGATCTCGTGCGTGCGGCCACCGATCTTGCCGCGCGTCGACTCGCGCTGGCTGCGGGTGTGCGTCGAACGCGGCAGCATCGCGTACTCGGCGGTGAGCCAGCCCCGGCCCTTGCCGACCAGGAAGTCCGGCACGCGGTCCTCGAGGCTCACCGCGCACAGCACGCGCGTGGCGCCGGCGGTCACCAGGCACGAGCCCTCGGCGTGGTCGAGGTAGCCGGGCAGGAACTGCATGGGGCGGACGTCGAGCGGCGTCCGGCCGTCGGTTCGCGTCGCGCGCGAGGGGCTCTTTCGGGTGGGTCGGGTGGCCATCTCGGCCGGCGTAGCAACGTCGTCCGGGGGCGGCAAATTTTCGGCGCCCGAACCTCAAGAATTCATTCGAGAGTGGCGAAGGAGTGACAGCGGGAAGTCACGCGGTGTCCTTCGGGGGGCCCGCCACGGCTGGAAACTCCCATGGCATTTTTCAAGGAAGTGGTGTCATACTCCTCACCGGGCCCCCGCACGCCCGTCAACGAGCGCAAGGAAAACGGGATGCAGACCACCGCGCAGACCCAGCTGATCGGCCAGCACCCGCTCATCGACCGGGTCCAGCGCCTGATCCGCAGGGTCGCCGTCACGGACGCGACGGTCCTGATCCTCGGCGAGAGCGGCACTGGCAAGGAGCTGGCAGCGCGCTCGGTGCACGCGGCGAGCCGCCGCGCCGATCGCCCGTTCATTCCGGTGAACTGCGGCGCCATCCCCGCCGACCTGCTCGAGTCGGAGATGTTCGGCCACGAGAAGGGCTCGTTCACGGGTGCCGTCGGTGCCCGCGCCGGCATGTTCCAGCTCGCCAACGGCGGCACCATCTTCCTGGACGAGATCTCGGAGATGAGCCCCGTCCTGCAGGTGAAGCTGCTGCGCGTCCTGCAGGATCGCGAGGTCCGGCCGGTGGGCTCGGACCGCGCCTTCAAGGTCGACGTGCGCGTGATCGCCGCGACCAACAAGGATCTCGGGATGCAGGTCGAGCGCGGGCTGTTCCGCGAGGATCTCTTCTACCGCCTCGAGGTCATCCCGATCACGTTGCCGCCGCTGCGCGAGCGCCGCTCCGACATCCCGCTGCTCGTCAAGCACTTCCTCGACCGCCACAACCAGAAGCGCAACGACCTGCAGGTCAGCATCACCGAAGAGGCGATGGTCCACCTGTGGGAGTACGATTGGCCCGGCAACGTCCGAGAGCTCGAGAACCTGCTCGAGCGGCTGGTCATCCTCTCCGAGGATGGACTGGTTCGCGTCGAGAATCTCCCGCCGAACATCCGCTCGTTCATCTCGGAGAAGAAGATCCCGAGACCGGTCATGACCGAGGAAGGTCTCGACCTGACCAACGCCGTCGAGGAATTCGAGAACCGTCTGATCGAGGAAGCCTTGCGGCGGACCAAGGGCAACAAGCAGGCGGCGGCCCGTCTGCTTGGACTGAAGCGCACGACGCTGGTCGCGAAGCTGCGCCGCCGACGGAACGGCGTGCCTGCGGCCGGTGGTGCCACGGCGGCATGACGTGAACCGACAAGCAGCAGCGGAAGACGTGAGGGGGCGGGTCCTGGTGGTGGACGACGACGAGGACTCGCGTCGTCTGCTCGCACACCTGCTGGAGCGCAAGGGCTACTCCGTGGTGCTGGCCGACGGCGGGCCCGCGGCGCTGTCGACGCTCGAGAAGACCGAGGTCGACGTCGTCGTGCTCGACGTGATGATGCCGATCATGGACGGCTTCGCCGTGTGCCGCGAGCTCAAGAAGTCGCAGGCGACGTCGACGGTTCCGGTGATCCTGCTCACCGCGCGCGACGACATGGAGACGCGCGCCACCGGCATGAAGCTCGGCGTGAGCGACTTCCTCGCCAAGCCGGTCAACAAGGAAGAGCTGTACGTGCGCATCCGCACGCAGCTCGAAGGCCGGCAGCGGGCGCGCGACCTCGAGAAGGCGCAGAAGCGCGTCGAGTCGCTGTAGGGTCCCGTCCCGTCCCGTCACTCGTCCGCCAGCAGTCAATCGGCCGATTGACTTTTCTGCGGCGCCCGTGATGGAAGGCGCGCATGAGACTTCTTGCGCGTGCGGCTGTTGGTTTCCTCATCCTGCCGCTCCTCCTCGCGGCGTGCAGTGACGGCTCCTCGGGGTCGAACGGCGTCATCGTGTTCAGCGGTGAGGGCAACCGCCTGAATGCGTACGCACCGGACGACGGCGACGCGAAGCAGACCGTCATCCAGACCCGCGCCCAGGACCCGAACGGCTGGGACATCAACGCGCAGATATGCTTCGACCCCGACGGGTCACGCCGCTTCATCGCGGGTGAGGACACCGGGCAGCCGAACCCGCCGCAGGGCTGGGGCTTCTTCCAGCTCGAGGGCACCGAGGTGGGGGCGCTGTCGGCGACGCGCATCGGCAAGCTGACACCGACGTATCAGGGCAGCTCCGACAACGCGGAGAACTACGGCTGCGGCTTTCTGTCCGACGGCCGGCTGGTCACGACCGACGTCGGCAACCAGGCGGGCGGCAGCGGCGACGGCCAGCTCATCGTCTGGTTCCCGCCGTTCGACTCGTTCGAGGTCCGCTACTGCAAGCTGGACATCGCGATCGGCACCGCGGGCGGAATCTGGGTCGATGGCGACGACCGCATCTACTTGACGAGCGCCCGCGTCACCCCCGGCGTGTACCGGTACGATCCGCCCTACCCGACCTCGAACGACGCGGCGGGCGGCTGCGGCAAGATCGACGGCACCGGTGCGCCGCTCGCCGACGCGATCCAGAAGACGCTGTTCATCCCGAACGACTCGAACATCCCGACCCCGAACGCGATCGTCGCGAGTCCGGTCGGCACGTTCTACATCTCGAGCGTGATCAACGGCGTGATCGCCGAGTACGACGCGCAAGGTCGCTACGTGCGCCGCATCCTCGAGCCGCCAGCCGGCGAGACGCTCGGCCCGGTGCCCTACTCGACCGGCTCGCCGCTCGGCCTCGGCATCGATTCGAGCGGCACGGTCTACTACGCGGACATCGGCATCGTGGTCAGCGACGGCCGCGTCGGCCC
Source organism: Candidatus Binatia bacterium (assembly GCA_019749875.1). Lineage (GTDB taxonomy): Bacteria > Desulfobacterota > Binatia > UBA12015 > UBA12015 > VGTK01. The sequence goes on along the minus strand of JAIEPK010000316.1, from coordinate 5,857 downwards.
CGGACGGCGCACGGGAACGGTACGCCGCATCCCATTCGAGAACGGCGACCCGCTGCCGCCGATCACGATGGACTCGGGGCTCTCGTTCCCCGACGGCATCGGCATTCTCGAGGAGTGAGCGCGCGCTCGGTCGTGACGGCGACGCCACGACCACCGAGCCCGTAGTCGGGCCGGCAGGCGACGAGAAGTGAAAAGGCCCGGGGAGCCGTCGGCTTCCGGGCCTGTCCGCGAGTGGAATTTCCGTGTTGTTTCGTGGGCGTGTTACGGGCGTCGGGGGGGGATGGTGCGGGGACGCGTCGGAAGCGTCGCGCGCCGGTGGATCAGCAAACATGATGCCCGTCACATTGCGCTTGAATTTCCAGGCGGCACGGCCACCGGCCCACTCTGCGCGTCTGGCAGTGATGCATTTTCCTTTCAGTCCATCGCATCCATGCAAGATTCGCGGTGCGACCGGCAGGTCGCGGCGCCACGTGGCGCCGCTGATCCTCGCAGCGCTGCTGGCACTGGGAGCAAAGCGACCCGACGCAACGCCGCCCGCACCGACGCCGTCCGGCCCGCGCGAGACGGTGCTGCGCGGCGAGGTCGTCGAGAACGGCTGCTTCATCATCGGTGGGCGCAAGGGCGAAGCGCACCGCCACTGCGCCGAGACCTGCGCGCTGGCCGGCGAGAGCCTCGGCGTCCTCGACGACGAGACCAAGCTGCTGTTCGTGCTCGTGCAGGATCTCACCGGCGGGCCACAGCCGAATCCGCTCTTGCCGTGGATCGCGCAACGCGTGGAGGTCCGCGGCATCACGATGGAGCGCGGCGGCGTGAACGCGCTGATCGTTCACCAGGTGCGTCCGCTGAACCCGCCCCCCGCGAAGCGCTGATCGACCGCGGACGCGACCGCGGAGCCCACCGCTCGCGAGGCGCGCTCGTTCCGCCTCGGTCCCGGCCGCCGGACCCGGCGCCGGGCAACACGCGGCACCCACCGCCGGCGTGACGCCCGTCTCAGCGCGCGCGCGCCGCCCAGAGCATCTGGCGCGCGATCCCGCGCCAGATCTTGACGTCGCGCCGCGTGAGGCCCGCCCGCGCGAACAGGCCACGCAGGTCGGCGACGATGTGCGCCGGATTCTGGCGTGACAGGAAGCCGATCGCGTCGAGCGCCTGGCCGAGGTGCTCGAGCAGCGCCTCGCGCTCGGCGCTGCTCGCGGCCGCCCGATCGTCGGTGCGTGCAGCCGCGCTGCCGCCCGGCGGACGACGGCGGCGCGGGCTGGTGCTCGCGTCCACTCCGGCACCCGCGTCGGCAGCCGCGAGGCGCAGCTCGTACGCGCACACCGCGACCGCCTGCGCGAGGTTGAGCGACGGATACGCATCTCCGGTCGGGATGCGCAGCAGGCGCTGGCAACGACCGAGGTCGGCGTTGGACAGGCCGTGGTCCTCGGGCCCGAAGACCAGCGCGACCCGCCCACCCGTGCCGGCCGCGACGATCTCCGCCGCCACGTCGCGTGGCGGCAACGCGCGCAGGTGCGCGAAGTCGCGACCCGCCGTGCCCACCACCAGCGCGCAATCGGCGACCGCGGCAGCGAGATCGGGGGCGCTCGTGCGGCGCGCCAGGACGTCGCGTGCGTGCGCCGCCATGCGCTCGCCGACAGCGCCGACGCGCGTGCGCGGTGCCACCAGCGTGAGCTCGCCGAGGCCGAAGTTCTTCATCACGCGCGCGGCCGCGCCCACGTTGCCGCCGCGCCGCGGCCGCACGAGGACGATGCGAACGTTGCCGAGCACCGGCGCCTTGTACCGATCTTCGTCCTTTCCGTCTCGCGCACGGCGCTCGGCTCGGCGCCGCCGCGCGCCGAACAGCGGCCGACGCCGGCCCTCACGCCCCGGGCGCCGTCCGTGTGTCGCATCGGGAGTCGTTCGGGCCCGCGTGTTCGTGCCCGCGTCTCGCGACGGCGGCGGCGAGCCATTAAGACGTCCGGATGGACCTCCGCGTCGACCACTTCTCGATCGCCGTGCGCTCGATCGACCGCACCCTGGACTTCTTCTCGCGCTACTTCCCGGTGCAGGTGAACAACCCGACGCGCCCCGGCTACACCGACGAGTTCCGCTGGTGCGACTTCTACGTCGGCCACGTCAAGCTCGAGCTGATCGAGAGCACGCGGTCGGGCAGCTTCGTCGAGCGCTTCCTCGAGCGACGCGGCGAGGGCATCCACCACCTGTCGATCGAGGTCACATCGCTCGATCCGCTGCTCGAGCGCATGGCGCAGGCGGGGCTGCGCATCGTCGACCGGTTCCGCTCGTCGCAGAACCCGCACGAGCACACGGCCTTCATCTCGCCGCGCTCGGCGCACGGCATGCTGGTGCAGTTCTGGCAGGTCGAGAAGGTCGAGGCGCCACCCGCCGCGATCACACCGCAGATCGCGCGCATGCCGGGGCTCGACGTCCGCATGCGCTTCGACCACCTGTCGGTCGCGGTGCGCGACATCGAGGTCGCGATGAGCTTCTTCCGCCGCTGGCTGCCGATCGGCGGCGAGCAGCCCACGCACCGCGGCTACGCCGGGGACTTCGACCTGAAGCAGTTCGACATCGGCCCGTTCCGCATGGAGCTGGTCGCCGACGCGAACGGCCGCAGCTTCGTGGTGCCGTTCCTCGCCAAGCGTGGCGAGGGCTTCCACCACGTCTCGATCGACGTCGATGCGCTCGATCCGCTGGTCGAGCGCATGCGCGCCGACGGCGTGCGCATCGTCGACGAGGCCGACCTCGGCGGCGGCTACAAGACGGCGTTCGTGTCGCCGCGCTCGGCGCACGGCGTGCTGATCCAGTTCTGGCAGATCCCCGACGTCGAGGCCCCGAACTGGTGACGCGTCGCGACTCCGGCATCGCCGCGGTCAGCTTCGATGCCGGCGGCACGCTGATCGGCATCGTCGAGCCGGTGGGTGCGACGTATGCCCGCTTCGCGCGGCAGGCGGGATTCACGGCCGATGCGGACGTGCTGGACGAGGGCTTCCGCCGCGCCTTCACGGTCGCACCGCCGCTCGCTCCGCCCGCGGACCACGCGGGTCCGTTGCTCGAATTCGAGCTCCGGTGGTGGCGCGCCATCGTCGCGGCGTCGCTCGCCCACGCCCTCGGCGACGATGCGGTCGGGACGCACGGCGACGCCTTCGAGCGCTTCTTCGCCGCGACGTTCGCGTACTACGCCGAGCCGACCGCGTGGCGCGTGCTGCCGGATGCGTGCGACACGGTGCGCGAGCTGCACGGACGCGGGCTCACCCTCGCGGTGCTGTCGAACTTCGATGCGCGGCTGCATGGCCTGATCGCGCAGCTCGGCTTCGGCGCCGCCTTCACCGCGATCGTCCCGTCGAGCGAGGCCGGGGCGGCGAAGCCTTCGCCGGGCGCATTCATGCACCTGCGCCGCCGTGTCGCCGCCACGACCGGGACGGACCTCCCGCCGACGCGCTGGCTGCACGTCGGCGACTCGCTGCACGAGGACGTCGCCGGCGCGCGGGCCGCCGGCTGGCACGCGGCCTGGATCGACCGCGACGGGCGCGGCGACGGGGCAGCGACGCTGCCGCCGGGGGCGTCACGCCTCACGGACCTCCGCGCGCTCGCGCAGCTTCTGGATCAGGGCTCGACGTCGGGGTAGCTGCGCTCGACCACGATCTCGATCTCGTCCTCGCTCGCAGCACCACGGTTGCGTACGTGCGCTTCCCATCCCGGGATCGCGCGCAGGACCTGGAAGACGGCGCGCACCACCTCGGGCTTGAGGCCGCGCTCCCACTCGTCGAGGAACGCACGCTCGTCGAAGTCGTCGTCCTCGAGCAGCTCGCTCGGGATCTCGGCACGCACGCTGAAGCGCAGCAGGAAGCCGTACTCGTCGCTTTGCATTGACACCTCGCCCGGGGCCCGCTGCGGCCGAACCAATCTCGACAGCCCGGTCCCCCTCCGATATACCCGCTCGGATGCTTCTCCGAGAACGGGCGGCGGCGGCCCTGCTGGCGATCACGGCCCTCGCAGCTTCGGGCTGCATCAATGGTCAGAGCCGCGACATCCCGCCCGGTCCGACGGCGATCCCGCCCGAAGCATCGGCCTACGTCTACGTCGCCCAGGCGCGCAATCAGAGCCAGGGGACCGACGGCGGCGCCGTGGTCGCCTACCAGCTCGGCGCGGACGGCCTGCTGCCCGCAGAGCCGTACGCGAGCGTGACGGCCGTCAATCCGCGTCGCCTGGTCCGGCATCCCGAGCTGCCCGTGCTCTACGTCGCGACCGCGAGCCAGGTGCTCGCCTTCGACATCAGCGGCGGCCGGCTGCGCTCGCTGTGTGCCGACGGCGGCTCCGCTCCGCCGTGCGCGACCGCGCCGGTACCGGGATCGAACCCGGTCGACATGGTCTTCGCGCAGAACAGCGACGGCAACTACCTGCTGTACGTCGTCGAGCGCGGCGGCGGCAACAACCTCGACACGCTGACGCGCGTCGTTGCCTACGAGCTCGACACCGACGGCGGCCTGCCGTCCCAGGCGAGCTCGCAGGTCCAGACCCCGAACTCCCTGTCGTACCAGGGCGCGGCGATCGTCATGCTCGATCTCGGCGAGGGCAACCCGCCGGGCTACGCCTACCTCGCCGACGCGGGGCAGTCGAACATCGGACGCTTCCCGCTGCTGAGCGACGGCAACCTGCCCTACCCGGTGCCGACGGTCCCGGTGTCCGCGACGCCCACCCCCGAGCCCGACGCCTCACCGACGCCGTCACCGACCCAGACCCCGGTCTCGACCGCGTGGCGGGCGGCGAACCCGGCGCGCATGATCCTCGGCGTCGTTCCGACGCCGATCGCATCGCCGGTGGCCGAGCCGGAGCCGACGGGAGATCCGTCCGGCGTCGAGATCTACGTCGTCGAGCAGGGCCGGCGCCGCATCGGCTCGATCCCCGTGTACGTCGACGGCAACCTGCCGAAGAACCCCGCCGCCGAGTCGAACACGCGCGGCATCTACAACTCGATCGCCGTGTACCCGAATCCGATCTCGACCGTAGAGCCGCTGTCGCGCATCTACGGCGCCGCTTTCCAGAACGGCCAGGTCGATTCGTTCCTGATCGAAGCGGACGGCAGCATCCGGCCCGATACGCTGAGCGCGACCTTCGCGAACACGTCGTCCTACCCGACGGGAGTGTCGATCCTGCCGCCGATCGGCGATGGGCCGGCGCGCCTCTTCGTGTCGGTCGGCGGCTTCAACCGCGTCGACGAGTACGAGATCAATCCGGACGGCACCCTGCCCGAGCTGCCGGTCTCGAGCACCGCGGCAGTCAACGACACGTTCCCGGCCGACGTGCTGGTCTACTGGGAAGTCGGCGCTGGGCAGCCCTAGCCCGCGCAGACGAAACGCACCCGTCGCAGCGGCCACCTCGTGAGAGGTGGCCGCGCGCGCTTTCAGAGCGGCGCGCCGACCGAGTCGGACACGTGCTCGGCGATGCGGAGCGCGAGCGCGACGATCGTGGTCTGCGGTGCGACCACGGTCGCGCTCGGCAGCAGGCTCGCGTCGACGACGTGCAGGTCCTGCACCTCGTGCACCGCGCCATGCACGTTGGTGACGCTCTTCTGCCGGTCGTCGCCCATGCGCGCCGTGCCCATCGGGTGGTGCGCGACGAGGTCGACATCGAGCGCACCGAGATCCGCCTCGCGCAGCGCCATCGCCGCCGCCGGGTCGCGCACGACCGGCTGGTCGCGCAACGCCGCGTAGACCTCCTCCGCGCCGGCTGCGAGCAGCAGCTCCGCGGCGAGCGATGCCGCGCGCAGCAGCCGGCGTCGATCGTCGTCACCGGGCCGGTACTGGACGACGCGCGCGCCGTCGCGCTGCACCCTGACGCTGCCGTCGCCGCGGTCGGCGAT
>JAIEPK010000567.1 GCA_019749875.1 Candidatus Binatia bacterium | reverse complement strand
GTCGTGCGCGGCGACGTGCTCGACCCCGCGTCCTTGACGGCCGCGCTGCGCGGCGTGCGCACCGCGATCTACCTGGTGCACGCGATGGGCACGACGGGATCGTTCACCGAGGAGGAGCGTCGCGGCGCCGAGAGCTTCGGGCGCGCCGCGCACGCGGCCGGCGTCGAGCGTATCGTCTACCTCGGCGGCCTCGGCGACCGCGACGCGCCGCTGTCCGATCATCTCAAGAGCCGGCACGAGACCGGCGACGTGCTGCGCGCGTCGGGCGTCCCGGTGATCGAGCTGCGCGCGTCGATCGTCATCGGCTCGGGCAGCCTGTCGTTCGAGATGATCCGCGCGCTGGTCGAGCGCCTGCCCGTCATGGTCACGCCGCGCTGGGTGTCGATGCCGGCGCAGCCGATCGCGATCGGCGACCTGCTCGACTACCTGCTGGCGGCGATCGAGATGCCGCCCGACGGCAACCCGATCTTCGAGATCGGCGGCGCCGACCGCGTGTCGTACGGCGACCTGATGCGCGAGTACGCGCGCCAGCGCGGCCTCCGTCGACTCATGATCCGCGTGCCCGTCCTGACGCCGCGCCTGTCGAGCCTGTGGCTCGGCCTGGTCACGCCGCTGTACGCGCGCGTCGGACGCAAGCTGGTCGACAGCATCTGCTACGCGACCGTCGTGCACGACGACGCCGCGCGGCACGCGTTCGCGATCCGGCCGATGGGCTACCGCGACGCGATCGCCGCGGCGCTGCGCGCCGAGGACCACGAGCTCGCGCAGACGCGCTGGTCCGACGCGCTGTCGTCGTCCGGCCCGACCCGCGACTGGGGCGGCACGCGCTTCGGCAGCCGGCTGGTCGACTCGCGCATCGCGCACGTGCCGGTACCGCCCGCGACGGCGTTCGCGCCGGTGCGCCGGATCGGCGGCGCGACCGGCTGGCTGTACGGCCACTGGCTGTGGAAGATCCGCGGCTGGATGGACCTCGCGGTCGGCGGCGTCGGGCTGCGGCGCGGGCGACGCGATCCCGAGAGCGCGCGCGTCGGCGACGCGATCGACTTCTGGCGGGTCGAGGCCTTCGAGCCGGATCACCTCCTGCGCTTGAACGCCGAGATGAAGCTTCCGGGCCGCGCGTGGCTCGAGTTCGAGGTCACGGGCGACGGCAAGGGCGGCTCGACGATCCGGCAGACGGCCGAGTTCGATCCGGTCGGGCTGTGGGGGCTCGCCTACTGGTACGGCATCTATCCGCTGCACCAGCTCGTGTTCGCCGGCATGCTGCGCGCGCTGGCGGAGCGCGCGCTGCGCGAGAAGGACGTCGCGAGCGGCCAGGGCACGACCGATCCGGGACGCACGGCCGTCGACTGGCGAAACGCGACCCCGCTGCGACGGCACTAGCGCACGTCAAGTACTCGCGGCTCGCACAGGCCAGCGCTCGCCGTGGCGGGCCGGCCCGTCCGGCAGCGGCGCTAGTGGTACAGCCCGACACCGCGCACGATCGTCCACGCCAGCAGCGCCGCTGCGATGCAGAACGCGACCGCCCCGAGCGTCGCGCGCGCGCGCGCGGCGAGCCGCAGTCCGCGCGGGGGGCACAGCCCCACGACCAGCGCCGGCAGCACCGGCAGCGCGTAGCGGCCCTGGAAGCCACCGATCTCGCTCGCGTCCGCCGGCGTCCAGAGCAGGAACGCCGCCAGCGCGACCGCAGCGAGGACGATGAAGGCCGACGAGAGCGCGAGCGCTCGCTCGCGCATGCCGGGCCAGGCCTCGGCGCGCTGGTCCGCGAGCATCGCCGCCAGCACGGCCACGAGCCAGCACCAGAGCACGATTGCCGGCTCGACGACCCCCCACATCGACGCGATGACGTGGGCGATCCAGGGCGGGTCGGTGCAGAGAAAGATCTTCTTCGCGACCATGGACGCGACCCGGAGAGGCTCCGCGGACAGCACCGCGAGATGCTCGCCCATGTCCGACAGACGGTAGCGGCGAACGCCGCTCGCGATCTCCGCGCGCGACAGGAGCACCCAGCCGGCAGCGGACGCCGCCATCCCGCCCGCGGTGGCGACGAACGCCGCACCTCGCCGCGCCGGTCCGCCGAAGCGGGCCGCGGGCACCGTCAAGATGAGAAGCACCAGCGGTCCGTACAGGATCTTCACCAGCGCCAGCGCGATCCCGAGGCCGGCGACCATCGCGATCGCGCCGCGTGGCCGCGACGGCAGCAACGCGAGGCGCACGATCCACGCGGTCCATAGCAGCGCGAGCCCGTTGGTCATCGCGTCCGCCGAGCAGGTGGTCGCGACGAACATCGACATCGGCGCCAGCGCCACCACGGCGAACGCGACCTTGAACGCGGGCGTCACGCGCAGCGCCGTCCAGACCAGAAGCAGCCACGCCGCCAGGTTCGCGATCCGCGCTGCATAGAGCTGCAGCAGCACCGATCGCGTGACGCACCGGGCGAGTGCGATGCCGAGCGCCTGCGGAGCGTAGCCCAGCAGCGGATAGTTGGCGCTGGCGACCTCGAGCACGCGCGTCTCGCCGGTCTCCTCGACGCTCATGCGGTCGAGCACCTGCGACGCGGTCAGCTCACCGGTGCCGCGCTCGCGCAGCAGACGATCGAGGCCAAACAGGAGCTGCAGCTTGCCGATGCCGCGCGGCAGCTCGATCGTCATGCGGTCGTCCTGGCGCGACAGGTCGAAGCGCAGCAGCGCGAGGCGGTACGAGTGCAGGAAGTGCGTGTTCTCGTCGCCCCAGTAGAGCGGCGGCGACACGACGACCAGGATCATGCCGAGCACGGCAGCGAGCACGAAGAAGGTCCGCTCGGGCGCCAGACACGCCGGCCGTGCTCTGCCGTCTTCTGCGGCCGGGCGTCCCTCGCCGCCGAGAGCAGGCGCGCTCACCGCAGCCCCCCGGCCAGTGCGCGCGCGAGATCGGTATCGCGCCCGGCGGCAACGCAGACGGTGTTGCCGTCGAGGATACCGCAGCGCGCCGAGCGCGAGCTGCCGAGCCCGCTCGCAGCGAGCGCTGCGGGCGAGAGCACGTACACCACCTCCGGCTCGAGCCGCCCGGCGAGCACGGCGTCGGTCTGCTCACGACAGCGTGCCGCGACGTCGCCCGCATAGCGCGACAGGTGGCCGCTGTTGATGCGCATCCCCTCGCGTCCGGCGACGAAGGCCCACGGCATGTAGTGGAAGCGCGGATACGAGCCCTCGTCGCAGACAGTATCCACGACCGCCGGGGGGATCAGGCGGATCTCGCGATAGTCGGCACCGATCCGACGCCACGCCGGCGCGCGCAGCGGCCGGTACGGGTTGGTCAGTGCCATGAGGGCGACGTCCTGCGTCGCGTAGCGCGGCCAGCCGTCGGCGAGCTGCGCACAGAGCGCGAGCAGCACGATAGCGACGTAGCCCGCCCGACTCGTGCGTCGCCGGAGCGAGGCCAGCGCCGCGAACACGACGACGTAGTACAGCGGCCAGACGAAGCGTCCCGACGCGCGCAGGATCGACGGCAGCGGAGCGAGGAGCGCGTACGGCCGACTCAGGTCGATCAGCTCGCGGTCACCGAGGCGCACGTGCGAGGCGAGCGCGAACGTCGTGAATGCGGCGACGACCACGAGCAAAGCGGTCACGCGCGGACCCGAGCGCGGCGGCGTGACGGGTCGTCGCGTCGCCCGGTCGCGGAGGAGCAGCGCGAGGTCGGCCGAGATCACGAGCAGCACGCCGACACCGAGAAACCCGAAGCCCTCGTACTCTCCCGGTCCGCTCGGGACATCGGGCACGACGCGCGACCATCCGTCCGGATCGACCAACGCCAGCAGGTTCGCGGAGAACTCGCCGAAGCCGGGTGCCGCCAGGTCCGCGTGGCCGAGATAGCCGAACGCCCACAGCGCGACCGCGCTGGTCACGAGGTAGAGGAGCCAGCTCGCCCCAAGCTCCTGCCACGAGCGGCTGCGCGCCCACGCCGCGGCACCGACGAGACCGAGCACCATGACTGTCAGGTACGGGTGCGTTCCCGCCGCAAGCACGAGCAGCAACGCCGCCATCGTCCGCTCCCGCGCGACGCCGCCGCGCAGCGGCGCCGCGTACAGCAGCAGCGTGGCCACGATCATCCAGTGCGCGCACAGCGACAGGTGAAAGCGCCGGAACAGCAGCACGGGATTGATCACCACGAGCAGCGTCGCGACGAAGCTGGTGAGCGGATCGGACGACAGCCGCAGCAGCAAGCGGAACGAGAACAACGCCATCAGGCCGTAGCAGAGCACCAGCCAGATCCCCGCGTGCTGGAAGACCGACGGCAGCAGCGGCGAGAGCGGCAGCAGCAGAAGGCTGAACCACGGCACGCTGTCGGTCAGTGCGAGCGACGCGCCGTGCGGGGCGACGTAGTCAGGAATCGATCCGAGTGGCAGCGCGAAGGGATGCTTCGCATGTCGGACCATGTGCCAGCCGAGAAACGCCTGCCCGCGATCGCTGATCAGCAGCCATTGCACCGCGCCCGGGTCGAGCGCCATCGCGCCGAACGACAGCACTGCGAACGCGGCACCTGCGGCGAATGCCGCGACGGACCAGCGCGGCGACGGCCGCGCGCCGGCCTTCGATTCAGGCGTGCCTGCCGCTCCGGCCCCGTCGTCAATCACACGCGCGCATCGCCTCCTCCGGCGATGCACGTCTAGACGCGAACGAGGCGCGCGGACAAGCGAATCGCAACGAGCGCCCGCGAATGTCGCTGGTCACGTCGCACCGTTGTCGTGCGCTGGGAGCGCCGCGAGCGGATCGCGGAGCCCGCGTCAGGCCGTCTGTGCTGCCGAGCGCGATCGCGCGCGCCGCGGCGCCGACGACGACGCGACCACCACCGGGGCCGAGACCAGCGCTCGCAGGGCATCGGCCGTCGGCGTCCCGCCGCGCTGGGCGAGCTCGCGGGGCGTCCCCTGCGCGACGACCTCGCCGCCGCGGTCGCCGCCGTCCGGGCCCAGATCGACGACCCAGTCCGCGGCCGCGATGAAGTCGACGTTGTGCTCGACCACGACGACGGTCGCACCGCGCGCGACGATGCCGTGCAGGACGTCGATCAGCCGTGCCACGTCGGACAGGTGCAGCCCGGTCGTCGGCTCGTCGAAGATCAGCAGCCGGCGCGTCGCCGTCGCGTCGTCAGCGCCGGCTTCGTCGACGAAGCTCGCGAGCTTGAGACGCTGCGCTTCGCCGCCCGACAAGGTCGACGTCGGCTGCCCGAGCGTCAAGTAGCCGAGTCCGACCGCACGCAGCGCGGCGAGGCGCGCGCGGATGCGCGGCTCGTCGACGAAGAAGTCGTGCGCGTCGTCGATGGTCATGGCGAGGACCTCGCCGATGGTCCGGCCACGATGCCGGATCGCGAGCACGTGCGGCTTGAAGCGCGCGCCGCCGCAGGCGTCGCACGCGACCACCAGGTCCGCCATGAAGTGCATCTCGAGCGTGACCGTGCCCATGCCGCAGCACTCCTCGCAGCGGCCACCGGGCGTGTTGAACGAGAAGTGACCGGGCGCGACACCGGCGAGCCGTGCGGCCGGCGTCGCCGCGAACACGCGGCGGATCTCGTCGTACGCCTTCAGGTACGTCGCCGCGTTCGAGCGCGCCGAGCGGCCGACCGGTGCCTGCGTCATCAGCACCACCTCGTCGAACGCGTCCATGCCCTCGAGACGGTCGTACGCGCCGGCCTCGGCGCCCTGCCCCTGCTCGCGACACCAGCCGGCGTAGAGCACCTGCTCGACCAGCGTAGACTTGCCGGAGCCGGACACGCCGGTGACGCAGGTGAGCCGTCCGTAGGGAAGCGTCACCGTCACGTTCTTCAGGTTGTTCTCGCGCGCACCGTGGATCGTGAAGCCAGCGGCGTGGACGGCGGCCTTCTTCTTGACGGCGCCGCGTCCGCGCTGCGCCGGCCCGTCCGGCGCGGCCGCTACGGACGTCGTCGTCGTGGCTGCATCCCCCGCGACGTCGGCTGCGAGCCCCCGCTGACGCGCCTCGAGCAGGCGCGCGGTCTCGGAGCGCTCGATCGGCATGCGTGCCGGCGAGCCCGCGTAGAGCACGCGCCCGCCGCGCGCACCGCCGCCCGGACCGAGGTCGAGCACGTGATCCGCGCCCTGGATCACCACCGGATCGTGCTCGACCAGCACGACGGTGTTGCCCGCGCGGGTCAGGTTGCCGAGCACGCCGAGCAAGCGCTGCGAGTCGCGCGCGTGCAGGCCGACGGTCGGCTCGTCGAGGCAGTACAGCGTGTCGGTGAGCTTGGCGCCGAGCGCGCTCGCGAGGTGGATGCGCTGCGCCTCGCCGCCCGACAGCGTCCGCGCCTGGCGCGCCAGCGTCAAGTAGTCGAGCCCGACCGCGATCAGGTAGCGCAGCCGCCCCTGCACCTCGGCGAGCAGCGCGGACGCGCGCGCGCGGTCGGCGACGTCGAGATCGAGATTCTCCGTCCACGCGAGCGCCTCGCCGATCGGCAGTGCGGTGAGCTGCGCGATGTCGAGCCCGCCGACGCGCACCGCGAGCGCCTCCGGACGGAGCCGGCGCCCCTCGCACGCGGCGCACGGCGTGTAGCCCCGGTACCGCGCGAGCAGGATGCGGACGTGCGTCTTGTAGCGCTTGCGCTCGAGCCAGCGGAAGAAGCCGCGCACGCCGGGGAAGCGGTGCGCACCGCGGCGGCGACCCGGCGCGCCTACCGGCTCGCCGTCGAGCACGAACGCGCGCTCGTCGGCGCGCAGCTTGCCGTACGGAACGTCCGTGCGGACGCCGATGCGCGCCGCGACGCGCATCATCCACTCCTGCAGCTCGCGGTTCGACGGCGTCTGGAACGGCACGACGGCGCCGTCCGCGAGGCTGACGCGCGGATCGGGGATCACCTTGTCGAGGTCGATGCCGGTCACGCGGCCGAAGCCCTCGCACGCCGGGCACGCGCCGAGCGGGCTGTTGAAGGAGAACAGCTGCGGCGTCGGCTCGGGCTGCTCGCCGCCGCAGTCGCGGCACGAGAAGCGGCGGTCGAGGTTGAGCACTCGCGTCGCCGCGCCTTCGGTCTGCATCGAGAGACGAACCCGGCCACGCGCGAGCGCGAACGCGCGCTCCAGCGCCTCGCGTCGACGCGTGCCGCTGGTCGATCCCGCGACCAGCCGGTCGACGAGCACCGGCAGCTCGACGCCGGCGCGCGCGTAGAACGCCGGGCCGTCGGCGGCGAGCGCCGCGCCGCCTGCGGGCGCTGCGGTTTCCTCGGCCACCGCGGCCTTCGGCTTCACCTTCGCGGACGGGCGTCCGCGCTTGCGCTCGACGGACGGCGAGGCGTCGACGGAGGTCGGTGCCGGAGGCGCCGCCGCGACCGCGCCGAGGCGCCGCGCGAGATCCTCGATCGCGGTCTCGTCCAGGCGCACGATCGCGTCGTCGAGCCAGAGCCGCGTCTGCCCGCTCTTCACGAGCCCGCTCGCGATCTCCGCGAGCGGCAGCCCGCCGACGTCGACCGGCGCGATCACCAGCACGCGCGTGCCCTCGTCGAGCGCCGCGACCTCGCGCAGCGCGCCGTCCACGTCGTCGCGTACCACGCGCCCACCGCACGTCGGGCACGTCGTCTCGCCGACGTGGCAGTACAGGAGCCGCAGATGGTCGTTGATCTCGGTGATCGTGCCGACGGTCGAGCGCGCGTTGCGGATGGTGTTCTTCTGCGCGAGCGCGACCGCGGGCGGGATGTCGCTGATGAAGTCGACGTCCGGACGCTCCATGCGCTCGAGGAACATGCGCGTGTAGGTCGACATCGACTGCACGAAGCGGCGCTGCCCCTCGGCGTAGAGCGTGTCGAAGACCAGGCTCGACTTGCCCGAGCCGGACACGCCCGTGACCACCGTCAGCGCCTCGGGCGGGATCTCGCACGAGACGTTCTGCAGGTTGTGCGTGCGCGCACCGACGATGCGGATGGGCTCCTTCACGTCCCACCGACGGTGGCACGCGATCGACGAGCCCGCCAGCGACGTGTCCGCCGCGCGTCGACACCAGAGCTGCGCACGAACGAACGCGGGGGACGCCCGCGTCCGGACGTCCCCCGCCACTGCAGCCGCCGAGCCTGCCGAGCGTCAGGCCCGCACCACCCCCGGCGTCACCACGGCCTCCGCCTCCTCGCTCGCGACCGGCGCGTAGCTCCAGCCGAGCCACAGCCCGAGCATGAACCACGCGAAGCTCGCGGTGCCGACGATGAACACCGTGTCGCCGACGATGCGCAGCCAGCGCAGCGTCACGATCCACGGCAGCTGCAGGAAGTCCGCGCTGCGCGCGTACCAGAGCCCGGTCTCGACGCTCGCGTACGTCTGCGCGAGGCCAACCGGCAGCAGGCTCAGCAGGATCATCAGCGCGAGCCCGACGTTCATGCCCCAGAAGCCGATCTGCAGCGGCAAGTCCTTCCACGCGCGATCACCGGACAGCCGCCGCGCGACCACCAGCACGAGGCCGAGCGACAGCAGGCCGTACACGCCGAACAGTGCGGAGTGCGCGTGCACCGGCGTCGTGTTGAGACCCTGCATGTAGTACAGCGCCAGCGGCGGATTGATCAGGAAGCCGAACAAGCCCGCGCCGACGAAGTTCCAGAACGCGACGCCGACGAAGAAGCGGATCGGCCAGCGGTAGCGCGCCATCCACGGCGCTGCCCCGTGCAGGCGGCTCGTGCGGAAGGCCTCGATGCCGATCAGCACCAGCGGCACGACCTCGAGCGCGCTGAACGTCGCACCGACCGCCATGATCGGCATCGGCGTGCCGCTGAAGTACAGGTGGTGGAACGTCCCGGGGATGCCGGCGAAGAGGAACAGCGCCGACGACGCGATCACCGCGTTGCCGGCGTGCCGCTTCTCGACCAGTCCCAAGTTCGCGAACAGGAGCGCGATCGCAGCGGTCGCGAACACCTCGAAGAAGCCCTCGACCCAGAGGTGGACGACCCACCAGCGCCAGTACTCCATGACGCTGAGATGCGTGCGCGCACCGAAGAAGAAGCCCGCGCCGTACATGAGCCCGATCGCGGTCGCGGCACCAGTGAACATGAGCGTGAGAGTCCGCGCGTCGTCGTGGCGGCGCAGCGCCGGCGCGAGCGCGCGCAGCATGAGCCCGAGCCAGATCAGCAGCCCCGCGAACAGCGCGATCTGCCATGCGCGCCCGAGATCGACGTACTCGTAGCCCTGCGTGCCGAACCAGAACGACAGATCGAGGCCGAGCTTCTGGTGGATCGCCAGCGCCTCGCCGGCGAACGATCCCGCGACCACGAGCAGCAGCGCGCCGAACAGGACGTTGACGCCGAGCCGCTGGTAGCGCGGCTCCGCGCCGCCGATCACCGGGGCGAGGAAGAGCCCCGCACCGAGGAACGCGGTCGCGATCCAGAACAGCGCCGACTGGATGTGCCACGTGCGCGACAGGCTGTACGGCAGGTACTGCGCGAGCGGGAACCCGTAGAACGCCTGCCCCTCGACGGTGTAGTGCGCGGTCACCACGCCGAGCGCCACCTGCACGACGAACAGCAGCACCACGACCGCGAGGTACTTGCCGACCGCGCGCATCGACGGCGTGACCGCGAGGTCGCCGAACGGATCGCGCTTGGGCGGCTCGGTCGCGTCGTCGGCCTCGGGCCGGAACGCGCGGTACCAGACGATGCCGCCGATCGCGGCGAGCAGCAGCACGACGCTCATCAGCGACCACACGACGTTCGCGCCCGAGGGGTGATTGCCGACCAGCGGCTCGTGCGGCCAGTTGTTGGTGTAGGTGATGCTCGCGTTCGGGCGCTCGGTCACGGCGGCCCAGCTGGTCCAGAAGAAGAACGCGGTGAGCTGGTCGCGCCGCGTCGCGGCCGGCACGACCACGTCCTGCATCGCGTACGACTCGCGCAGCTTGGCGAGCGCCGCGTCGTTCGAGCCGCCGAACAGGCCCTCGTAGTGCGCCGCCGTGCGGCGTCGCGCCTCGTCGCGCGCGGCCGAGATGGTGATCGTCCCGGTCGCCGGATCGTACGTGTTGGCGCGCAGCTCGCTCTCGAGACGCGCGCGCAGCGCTCCCTGGCGCGCCACGTCGAGCGACGCGTACGGCGCACCGTCCTCGCGCTCGGCCCAGACGTCGAGCAGGGCGAGCGCCTCGCGGTGCAGCCAGTCGGCGGTCCAGTCGGGCGCCTGATACGCTCCGTGGCCCCACACCGAGCCGAGCTGCTGGCCGCCGGTCGACTGCCAGACCTGCTGTCCGGTCAAGATGTCGTCGCGCGTGAGCACGATCGTGCCGTCCGCGGTCGCGACGCGCTCGGGGATCGGTGGTGCTTGACGGTAGACCTCCACGCCGAAGAAGCCGAGCACGAGGAACGAGACCAGCAGGACGAGCCCGAGGCCGATCCAGTGGCGGCGTGTGATGCGATCGATCGAAGTCATCGTGGTTCTCCGGAGGACGTGCGGGCTCAGGACAGCAGCGCGCGGGTGAAGAGGACGTTGTTCTCGAGGTGGACGTGCTCCATCAGCTCGCGCTCGAAGTCGGACAGGCGGAGGTAGAGCGCGCGCCACGTGGTGCAGGCGGGCGGCGGAGGCACGAGTCCCCCCGTCAAGCGCCGGATCTCGAGCAGGCTCGCGCGGTGATCCTCGTGCTCCACCTCCATCACGTGGATCGGTGCACCGGCCTGCGCGCCGCGGCCCGAGAGGATCAGCGGAAAGAGGATGCGCTCCTCCTTCGCGAGGTGCTCGAGCACGGCCTCGTGCATGCCGGCGAGATGGTCGGAGAGTCCGCGCGGACACTCGGGCTTGTCGCCGTGACGGTTCTCGACGCGCGACGCCATCGCGACCAGCAGCGGCAGCTCCTCGCGTAGGCGCCGGTGGTAGAAGCCGACGATCTGCTCGACCAGCTCGCCGAGCGGGCGCTGGTCCCAGCCCTGCGACGGCGCGCCGGCGTCCTCGCGCTCGATCTCGGCCAGGATCGCGTCGGCGGCGAGCCCGCGCTCGGCACAGGCATCGCCGAACGAGCGCCGGCCGCCGCAGCAGAAGTCGAGTCCATGGCGGTGCAGCACGCGCGACCCCGCGGGGTGTCGGGTCGCGATCTCGGACAACGTGAGCATGGATCCGTTCCTTTCCCCGTTCCGTCGCTGGGCACGAAGCCCGCCGACGGACGGACGATGCGCTCGCGTTGCAGCCGGCATGCCGCCGGCGAAATCCTGTTGAATCAACGAGTTCAGAGAGTACGTTGTGAATCGGGCAACGGGGGTTCGTTGTGAACGAAACAACTACGTCATCGAACGCACAACACTCGGCCGCGACGGACCCCGAGGCGCTGCTGGCGCTGCTCGACATCGCGCGCGACCTCACGGCGTCGCTGGCCGCGTCGGATCGCTACGAGCGGCTGCTGCAGGCCGTCCGTCGTGCGATCCCCGCCGACGCGGCCTGCCTGCTGCGCCTCGACGGCGAGCAGCTGGTGCCGCTCGCGAGCCACGGCCTCCTGCCCGAGACGCGCGAACGACGCTTCGACCGCCGCCAGCATCCGCGCCTCGACATCATCCTGCGCTCGAGCGAGCCGGTGCTCTTCCCGTCCGACAGCCCACTCGCCGATCCGTTCGACGGCCTGGTC
>JAIEPK010000384.1 GCA_019749875.1 Candidatus Binatia bacterium | reverse complement strand
GTCCCGAGCAGGTCGAACTCGGTGACGACGGTGTCGTCGTCCGCGACGTGGATGCGCACGTGCTCGTGGCGCTGGTCGGGGAACGCCGTGCGCTGCCCGCGATGGTACGCGAGCACGGCGTCGCGCCCTTCGTGGATCTGCCCGGTGGGCACGATCTCGTAGCGCGGCACGTCCTTGAACGTCCCGAGGCAAGCCTCCCAGTCGTGCTCGACCTCGGACCGGAAGTGCGTCTCGAGCACCGCGAGGCGGCGGCGGCGCAGGTCGTCGTTCGTCATGGCGTGGCTCTCCCTCGTGCCGCTCGCTGGCGGATCATCACCGCGCGCCCAGCTCCTTCGCCGCGATGCCGAGGATCCCGTCCGCGGCGCCGAGCGCGACGAAGTGACCGGCGCCCTTCACCTCGTGTCCTACCGCGCCGGGCATGCGCTCGGCCACCGTGCGGTTGATGAACGGCGGCACCAGCGTGTCGTCGTCGCCGTGCCACATGTGGACGGTGCGCTCGATCGCACCGACGTCGAACGCCCAGCGTCGATAGAGCATCTCCGCGTCGCGCACGAGCCCGTCGCTGCCCTGCGCGAAGCACTCGGCGCTCGACTCGCAGAACGCGGCCTCGACCTCCGGCACGGCGAGAAGGGCCGCGTCGTACGGGTTCACCGCCTGGCGCAGCTGCTTCGCGTACGTGCCGCGGAAGTGCTCCGCGGTGATGCCGAGTGCCGCGTACATCAGACGGAACCCGGGCTCGAAGTGCAGCGCCAGGAAGCCGCCGAGCGCGTCGATCTTGGACATGTGAGCGGCCGCCCAGTTGTCGCCGAACGCCCCGTAGCTGCCGCCGGCGATGCTGCTGACGTGCCGCAGCCGTTCCGGATCGACGTAGGCTGCGGCCGCGAGCGCCCACGGGCCGCCCTCGGACCAGCCGGTGACGCCGAACTCGCGGTGTCCGAGCGCGTCGGCGATCACGACCAGGTCGTCGGCCCACCCGGAGTAGGTGCGTTCCTTCTGCGGGCTCGAGCGTCCGATCCCGGGCCGGTCCACGCCGACGAAGCGCAGGCCGTGCCGGACGGCCGCGGCCGCGAAGAGACGCGCCTCGAGACGGCTGCTGGGTCCGCCGTGATTGTGCAGGACGAGCGGTCCGCCTGGATCGCCGACCTCGAGGTACGCGAGCGTGCGACCGTCGCGCGTCTGCACCGACGCCGTCGTGTCCACCGGATTCCTCCCTGCTCCCTCCGGCGGCAGCGTACACCGGGACTTCCGCCGGCCGCAGCGCCGGCACGCCGATCGTACTTGACGAACGCCCCCGCGTCGACCATACCCGCGGCACGCATGTCGAGCTGGTTGCGCTGGATCGACCCGGCCCGGGTCCGGACGCACGTGGCGGACGTGAACGACGGCATCATCGCCGTCGCCGCGATGAGCGAGGGCCTCACCGGCGCCGGTGCGGCCCCCGCGACGGTCTGGTCGATCATCATCCTCACCGCGCTCGCCGGCGCGACGTCGGTCGCCGGTGTGCGCTTCGGCGAGGTGAGCGCCGATCGCGAGGTGGAGCAGAGCCTGGTCGAGCAGGAGAAGCGTCTCCTCGCGCTGAGCCCCGAGGAGGAGACGGCGCAGCTCGCCGCGTTCTACGAGGCGAAGAGGCTGAACCCGGCGCTCGCGCGCCAGGTCGCCGAGGAGCTCAGCGCACGCGACGCGCTGTCGGCCCAGCTCGAGGCCGAGTACGGCCTGCGCGAGCTGACCGACGCGAGCACGCCGTGGCGCGACGGCCTGTTCGCCGGCGTCGCGTTCCTCGCCGGTGCCTCGGTGCCGGTCGCGATCGCGCGCTTCTTCCCCGGGCCGCTCTTGTGGGAGTCCACGCTGCTCGCCGCCGTGACGTCGCTGACGATCACCTCGATCGTGCTGGCGCGCCTCGGCCAGACGCAGGTGTGGCGCACGATCCTGCGCTCGCTGCTCGTCGGCGGCGCTTCGCTCGGTCTCACCGCGCTGGTCGGCTCGCTGGTGGCGTAGCGGTCGCTGCGCACGCCGGGGGCTCGACGATCGCGGTCTCGTACGCCGAGCCCCTCGTTGCGCAACCGCCCGGCGCTGCTAACGTCGAAGGGCTCCCTTGCGCTGCCACCCCTGCGCGCTTCCTCGAGCCGCCCTCAGCGTAGCCCATCCGGTCCGGTCAAGGATTCCTGCAGACGCCTGATCCTCTTCCGAACTCGAACCTCGTCGCGGTTCGTTCCGCGCGGGAGGAGGACCGAAGATGATGCCAGGCACCGGGAAGCCGGATGCGGCTCTGTCCGCTCACGCCCGTCGACTGGGGTTTCTGAGCTCGAGCTGCGACAGCTGTGGTGCCTCCGGCAGGCGCGGGCCAGGCATCGATCCTCTCGATCCACGCGGCCCGGTGACCGACGAGGCCTGCGCCGACTGCGCGGGCTCGGGACGCTGGTGGTTCCCCGCGATCCGCCGGCTCGGCGTGTTCACGGCGCACCTCACCGACGCGCAGCTGCGTGCACACCTCCGGACGGCGAGCGAGGAGGCGATCGGTGGCAACTAAGGGAAGCGCGCACCGCGCGGAGATGAACACGACGCTGCGCACGAGCTGCACGTGCTGCGGCAAGTCGATCCCGACCGAGACCGGCAACGCCCACCCGCTCGACGAAGCCGTGCGGCGCGAGACCTGGGGACTCGTCGGAGACCGGTCCGGGCGGAAGACGATCTTCGCCGTGTGTGCCGCGTGTCACGACGCCGGCTGGCGGCCTGCCCCGTATTCTCCCGAAGACGCACGCGCAGCGCGCCGGGTGCTCCGATGACGGCCAACGCAGTGAGTCGCAAGGTCGCCCTGCTCGGCAATCACCTGCCCCGGCAGTGCGGCATCGCCACCTTCACCACCGACCTTCGAGACGCACTCTCCAGCCAGTTCCCCGACGTCGACTGCTTCGTCGTCGCCATGAACGACGCGAGCGAGCACGCGTATCCACCGCGCGTCCGCTTCGAGATCGCCGAGAACGACGTCGCCGCCTACCGGCGCGCAGCGGACTTCCTGAACGTCAACACCGTCGACGTGCTGAGCGTCCAGCACGAGTACGGAATCTTCGGTGCCAGGGCGGGCGCGAACGTCCTCGCGCTGCTGCGCGAGCTGCGCATGCCGATCGTCACCACGCTGCACACGATCCTTCGCGATCCCAACCCGCAGCAGCGGCAGGTGATGGACGAGCTCACCCAGATCTCGGAGCGCCTCGTCGTCATGACGGCGCACGGCGCGGACGTGCTGCGCGCGACCCACGGCGTCCCCGAGCACAAGATCGACGTGATCCCGCACGGCATCCCGGCCGTGCCCTGGGACAGCTCGAGCAAGGACCGGCTCGGCGTCGAGGGGCGCTCCGTCCTGCTGACGTTCGGCCTGCTGTCTCCCGACAAGGGCATCGAGAGCGTGATCGATGCGCTGCCCGGGATCCTCGAGCACCATCCCGATGCGGTCTACATCGTCCTCGGTGCGACGCATCCGCACCTCAAGGAGCGGCTGGGCGAGACCTACCGTCTGAGCCTGGAGGACCGCGCGAAACGGCTCGGCGTCGACTCGAGCGTGATCTTCCACGATCGCTTCGTGAGCCAGGGCGAGCTGGTCGAGTTCCTCGCCGCCGCGGACATCTACGTGACGGCGTCGCTCAACCAGGAGCAGAGCACGTCGGGTACGCTCGCCTACGCGGTCGGCGCGGGCAAGGCGGTCATCTCCACTCCGTACGTCTACGCACGCGAGCTGCTCGCGGACGGCCGCGGCATCCTCGTGCCGTGGAACGACCCGCAGGCGATCGCCAGGGAGGTCACGAGCCTGCTCGGCGACGACATGAGGCGGCACCGCCTGCGCGAGCGCGCGGCCGCGCACGGGCGCAGCATGACGTGGCCCGTCGTCGCGCGCAGCTACTTCCGCAGCTTCGACCGAGCGCGGGTGGAGCACGCGGAGCGGCGGCGGACGGTGTTCCAGGCGAAGACGCTCGCCCGGCGTCCGATCGAGCTGCCGGAGGTGAACCTCGAGTATCTGGGACTCATGACGGACGACACTGGCATGCTGCAGCACGGCGCGTTCAACGTCCCGCGCTACCGCGACGGATACTGCCTCGACGACAACGCACGCGCGCTGCTGCTGATGGCCTTGGTCGAGGAGGCGGGCACCGTGGACCGCAGGTCGGTGCGCAGGCTCGCGTCGCGCTACCTCGCCTTCGTCAATCATGCATTCGATGTCGAGAGCGGCCGCTTCCGAAACTTCATGTCGTACGAACGTCACTGGACCGAGACCGCGGGATCCGAGGACTCGCACGGGCGCGCGGTGTGGGCGCTCGGCACGGTCGTCGGCCGCTCCACCGACCCCGGGCGGCAGAGTCTCGGCGGCGACCTGTTCCAGGCGGCGCTGCCGGCCACCCGCGGCTTCACCAGCCCGCGTGCGTGGGCCTTCACGCTGCTCGGCATCGACGAGTATCTGCGCGCCTTCCAGGGTGACAGCATGGTGGAGACCGTGCGCACGCCCCTCGCCGAACGACTGCTGACGCTGTACGAGCACAACCGGGGCCCTGACTGGCCCTGGTTCGAGGACCGCGTCACGTACAGCAACGCACGGCTACCACAGGCGCTGCTCGCGTCCGGGCACCGGATGGGCCGCTCGGACATGACGGCGGCGGGAATCGAGTCGCTCGCCTGGCTCGCGGCGCAGCAGTGCTCCGAGGATGGCTGCTTCGCGCCGATCGGCAGCAACGGCTTCTTCGTGCGCGGCGGCCGAAAGGCCTCGTTCGACCAGCAGCCGATCGAGGCGAGCGGGATGATCGCGGCCTGCATCGAGGCCGGCCGCCTGACGGGCGAGCCGCGCTGGGCGGAGCACGCACGGCGCGCATTCCAGTGGTTTCTCGGGCGCAACCAGCTGCAGCAGTCGCTCTACGATCCGGTCACCGGCGGCTGCCGCGACGGCCTTCATCCCGATCGCGCCAACGAGAACCAGGGCGCGGAATCCACGCTGTCGTTCCTGATCGCACTGACCGAGATGCGCGCGAGCGACCGTGGAGCGGAAGCCCTCGCCGCGGGCGAGGCCGTCTCGTGAATTCCGGGCACGGTTACGCGACCCTGCTGCATCGCCACGCGGGCAATCCGATCCTGAGCGCCGCCGGCTGGCCCTACCCGGCGCACACCGTCTTCAATGCGGGGGCGACCCGCCTCGCCGACGGCACGACCCTTCTCCTGTGCCGGGTCGAGGACCGCCGCGGACTGTCGCACCTGTGCGCCGCGCGGTCGCGCAACGGCGTCGACGGGTGGGTGATCGACCCCGAGCCGACGCTCTGGCCGGAGCCCGATGCGTACCCCGAGGAGCTGTGGGGCATCGAGGATCCCCGCATCACGTTCGTCCCCGAGCTCGGCAAGTACGCGGTCGCCTACACCGCCTTCGGACGCGGAGGCCCGGGCGTCTCGATCGCCCTCACCGACGACTTCCGACGCTTCGAGCGCCTCGGTCTCGTGATGCAGGCCGACGACAAGGACGCGGCGCTGCTGCCGCGCCGCGTGCACGGCAGCTTCGCGCTGCTGCACCGCCCGATCGCCGACTCCGGCGCGCACGTCTGGATCTCGTACTCGCCGGACCTGCGGACGTGGGGCGGCCACAAGCTGATGCTCGAGGCGCGCAAGGGCGGCTGGTGGGACGCGAACAAGGTCGGCCTGTCACCGCCCCTGATCGAGACCCCGCGCGGCTGGCTGATGATCTACCACGGCGTCCGGCGCACGGGTGCCGGACACCTGTACCGTCTCGGGCTGGCCCTGTTCTCGATCGAGAATCCTGAGCACTGCCTGCTGCGCGGCGACTCCTGGATCTTCGGCCCGTCGGCGCCGTACGAGCGCGAGGGCGACGTCGGCTACGTCGCGTTCCCGTGCGGCTACACCATCGGTGACGACGGCGACACGCTGAACCTCTACTACGGCGCGGCCGACACCAGCGTCGCGCTGGCGACCGGCAGCATCGCCGAGATGCTGCGCTGGCTCGACGAGAACGGGAGCCCTCCCGCCCGCTGAGCCGCGGGGCTTTCGCAAGGGCACGCCGTCGCCGCGTCCGTCGGTTGCCTGAGCGTGCGCTTCTCCGTACAACCGTCCGTACAATGGATCGCCATCTCACGGCCAGCGAAGCACGCGCGGACCTGCTCGCGCTCGTCGACGCCGCCCAGAAGGGCGAACGTGCCATCCTCACCAAGCGCGGCGTGCCGGCGGCGGCGCTGATCGGGGTCGACGAGCTCGAATCGCTGCGCGCGCTTGCGCGGCTCTGGCAGGACACGGTCGCGCTCCGCGCCATGCGCCGGTCGTTCGAGGATCTGCGCGGCGGCCGCATCGCCAAGGTGAGCACCGCGCCCTCGCTCGCGAAGCTGGGCGGCCTCGGCCGGCGCCGCGGACGTGCCTGAGATCCGCTTCACGCGACACTGCCTCACCGAGCTCGCCGAGATCGACGCCGGCTGCTCGCCGAGCGAGCGCGACACCCTCGAGAGCGCGCTCGCGCTCCTCGCGGCGGAGCCCGGGCGGCGCGGGAGCTATCCCTCCCACTACGACCCCGAGCACCCGTCGTATCTCTTTCGCGCGGCGCCGTTCGTGATCCACTACCACGTCGCCGACGACGGGGTCGTCGTGTTCCTGAACGTCTTCTGGCAGCGGCCGTAGGCGGCGTGCGGGAGTCGAGCGCTCCCGGCTGGAACAACGGCTCGCTACGCGACGATGCCCGCCGCGCGCAGCTCCGCGATGCGTTCGCCGAGGCCCATCTCGCGCAGGATCTCGTCGGTGTGCTGCCCGAGACCCGGCGTCCCGTCGCTGAGCTTCGCGGGTGTCGCGCCGAAGTGGGCCGGGTGGCGCGGCAGGCGCGCCTTGCCGACGATCGGGTGGTCCTGCATCTCGAAGAGCCCGATCGCGACCGCGTGCGGATCGCGCGTCAGCTGGTCGGGCGTCAAGATCATCGCGAACGGCACGCGCTCGGCCTCGAGCCGCTGCGTCGCCTGGTCCATCGTGAGGTTCGCCGCGTGCGCGTAGCAGAGGTCCATGATCAGCTCGAGGACTTCCCTGTGCTTGATGCGCTCGGCGATCGTCTTGATGCGCGGATCGTCCCAGCCCGCGACGTCGAAGGCGCGGCACATGCCGGCGAAGTCGTGGTCGGAGGTCGGCGTGACGATGCCCCAGCCGTCGGCGAAGCGGAACGGCTTGAAGCCCGCGACGAAGCTCGAGTGCTGCGACCTGTCCGATTCCGTCAGCACCTCGTTCGCCGCCGCGTCGGCCCACAGGAACGACACCACCGCGTCGACCATCGCGAGCTGCACGTGCTGCCCGCCGCGACCGCGCGCGCGCGCGAACAGCGCCGCGGTGATCGCCTGCGACGCGAACAGCGCGGTCACCTTGTCGGCCGCGGTCTGGCGCAGGAAGACGGGCACACCGTCGTCGGGATCGGCCTGGCTCGCCGCGAGCCCGCCGTACGCCTGCATGACGGTGTCGTACGCGCTGCGGTCGCGGTACGGGCCTTCCGCACCGAAGCCCGACAGCGAGCAGTAGATCACGTCGGGATGGACGGCGCGGATCGCCTCGTAGCCGAGGCCGAGCCGGTCGAGGACGCCGGGGCGAAAGTTCTGGATCACGACGTCCGACTCCGCGGCGAGACGGCGGACCAGGTCCGCCCCCTCGGGCTTCGTCATGTCGACCACGATCGAGCGCTTGCCGCGGTTGCACACGAAGTAGAGCGACGTCATCCCGTTCACCGCGACGCCCACCCAGCGGGCGATGTCGCCGATCCCCGGACGCTCGACCTTGATCACCTCGGCGCCCTGATCGGCGAGCAGTGCCGCCGCGTACGGTCCGGTCAGCGCGATCGACAGGTCGAGGACCTTGATGCCGGCCATCGGGCCGCGCGCATGCGTCTCACGGGCCGAGCGCCGCTGGTCGTCGCTCGTGGGCGGCGAGGAGGGTGCGGACGTCATTCGACGAACTCCTTCTGCGTGCGTGCCCTGCCCTGCGGCCCGCTGTACGCCATGCCCCACTTGGGCTGCAGCCGGAACTCCGGCACGCGAACGGCCGCGCGCGCGGCGAGCCAGGAATCGATCAGCGCGTCCTCGGCCGCGTAGTCGAACGGGTCGGTGAGGACCTTCTCCTCGATGCCGCCGTACGGGAGCGGATTCTCCGCGTACCAGCGCGCCGTACGCCGCACGGCTTCACGCGCCGGTACGAGATCGCGGTGGCCGAGCTGGCGGTGGAGGCGCGTCAAGTCCAGAACCCGGTGCGTCGGCAGCGGCTGCGTCAAGAGCGGACGCGCCGGGATCGCGAGGTCGTACGGCATCGAGACGATCTCGAGCTCGGCACCGAGCTCCTGCGCGCACAGCTCGACCACCTGCCGCAAGCTCAGCACCTCCTCGTCGGCGACGTTGAAGATCGTGCCCGCCGACAGCTCGGGGTGCTCGATGGCGCGCGCGACGGCCGCCGCCGCGTTCTGCGTGTACGCGTGGTGGTGCAGCGTGAGGCCTTCGTCGGGAAGGACGATGCGCCGTCGCCCGTCGCGGATGCGCCGCACGATCGACCACTCGCGCGGCGCCGGCTGGTACGGACCGTACAGGTACGGGTAGCGGAAGTGCGCCGCGCGCGGGTGCGCCGCGTATACCGCCTGCTCGGTGCGCACGATGCGATAGCCCTTCTCGTCGATCGCGGGATCGAGCACGAGGTCGCCGTCCTCGGCGAGCGGAACGGGCACCCCGGGCGGATCGAATTGCCAGGCGTCGCTCCAGCCGCGGTACGCCGGCACGCCGCCGATCGACACGAAGTGGCCGCAGATGGCGGCGGTCGCCTCGGCGATGCGGCGCAGGCGCCCGTACATGGCGGCGATCACGTCCCAGGTCGTGCCCGCGATCGCCGCACGAAACGACGCGTCGTCGAACGGGTCGGCGTGCACGTGCTCGACCTCGGGCGGCGTCTCGGGACGCTCGTGCGTGCCGCGGTGCAGGATGGTGACCGCATGCCCGTCGTCGACGAGCTGCTTGACGATGGGGGTGCCGGTGGGGCCGGTGCCGCCGATGACGAGGATCTTCACCGGGCCGTTATGTCCGCCCGCGCCCGTGGCCCGCAAGGCGAGCCCGCGGGCCGGTGGTCACATGAGCTCAGTGCGCGTCGGCCGGCGGCTGCTGCAGCAGCTCCTGCTCCTGCTGCTTGCGCATCCGGCGCTGCAGCTTGCGGGCCGCGCGCTTCGCCTCCCGCTCGGCGCGCCGACCGTGCCCGGAGCCGTGCCCCGCCACCGCCGGCGGCATTCCCGGAACGCCCGGGACCGCGTGCGTCGACCCGTTTGCGGCGACCCGACGCACCCCAGCCTCCGCCATGGGCGTGGCGCTGCGCGCGTCGAGCGGGCCGACCGCGGCACCGGCGCCGCCGCCGAGCACCATGCTTCCCCCGAGCGCCACCGCGACCGTGACGACGGCCTTCCATTCGCGGATCATGCACGACCTCCCTCGCTGGCCCGCCGACGTTGTGCGCCGTCTCGCGGCGCACCGGCTCCGACGCACCGATCGGGCGGGAAATTCGACCGCTCGCACCCGTGTGCGCTTCACGAAAGGGCCTTCGACCGAGAAGATCGAGCGAGCGAAAGGAGCTACCCGTGAGCACGCGCCCCGCCGCCTCGTCCGACCACGACATCCCGCTGCGCAAGCCGAACCTCGAGTTCGACGCGTCGATCCCGCGCCACTGGATGAACGGCAACGCCTTCGCGACCCACTTCTTCAACGGGCTGAACCTGGTCTTCCCCGACGGCGAGCGCTTCTTCGTCAAGGCCGTCCACGACCAGCTCGCGCACATCAGCGATCCCGTCCTGCTGCGCCAGGCGAAGGAGTTCGCGGCCCAGGAAGGTCAGCACGCGAACCAGCACGAGAAGTACTTCGAGTGCCTGCGCGCGCAGGGCTACCGGATCGACGGCTTCCTGCGCCGCTTCCACCGCTTCTTCGTGTGGACCAATCGCTGGCCGGCGCCGCTGCGCCTGGCGATGACGGCCGGCGCCGAGCACTACACGGCGGTGCTCGGCGCGGGCGCGATCGAGGAGTTCGAGCTGCTCGCCGACGCCGACCCCACGATGCGCAAGCTGATCATCTGGCACGCGACCGAGGAGGTCGAGCACAAGGCCGTCGCCTTCGACGTGCTGCGCGCGACCCACCCGAGCTATCTGCTGCGCATCACCGGCTTCGTCATCGCGACCATCGCGCTGTTCGGCTGGTCGTTCGCCGGCACGCGCATGCTGCTGAAGCAGGACCGGATCACGCGCCACGACGTCGCCGCACAGCGCAAGCTCGCGCTCGCGCGCGACGACGGGCGTGGCCTGGCGCGCATCCGCGCCGGCATCCGCGCGTACTTCCGCCGCGACTTCCATCCCAGCGAGCACGACCACCTGGAGCTCGCACGGCGGCGTCTCGGCGAGGTGCTGCCGCAGTTCGCTTCTTGACGCGGTACTACCACTCGCCGCGCCGGATGCCGCGCAGGCGCTTGAAGGCCGACGACGCGAGCGACGCGAGACGGACGATCGGTCCGCCCCACCAGAAGTTCATCGCCACCGCGTCGTCGAGCGAGCGCGTGTGGTGCCACCAGCCGTGCGGGATGAACAGCGTCTCGCCGCCGCCGACCGTCGCCTCGACGGCCTGCGCACCCGCGAAGCGCGGATGCCGGGCGAGATCCGGCTGCTCGGGATCCACCGCGGCGAAGTTCGGCATGCCGGAGAGGAGACCGCGCGGATAGAGCCGCCGGCTCGCGTCCGGTGGAAACAGCAGCCAGCGCTTGCGCCCGGTGAGGTGGACGTTGAGGTTGTGCGGCACGTCGCGATGCAGCGGCGTGACCGTCCCGGCCTGACCGAGCCAGACCTTCACCTGCAGCGCCGACGCCCCGGCGCAGTACTCCGGCATCCGGAAGTCCTGCTGCAGCGCGGGCGGGAAGTTGGCGAGCGGCGCCATCACGTAGTCGCTCGCCGGCCGGCCGTCGCGCAGCGACGCGACGAAGTCGCGCAGCACGACCTTGCGAAACACCACGCCCTCGCGCGGGTCGTCGAACAGCGTGCGGTTCTCGAGCCGCGCCGCGACCACCGCCGCGTCGCCGAAGCGCTCCGCCATGTGTGCGAAGGTCCACGCTGCCGCGGGCAGCCAGGACGCGGTCAGCCCCGTCAGCACGACCGGACGACGCGGGCGCACGAATTCCCGGACGAACTCCTCCGGCGACGGCGCCGGGACGCGCTCGATCCCGGTGACCGACAGCGGGAGCGCATGCACGCTGGCGTCTGCGAGCGGTGAGGATCCGACCATCCGCGAGCCCTCCCCGAGCGGCGCGACGCTGTCAACACCGAAACCTGCATGCGCGACCCGGCCCCGGGCGGGCGCGAGGAATTGCTTGAACGCGCCGAGCGGCGGGTGGTACTCGGCTCGCGATGAATCCCCGCGCCGCGAAGCGCTGGGTCGCGGGGGACCCGACGGTCGAAGCCGCGGCGCCGGTCGCGCTCGAGGCCGCCTCCGCACCGGTCGGGCTCCGGCTGGCGCGCGCGGTCGCGGCGTCG
>JAIEPK010000362.1 GCA_019749875.1 Candidatus Binatia bacterium | reverse complement strand
TCCGACGCGGACGATCGTGCGCTCCGCGCGCGCCCGGCGCGCCGCGCGGGTGCGGCGGCGGGCGCGGCGCTGCCTACCAAGCGGTCCAGCCTCCATCGACGAAGACCGTCGTGCCGGTGACGAAGCCCGACGACGGCGCCGTCAAGAACAGCAGCGCGCTCTGCAGCTCGCGCGGGTCGCCGAGCCTTCCCATCGGCGTCAGCGTCTCGGTCTTGGTGCGGAACTTCTCCTTCGCGAAGCCGCCCTCGGTCATCTCGGTCGGGAACCAGCCGGGCGCGAGCGCGTTCACCGTGATGCGGTGCTGCGCCCACTCGACCGCGAGCTGGCGGGTGACGTTCATGAGCCCGGCCTTCGCCGCACTGTAACCCGCGCCGTGGTAGATCGGGTTCGCGGCCGACGAGATCACCGACGTGACGTTGACGATCCGTCCGCCCGCGCCGCGCGCGATCATGCGCTTGCCGACCTCCTGGCAGAGCAGCCAGGCGGCGGTCAGATTCAGGCGGATGGTCTGATCCCACTTGTCGCGCGAGTAGCGCTCCGACGGTCCGACCAGCGCGATGCCGGCGTTGTTGACCAGCACGTCGATCGGGCCGAGGCGTTGCTCGGTCTGCGTGACCGCGTCCTCGATGTCGGCGTCGACGCCGAGGTCGGCGGCGATCGCTTCGGCGCGCACGCCGCTCGCGCGCAGCTCCGTGGCGAGGGATTCCAGACGCTCGCGGCGGCGCGCGACCAGCGCCACGTCGGCGCCCGCGATCGCCAGCGCGCGCGCGAGCTCGACGCCGAGCCCGGCCGAGGCGCCGGTGATGAGCGCGGTCTTGCCGCGCAGGGAGAAGAGGTCGTCGAGCGTCCGCATGGGCGACGGGGCTAGCACGCTGGGCGCGCGGCGGCAGCGGTCCGGCGAGGTGAGATCTTGGAGTTCAGCGGACGGTCGCGACGAGCTCGGCGTCGGTGATCCGCCGGTCTCGGGTGAGGAGCGTCGCGTCGTGGATTCGAGCCGTCGCGACGATGATCCGGTCCGCCGGGTCGCGGTGAAACGAGTCCGGAAGTGCCGCCACCTCGGCTGCGACTGCGGGCGAGATCGGTAGCCTCTCCACCAGGGGGCGGGATGCGGCGGCCTCGAGCCAGTCCCGCAGCGGAATGTCGAGCGACAGCCGGCCGAGGGATGCGAGCGTTGCCACCTCCCAGAGGCTGATGTCGGAGACGTGCACCGGGTTCTCGGGATCCACCTTCGCGAGGAGGCGCTTCTGCGCGACCGACAGTCCTTGCTCGCCGGTGACCCACCACCACCAGACGTGCGTGTCGAGCAGCAGCTTCACCGGTGACGCCCGCGCGTGGCCTCCCAGACCTCGGGGGGCAGCGCCGGGGCGATGATGTCGCCGACCGTACGTCCGGTACCCCGCAGCGCGTCTTGCGGAAATCGTTCGCGCCGCGCCAGTCGCGGCCGGATCAGCTCGGCGACCGCTCGGCCCCGCTTCGAGATGATGACCGGCTCGCCCGTTCGCTCGACCTCGTCGAGAATCGCCAGGCACCGCGCCTTGAATTCCGAGGCCTTGATCGTCCGCATGTGACCACTTTATCTGGTCACGGGGTAGGGTCAAGCACGCGGCGTCGCGATCCAGCTCAGCTGCCGCCCCGCGGCCGCACCCTCGCGGCGGAACGACGCGAACGCTCCGCCGCCGCAGTGCGTGCACGGACCGACGCGCGCGATCGATTCCTCCGGCACACCGGCCTCCGCGAGGACCAGCGCGTTCACGCGGCGCAGGTCGAGGTAGCCCTTGTCCGGGCGCTCGCCGTCGCGCCACGCCGACCAGACACCACTGCCCAGATCGTTCGCGAAGCGCTCGGCGATCTCGCGCTCGATCTCGTAGCAGCAGCCGTCGATCGACGGTCCGAGGGCGGCGCGAACCTGCTCCGTCCGCGCGCCGCGCTCGACCAGCGCGCGCACGCCGACCGCCGCGATCGACGCCACCGTGCCTCGCCAGCCCGCGTGCACTGCGGCGACCGCGCCGGCTTCGGGGGCGGCGAGCAGGATCGGCACGCAGTCGGCGGTCGCGATCGCGACCGCGACGCTGGGGCGGCTCGTGACGAGTGCATCGGCGTCGCCGGCGGGGGAGGGGGTGGACTCGTCCGCGGGCAGGCAGGTCGCGCCGTGCACCTGGCGGACCCGGACGAGGTGATGGCCCGGAGCGACGTCGCGCCCGGGGGCGGCGAAGCCGTGCGGGATTCCGCGCTGGGTCCAGCCGGGGACGCGGAGGTCGTCGTGCATCGGTCGAGCCGTATCAGGCGGCGGCGGTGCTGTCGCATCGGTCCGGAGGTCGGCCGATGCGGCCTTTCCGTGCGCCGCGGCCGGCGTCGGGGCAACCAGGCCGCGATGGGTCGAGCGGCTGTCTGGCCCCGGCAATCGCAAGATCGTCAGCCTGCACGGCGGTTTGCGGGACCCGTCAAGCCCGGGGCGGCTGGCGGGTGTCTCGACGTGGGCCGCGGGGCAGGGCGATCGTGCAATCGTGCCGGGGCAAATTGCACCGATTCGTGGATGGACAAGGACTTTCAGCCGGCTCGGAATGTGAGCCGGCTGCAAAGATCTTGCGTTGACCAATGCGAGCCTGAACGGCAAGGTGCGGCTGGGTTTCCGCGCCTTCCCGCGCCCGTAAGACAAGAAAACAGGAGGAACCGATGCACCGATCCCTGCTCTCGATGGCAGCGCTCGCTCTTTCTCTCGCGGTCGCCCCGGCCGCGCTCGCGGCAGGCGTCACGCCCCCCGCGACCAAGTGGCAGTCCAGCCTGACCGAGCCGACGCCGGCGACGGGGTCGGATTGGACGCTCACCAAGGCTTCACAGGCACAGATCTCGGTGAGCACCGGCAGCGTGACGATCAAGCTCAAGCTGAACGGCGTGACCGAGGGCGGTGTGCCGGTGACGTCGAACGATCCGATGAGCCCCAACAAGCTCCAGGTCGATCTGCGCTACAACGGCGGACTGCACACGCTGTCGTTCGATTTCGATCTCGTCGGCGGCAAGACGGACAACTCGCAGACCAAGTTCGTCACCTCGATCAGCGCGCTTCCCGGCGGCGCGGTCTCGCCCGACGCCTCGATCGTTGTGCAGACCGTTCGCTGCATCCAGGGCGGCAACGGCCCTGGTGCGGGCCTCTCGTTCTGCGCGCCCGGTCTGACCGCGAAGTAATTCTCCCTCCTGTGGCGGGGACGGTGCGCGAGCCGCACCGTCCCCGCTGCGCGCCGCGGCCCGAGTGCCGCGACGTCCGGTGCGCGCGTCCCGACGCAGCGCCCGACAATACTCTCCGCGCACCAGCGCGTGACGCCGCGAGCAGAGACGGATATCTCTGATCGGCGGCATGAGAGGTCTGCTCGATTCCCTGCTCGAGATCCGCTTCGCGGACGCCGTCGACATCCTGCTGGTCACATCGCTGGTCTACGCCGGCATCATCTGGATCCGCCGCACGCAGGCCGGGCTGGTCGCCGGCGGCATCGTCATCCTCGGCGGCCTCTACATCGCGGCGCAGTCGATCGGCCTGCAGCTCACCGCATGGCTCCTGCAGGGCTTCTTCGCGATCTTCCTGATCATCATCGTCGTGATCTTCCAGGAGGAGCTGCGCCAGCTCTTCGAGCGCCTCGCGCTGTTCAGCCTGCGGCGCAACCGGCGCCAGAAGGCCCCAGCGGGGATCAACGACATCCTGGTGGAGGCGATGTCGGATCTGGCGCGCGACCGCATCGGCGCGCTGGTCGTCCTGCAGGGTGAGCAGCCGCTGCGCCGGCACGTGCGCGGCGGCATCGAGCTGGGCGCCAAGCTCAGCGTGCCGCTCTTGAAGAGCCTGTTCGACCCGCACTCGCCGGGCCACGACGGGGCGATGATCGTCGAGAACGGCCGCATCGCGCTGTTCGCAGCCCACCTGCCGCTGTCGACCGACTTCCAGCAGCTCGCGGGAGTGGGCACGCGGCACAGCGCGGCGCTCGGGCTCGCCGAGCTGACCGACGCACTGTGCCTGGTCGTTTCGGAGGAGCGCGGGCGCATCTCGGTCGCGAAGGACGGCACGCTCACCACGCTGCGCGACGCGAACGAGCTCGCGCGCGTCCTCGCGGCGGAGCTCGCCGCGCGCCAGCCGGAGCGCAGCTTCCGGCGCACGCTGCGGACGCTGCTGTTCGAGAACTGGTTCGCCCGGCTCGCGTCGCTCGCGGTGGTGCTCGGGCTATGGATCCTGTTCGTGCCGGGCTCGCGGCCGGCGGAGCAGGTGATGAAGATGCCGGTCGAGATCATCAATCTGCCGGCGGGCGCCGTGGTCGAGTCGATCGAGCCGCGCGAGGTGCAGGCGACGCTCGCCGGTCCGCAGCGCGCGTTCGCGCTCTTGACCTCGCGCGACCTCGCCGTCGTGGTCGACGCGAGCCGCGCCCGGCCCGGGCAGCGGACGTTCGCGATCGCCGAGGAGAACCTGCGCCATCCGCCGAGCATGAGCGTGCAGAACCTGCAGCCGCGGCGGGTGAAGGTCACCCTGGTGGAGGCACCGACGGTGCCGGTGCCGGCGCCGACGCTGGCGACCGGCGGCGCGTCCGGCGGTCGGTAGCAAGTAGAAACTACAATGCTCGCAGGTGCGGCGTCGCGTCGCCCGCGCGGCACGATGTTCGCGACGCGGCTCCAGCCGTCACGCCGCCATCGCCGCGGGTGGATCGCCGGGGCGTCGATGAGGAGGCCACGATGGAGACCCCGAAGCTCGAGTGGGACACCCCGATGTACCGCCTCGCGGTCGCGCAGCTCGACCAGACGGCGCAGCTCATGGGCCTGCAGGAAAATCTCTGGCACCGCCTGCGCACCCCGCAGCGCGCGCACGTGGTGTCCTTCCCCTTCCGCCGAGACTCGTACAACGTGGTGGAGACGGTTTTCGGGTATCGCGTGCAGCACCTCACCACCATGGGCCCCACCAAGGGCGGCATCCGCTACGATCTCGGCGTCGACCTCGGCGAGGTCACGGCACTCTCGATGTGGATGTCGTGGAAGTGCGCCATCATGAACCTGCCCTTCGGCGGCGCGAAGGGCGGCCTGCGCATCGATCCGAAGCAGTTCTCGGCGGCCGAGCTGCAGCGCATCACGCGCCGCTACACATCCGAGATCATCGACGTGATCGGCCCCGACCGCGACATCCCCGCGCCCGACCTCGGCACCGACGAGCAGATCATGGCGTGGATCATGGACACGTACTCGCAGACCAAGGGCCACGCGGTGCCCGGGGTCGTGACCGGCAAGCCGATCGAGATCGGCGGCTCGCTGGGCAGGAAAGAGGCGACCGGCCGCGGCGTGGTCACGTGCATGATCGAGGCCTGCCGTCACCTCGGGCTGCCGGTCGAGGACGTGCGCGTGGTGGTGCAGGGCTTCGGCAACGTCGGCGCAGTGACGGCGCGGCTCGCGCACGCGGCAGGCGCACGCGTCGTCGCGGTTTCGGACGTGCATACCGGCATCCATGATCCGCGCGGGCTCGACCTGCCGGCGCTCGAGCGCTGGGTCCACGAGCACCGCACGGTCGAGGGCTTTCCCGGCGCGGAGCCGGTCAGCAATGCGGATCTCCTCACGCTGCCGTGCGACGTGCTGATCCCGGCCGCGATCCAGGGCCAGATCACCGGCGACAACGCGGCGAAGCTGCGCTGCCGGATGGTCGTCGAGGGCGCGAATGGCCCGACCGACCTTGATGCCGACCGGATCCTCGCCGAGCGCAAGATCCTCGTCGTGCCCGACATCCTCGCCAACGCGGGCGGCGTGACGGTTTCGTACTTCGAGTGGGTGCAGAGCCTGCAGCACTTCTTCTGGAGCGAGGACGAGGTGAACGCGCGCTTGACGCAGCTCATGACCAAGGCCTTCGCCGACGTGCTCGCGACCGCCGAGCAGCGCGGCGTCGATCTGCGCACCGCGGCGATGATCCGCGGCGTGTCGCGCATCGCCGAGGCGAAGCGGCGACGAGGGATCTTCCCCTGATGGCGCGCGCGGGCGTGAGCTCCGCCGGGATCGCGCACGAGCCGCTCTGGTACCGCGACGCGATCTTCTACGAGGTGCGGGTCCGCGCGTTCTACGACAGCGACGGCGACGGCATCGGCGACTTCAAGGGGCTCGCCGAGAAGCTCGACTACCTGCAGGATCTCGGCGTCACGACGCTGTGGCTGCTGCCGTTCTACCCCTCGCCGCTGCGCGACGACGGCTACGACATCTCGGACTTCACCACCGTCCACTCGGACCTCGGCACGCTCGACGACTTCAAGACGTTCCTGCGCGAGGCGCACCGGCGCGGGCTGCGCGTCGTGACCGAGCTGGTCATCAACCACACCTCCGACCAGCATCCCTGGTTCCAGCGCGCGCGCCGCGCGCCCAAGGGCAGCCGCTACCGCGACTACTACGTGTGGAGCGACACGCAGGAGCGCTATCGCGAGGCGCGCATCATCTTCAAAGATTTCGAGCGCTCGAACTGGACCTGGGACGAGGTGGCGCAGGCCTACTACTGGCACCGCTTCTACTTCCACCAGCCGGACCTGAACTTCGAGCACCCGGACGTGCGCAAGGCCGTGTTCCGCGTGCTCGAATTCTGGCTCGACATGGGCGTCGATGGGCTGCGCCTAGACGCGATCCCGTATCTCTACGAGCGCGACGGCACGAACTGCGAGAACCTGCCCGAGACGCACGCGTTCCTGAAGGAGCTGCGCGCGCACGTCGATCGCCACTACGGCGATCGCATGCTGCTCGCCGAGGCCAACCAGTGGCCGGAGGACGCCGTCGCGTACTTCGGGCACGGCGACGAGTGCCACATGGCGTTCCACTTCCCGGTCATGCCGCGGCTCTTCATGGCGCTGCACCAGGAGGATCGCTTCCCGATCATCGACATCCTCGAGCAGACGCCGGAGATCCCGGAGACGTGCCAGTGGGCGCTCTTCCTGCGCAACCACGACGAGCTCACGCTCGAGATGGTCACCGACGAGGAGCGCGACTACATGTACCGCGTCTACGCACACGACGTGCAGGCGCGCATCAATCTCGGAATTCGCCGCCGGCTCGCACCGCTGCTCGGCAACGACCGCCGCCGCATCGAGCTGATGAACGCGCTCTTGTTCTCGCTGCCGGGGACGCCGGTCCTCTACTACGGCGACGAGATCGGCATGGGCGACAACTTCTACCTCGGCGACCGCAACGGCGTGCGCACGCCGATGCAGTGGAGCGGCGACCGCAACGCCGGCTTCTCGCGCGCCAACCCGCAGCGCCTCTACCTGCCGGTGATCGTCGACCCCGAGTACCACTACGAGTCGCACAACGTCGAGACGCAGCAGGACAACCTGCACTCGCTGCTGCGCTGGACCAAGCGCCTGATTGCACTGCGCAAGCAGCACCGCGCGTTCGGGCGCGGCGCGATCCGCTTTCTCACGCCCAGCAACCGGAAGGTCCTCGCCTTCGTGCGCACGTTCGAGAACGAGACGCTGCTGGTGGTCGCGAACCTGTCGCGCTTCGTCGAGTACGCGGAGCTCGACCTGTCCGCGTGGAAGGGCATGGTCGCGGTCGAGCTGTTCGGCAAGAAGCCGTTCCCGCCGATCGGCGATCTGCCGTACCTGCTGACGCTCGGGCCGCACTCGTTCTACTGGTTCTCGCTCGAGGCGCCGCGTGGCGGTGCGGCGGCGCGCATGGTCGCGGTCGCCGAGGCGCCGGCGCCGGTGCTGCGCGCGAAGGGCAGCTGGGACGCGCTGCTGCACGACCGCGATCGCACGCAGCTCGTCGACGCCTTGACGCTGGTGCTGCGCCGGCGCGGCTGGCTGTCGGCGACGATCGCGGCGGCGGAGCGACCGGCCGTGCTCGACGTGGTCGAGCTGCCGGCGGACGACGTCGAGGCGCACCTGGTCGTGTTGCGCTACGACACCGCTGCCGCGTCGGAGATCTTCGTGGTGCCGCTCGCGTATGCGACCGGCGAGCGCGCGGCGCGGATCCGGGACGCCGCGCGGCACGCGCTGATCGCCGAGGTCGAGGTCGGCGGCAAGCACGGGACGACCAGCGGCGTGCTGTTCGACGCGCTCGAGGAGCCGCGCATCGCGGCGTGCCTGCTCGATGCGATCACGCGCCGGCGGCCGCTGCGCGGCACGATCGGCGAGGTGGTTCCGGTCCAGACGCGTGCGTTCCGCGCGCTGCGCGGGCCGGCGGACGAGGACCTGACGCCGGTGCTGCAGCAGCCCGAGGTGTACCAGCACGAGGTCGTGTACGGACGCCGCCTCGTCCTCAAGGTCCTGCGCGGCATCGCCGAGGGCGTGAACGCCGAGGTCGAGATCGGCCGCTTCCTCACCGAGCATGCGAGCTTCGTCCACGTGGCACCGATCGCGGCCGCGCTCGAGTACCGCGCACCGCGCAAGCCGCCCGCGACGCTCGCGATCCTGCAGGGCTTCGTGCCGAGCGAGGGCGACGCGCTGCGCTTGACGGTCGACCACGTGCAGCGCTTCTTCGAGCGCGCGCTGTCGTACGCCGCGGGCGGCGGCGAGGTACCCGCCGAGGCGGGCGGTCCGGTCGAGCTCGCCGACGTGCCGCCGCCGGCGATCGCAGGCGAGCTCATGGGCGGCGACCTCGAGCTCGCGCGCACGATCGGCATGCGCACCGCCGAGCTGCACCTCGCGCTGTCGCACGACAGCGAGGACGCGGCGTTCCAGCCCGAGCCGTTCACGATGCTCTACCAGCGCTCGCTCTACCAGTCGCTGCGCAACCAGACGCTGCGCGTGACGGCGCTGCTGCGCGACCGTCTCGCGACCTTGCCGGCGGAGGTCCAGGCCAACGCGAGCGCCGTGATCGCCGCGGAGGGCGACATCCTGCGTCGCTTCGCGGCACTGCTCGGACACCGCATCGTCGCGACGCGCATCCGGAACCACGGCGACCTCGAGCTGCAGCAGGTGGTCTACACCGGGCGCGACTTCGTGATCGTGGATCTCGCGGCGAGCGACGTGCTGTCGGCGAGCGAGCGCCGGGTGAAGGTCTCCGCGCTGCGCGACGTGGCGAGCATGCTGTGGTCGTTCCACCACGCGGCGCGCGGCGGTCTGGTCGGCGACGGCTCGGCGGCGCTGGTGCGACCCGAGGACGTCGCGACCCTGCAGCCGTGGGCGTTCTTCTTCGCGCGCTGTGCGGGCTCGAGCTTCCTGCGCGGCTACCTGCAGCAGGCGGGAAACGCGCCGTTCGTGCCTGCGGACCAGCGCGACCTCGGGATCCTGCTGATGGTGTTCGGGCTCGAGAAGTGCCTCGACGAGGTCGAGCGCGCGATCGATCGAAAGCCGGGCTGGTTGCGCATCCCCCTGCGCGGCATCCTGGAGGTGGTCAGGATGGAGGAAGGGATGCGGCCCCGATGAACGTCGACACGACGAGCGGAACGAGCACGGCGCTCGCCCTTGCAGCGGTGCGCCACGACGCCTCGCTGCTCGGCGAGCAGGACGTCTACCTGTTCAACGAGGGCAGCCACCTGCGGCTCTACGAGCGCCTCGGCGCGCACCCCGGCGTGGTCGACGGCGCGGCCGGAGTGCACTTCGCGGTGTGGGCGCCGAACGCGGCGTCGGTCGCGGTGATGGGCGACTGGAACGGCTGGAGCAAGACGGCGCAGCAGCTGCGCGTGCGCGGGGCGTCGGGCATCTGGGAGGGCTTCATCCCCGGCGTCGCGCGCGGTGCCGCCTACAAGTACCACGTGGTCTCGCAGTACGGCGGCTACGAGGCGGACAAGGCGGATCCGTTCGCGGTGTACGCCGAGGTCGCACCGCGCACCGGCTCGCGCGTGTGGACGCTCGACTACGAGTGGGGCGACAAAGAATGGCTCGCGGGGCGAGCGCAGCGCAACGCCGTCGACGCCCCGATGTCGGTCTACGAGGTGCACGTCGGCTCGTGGCGCCGCGACCCGGACGATCCGAAGCGCCTGCTGTCCTACCGCGAGCTGGCACCACTGCTGGTCGCGCACGTCAAGCGTCTCGGCTTCACCCACGTCGAGCTGCTGCCGGTGATGGAGCACCCGTTCTACGGCTCGTGGGGCTACCAGACGACGGGCTACTTCGCGGCGTCGAGCCGCTGGGGCACGCCGCAGGACCTGATGTTCCTGATCGACTCGATGCACCAGGCGGGCATCGGCGTGATCCTCGACTGGGTACCGTCGCACTTCCCGACCGACGAGCACGGCCTCGGCTACTTCGACGGCACGCACCTCTACGAGCACGGCGATCCCCGTCAAGGATTTCATCCCGACTGGCAGAGCTTCATCTTCAACTACGGCCGCAACGAGGTGAAGAGCTTCCTGCTGTCGAGCGCGCGCTTCTGGATCGACGAGTACCATGCCGACGGCCTGCGCGTGGACGCCGTCGCGTCGATGCTCTACCTCGACTACTCGCGCAAGGCCGGCGAGTGGATCCCGAACCGCCACGGCGGACGCGAGAACCTCGACGCGATCGACTTCCTGCGCCGCATGAACGTCGAGCTGTACGGCGCGTTTCCCGACGTCCAGACCACGGCGGAGGAGTCGACGTCGTGGCCGATGGTCTCGAAGCCGACCTACGTCGGCGGGCTGGGCTTCGGCTTCAAGTGGGACATGGGCTGGATGCACGACACGCTCGAGTATTTTTCGCTCGACCCGATCCACCGCAAGTTCCACCACGCGAAGCTGACGTTCCGCGGCATGTACGCCTTCTCGGAGCACTTCGTGCTGCCGCTGTCGCACGACGAGGTCGTGCACGGAAAAGGCTCTCTGCTGCGCAAGATGCCGGGCGACGACTGGCAGCGCTTCGCGAATCTGCGCCTGCTGCTCGGCTGGATGTTCGGCCAGCCCGGCAAGAAGCTGCTGTTCATGGGCGCGGAGCTCGCGACCTGGAACGAGTGGTACCACGAGGTCGGGCTCGACTGGGACCTGCTCGACCGTCCCGCGCACGCCGGCGTCGAGCGCTGGCTCGCCGACCTGAACGCGCTCTATGCGAGCGAGCGCGCGCTGCACGAGCTGGACTGCGATCCCGCGGGCTTCGCCTGGATCGACTGCAACGACAGCGAGGGCAGCACGCTGTCGTTCGTGCGCCGCGGTCGCGACGCCGGCGACCTGCTGCTGTTCGCGTGCAACTTCACACCAGTGCCGCGCTCGGCGTACCGCATCGGCGTGCCGCGCGCGGGCTTCTGGGCCGAGGTGCTGAACTCGGACGCGGCCGACTACGGCGGCAGCGGCGTGGGGAACATGGGCGGCGTGCAGAGCGAGGACGTGGCGTGGCACGGGCACGCGCAGTCGATCGCGATCGAGCTGCCGCCGCTGGCGGTGGTGGTGCTGCGGCAGCCGGCGGCGGTCTCGCTGGACGAACCCGCGGCGACGAACGCTACCGCGGCTTGATCCCGAGCCGCTGCGCGAGGTGGTGCAGGTTCGCGCGGTGCATGCCGAGGTCGCGCGCGGCGGCGGCCCAGCTGCCGTCGTGACGCTCGACCGCCCGCAGGATCTGCTCGCGCTGGAAGCGGTCGACGCGCTCGCGCAGCGGGCTCGGTGCCGCCGCGCCGCCT
>JAIEPK010000495.1 GCA_019749875.1 Candidatus Binatia bacterium | reverse complement strand
CGAGCAGCGTCAGCGCCGCGCCGCCCGCGCATCGAGCAGCGCCCGCGCCAGCTCGGCCGTGCTGCGCGTGCGCGGACACGGATCGTCGCGCCAGTCGTCGAACGGGTCGACCAGAACGCCGTGCACGCCTGCCCCGCGCGCGCCCAGCACGTCGACCGCATGCAGGTCGCCGAGATGCGCGGTGCGCTCCGGCCGCGTGCCGATCTTCTCGAGCGCGGCGATGAAGATGCGCGCGTCCGGCTTCTCGAAGCCCACCACGCGCGAGTCGAAGACGGCATCGAGATGGTCGCGCAGCCCGACCGCGGCCATGCCGGCCTCGATGGTACCGTCGGAGTTGCTCACCACCGCGAGCTTGACGCCGGCCGCGTGCAGCGACGCGAGCGCTTGCGGGACACCCGGAAGGACGCGCGACCACAAGCGCCGCGTGCCCGCGTCCTTCAGCTCGTGCGCGACCGCGTGCGCGATGCGATCGAGCTCGGCCTCCCGCGCGGCATCGCCCACACCGCCCGCCCCGACCGCCGGCAGCGCCGCGATCGCATTGCGGATGTGGAACACGAACGTGTCGCGATCCTCGCTCGAGCGCCCGCGTGCGAGCAGCCGTGACAGCGCGGGACGCGCACCGGCTTCCGCGCGCTCGACCTCCGCGGGCTCGGCGGCAATGCCGTGCGCGGCGAGACGGTCGCACACGAGGGCGGGGTCCATGCCGACCAAGGTGTTGCCGGCGTCGAGGAAGAGCGCGTCGAGGTCGGCGAGAGGAAGGCTGTGCACGGCTCCTCCTCTGCCACGCGACGGCGGCAAATCAACCGGGGAACTCGAGGTCGTAGTGTAACGCTGCGCGGTCGTCGAGCGTGGAGCGCAGCGTGCAGCGTGCCCGAAGACGCCCGTTGGTCGGCTCGTGCGGGATGCCGCCGTAGGTATCGACCCAAGTCGAGATGGCAGCGCTGCGTGGCCGCGCGTCCTCTGCGACTGCCGGCAAGACGGCATCGAAGAGCGCGCCGTCGGGCGTGCCGTTGTGGCTGCCGTGGTGCGACACCTTGAGGAAGTGTACCGGCCGCAGGACGTTCTGACGCGCCATCGTCTTCCAGCTGCGCGTCTCGGCATCGCCTGCGAACAGCAGGCGCCAGCCACGCCACTCCAGAAGGAACACGACGCTGGTGTTGTTCGCCGCCTGGTCGATCGCGAGGAGGTTGTCGGCGATGCCGGCACGGCGCGCAGCGACCAGGTTCAGGAACGCCCCGACGTCCACCCCGGGCGGCGGGGTCGGCGTGACGGCCGTCGTCGCGTCGCCGGCGCGGCCGCTTCCCGCCAGCGCATCCAGCGGCTGGAACCGGCCGTAGTATTCGGCGGTGTTCTCCTCCGGCGCCCAGACCTCGAGCTTGGCCTCGCGGAACGGATGCGTCCCCTCGAGGGCCGCACCTCGGTAGACGAACGTCGTCGCTTCAGGGTTGAGCGCGCGCAGGAACTCGACGCACTGGCCCGTCTTGCTGGGGTCGTTGTTGGCCAGGATGCGCAGCAAGGATTCGCGACCGGGAATCGCCTCGAGCGCCAGGTGGCTGCGGATGGCGGCGTGCATCGCTTCGAAGGCGAGCTTCTGCTTCTTCGCCTCGGCGTGACGCGGGTCATCGTAGTAGCCGGGGTCCGCGGACGCCGTCATCCACACGTGACGGACCTTCAGGCGATCCTTCAAGTCCTGGTAGTGCTTCCACGCCGCGTACGGCAGCCCCTGCACGTGGTCCAGGTGCTCGTGCGTCATGACGTAGAGGTCGAGCGGGGCGTCGCCGAGCTGGGCCAAGATGTCGTCGATGACGGCCTTGAACACGGTGTCGTCGCCGCCCTCTCGGCTGGCCACGAGGGGAGCGTTGCCGACGTCGATCAGGATGCGGCGCTGGGTCACGACGCCACTCGCCGGATCGCGATCGGGGACGGTGACGAGGATCGCGTCGCCGAAACGGACGTTGTAGACGCGGACGGTCAGCGTATCAGCCATGCCCGGCCCTTCTGGTCACGTGCAGCGTGCGGCCGGCATTGCGGACGCGCAGGACGCCGTTCGACACTTCGGCCGCGACCACGCCGCGCAAGGTCCCACCCATCGGACTGTCGGCATCGCCGTCGAGCTTGAGCGTGTCGTCGGCGAGCAGGCGGAGGATCAGGTCGTCCGTGTCCTGCCGATCGCTCGCGTGCCGCTGCGTGGTCAGGACGGCGCGGACCAGCGGCGGATCGGTCCATTCGATCGCCAGCGTCGTGCCGGCGAGCACACGGCGCTGCGGCGGCAGGCCGTCGGCGGCGGGGCTGCTCTCGACCTCGCTCCAGGCGACCTTCAGCAGGCACTCCCGCACCTCGCGCTTCTCGTCGTCGCGGTGCCAGTAGAGCTTGGTGACGTCGAGCCGCGGACGGACCTCGAAGGTCACTCCTTCGGGGATGCCGAGCAGCGCGCGATTGCGGTTCGCGAAGTCGTACGCGGCGTAGTCGCTGCGCACCAGCGCCGCCAGGTCGAGCGCGGCGACCGCGTCGTGATGAACGTTCGTCTGCACCTCGAGCTCGGCCCGGGACGCGACGATGCCGCGACGAACGAACTCCTCACGGAGCCATTCGCGCTGCTGGCCGCTGTCCGGGTGCGACGCCTGATCGGAGGCGATCACCGCGCGCGCGAGATCGGCGAAGCCGACGTCGCCGGGCGGCAGATAGTCGAGGCCGCGCAGCAGCGTGCGCTTCAGACGCTCACCGGCGACGAAGAGTGCCTTCGCCCACTTCCCCAGGTCGCCGGCGGTCTTCTTGGGGCCGAGGCGACGGTCGACCCGCTCCTGCACGTAGCTCGACTCCGCTGCGGCGATCACCGCTTCGTCGACCACGTCGCCCGCAGCGAACTGCTTGCGCAGCTCGTCATACATGCGGAGGAGCACGCGGTAGAACGCGCCGGACAGCACCTCGCTGAGCGCGTGCGGCTCACTGCGCGACACCCGGTTCTGCGGCGCGGCGTCGAAGCGCAGCGACTTGTCGTTGTTGAGATCACGCAGCTGCGACGGATACTCGTGCAGCGCGCTGCCGAACTGCTCGGCGAGCCCACTGAAGACCGAAGATTTGGCGATCAGGCCGCCGGTCCGTGCCAGCACGGCCTGCGCCAGCTCGCGACAGCGAAACGAGCACAGCAGCGCCGCGAGATCCGCGACTGCCTCGTGGATGGCGAGCGCTTGCGGCGTCACCGAGCCGTAGAGATCGGGGGCGATGCCGTCGAGCAGCGCGTGCGCCGTCTCGTGCGCGACGATGTCCTGCGAGTGCGCCGTGTGGATCGTCGGACCGTTCGCCGGCGTGAAGGAGAAGAACTGCAGACCGTGCGACTCGCGCTCGTAGTAGGCATTGGCCCACTCTCCGGCCCGCGGCACGACCAGCAGCTGCGGGGCGTCGAACGCCCAGCTGACGCGCCGCCCGAGCGCGTCAGCCTCCTCGAACATCCGCATCGTCTTGTGCACCGCACCAAAGACGCTCACCGCGGTCGCAGCTGGGTCGACGAGGCCGCCGAGCACGATCGGCGGTGCCAGGTACGTGCCCTCCGTGTGCGGAGACTGCGGCATCTGGAAGGGCACCCGCGGCGCCAGGCCACCGGTCGCGGGATCGAAGTCGAGCACCGCGACGCGGGGCGAGACCGGTCCGTCGAGGAAGACGTCCTCCTCCACGAGCAGGCTCTCCGTGGGCTCGATCTCCTTGTACTGCGCGACGACGGGATCCTTGACGATGACCGGAACACGCGCCTTCACGATCCCCTCCTACCATCCTCCGGTGCGCCGTCGCTCACACGGTGAACGGGATCTCGGCGTCGTAGGGATGGTTGGGCGCGCCGATGACGAAGTGC
This sequence comes from Candidatus Binatia bacterium, assembly GCA_019749875.1. Taxonomy (GTDB): domain Bacteria; phylum Desulfobacterota; class Binatia; order UBA12015; family UBA12015; genus VGTK01. The sequence continues at coordinate 7,645 of JAIEPK010000495.1, read as the reverse complement.
TTCGGCGTCTGGTCCGACGGCATCCGATCGACGATCGCGCGGTGGAACTTGGCGTAGTTGCCCGTGAACGCTCCGTCCTTCCAGACTTTGAGCAGCGTTCCGGTGAACAGACCGTTGAAGGTCCCGTCCTGCGACAGCTGGTTGTCCTGGCAGCCCGAGATCAGGCGCACGGTAGCCTTCGGCTTCGGCGGGTTCGCCGGGATCGCTTTCAAGACACCGTCGTAGAAAGCCTTGTTACGGCGATACACGACCTGCGCGGTCTCGTCCGGCATCGCGCGGTAGCGCGTTGCCGCCGGATCGATCACCGGCGCGGGCATGGGCGCTCGGGTCGCGGCGCCGCCCCGTCGTGCGCGAGCGATCGGCGCGATGGTTCCCGTGCGCAGGGCGGACTCGCGCAGCAGCGCACGCGTCACCGTCCCGCTGTGGCAGGAGTCGGAGAAGACCAGCACGCGCACGCCCGGCTTGAACTTCGACCACAGCACGTAGAGCTCGTCGTCGACCAGCTCGCCGTCATAGAGACACCAGGTCTCGTCCTGGTGATCCGGCTCGTCGTCGTTCTTGTCGGGCAGCTGTCCGCCATGCCCGGAGTAGGTCAGCAGGAACAGGTCGCCGGAGACCAGGCTACGCGCGGCGCTCTCGATCGCCGCGACGACGCGCTTGCGCGTCGCACTCGTGGTCAGCAGCAGCGTGGTCTTCTTGAACTTCTTCGCCTTCGCGATCGCGAGCATGTCCTCTGCGTCCGCCTCGCAGGCGAGGAGGTCGCCGGACCAGCCCTGGTAGTGCTTCGGATCGACGGAGTTCAGCCCGATGCAGACGGCGTGTGCCTTGGCCACGACGCGACCCTCCCTGCTCCCGCAACGGCCTCGTGCGCGCGGACGTCCGCGCGCGGCTCGCGTGGTGCGGCAGCTCGTGCCCCAACAGCAAGCACGGTGCCGCGACACGAAGTCCGAAAACCGAGCCATGGCCGATGATTCTTTGGCTGACGGAGGTCGCTTCCGTCCGCTCCACAGGTAGGCCCGTCCGATCTTTCGGACAGCCGACCGTTCCGCGCGCACGCGGGCGTCGGCGCTCCGGAGGTGTCGGCGGCCGACGGGCGACCGCCGCGACGCTCAGCGGTAGCCGCGCTGCAGCGCGTCCAGCGCCGCCGACCCCGGGCAGAGCTTGTCGTACGGCATGTCGGTGAGCGGCATCTCCGGCGTCTTCGACGCCGCGTGCATCTCCGGATTCGCGTCGGGATCGAGGAACAGGAGCCCGGTCGGGATCGCGCCCGAGCGCTGGTGCTCGAGCAGCCAGTCCATGACCATGCGGCGGTCGGTCGGGTCGTAGCCGTCGGGCACCTTGCTGAAGCGCACCAGGCTGCCGTCGTGCATCGCGACCTCTCGCGTGGTTCCCGGGGCGTACTGCGCGACGATCTCCTCGCGGTGCGGCACGAAGCTCATCTCGATCGCCGCCTGCTGGTGCTCGCGCGTGTAGAGGTAGCTCTTGGTCGAGCCGTCGTGGTCGTTGAACGTGACGCACGGCGAGACCACGTCGACCAGCGCGAAGCCGCGGTGCGCGAGCCCGGCCTTCAGGATCGGGACGAGCTGGTCCTTGTCGCCGGAGAAGCTGCGCGCCACGAACGTCGCGCCGAGCGACAGCGCGAGCAGCACCGGATCGATCGACTGCTGGGTGTTCGGCTCGCCGCGCTTCGACTTCGATCCGGGATCGGCCGACGCCGAGAACTGGCCCTTGGTGAGCCCGTAGACGCCGTTGTTCTCGAGCACGTAGAGCATGTTCACGTTGCGCCGGATCGCGTGGCTCATCTGGCCGATGCCGATCGACAGCGAGTCGCCGTCGCCGCTGACGCCGATCAGCGTCAGCGCGCGGTTCGCCGCCGCAGCACCGGTCGCGATCGCCGGCATGCGGCCGTGCGCGGAGTTGAAGCCGTGCGCCCCGGACAGGAAGTAGGTCGGCGTCTTCGACGAGCACCCGATGCCGGACAGCTTCGCGACCATGTACGGCGGCGTGTCGGTCTCGTGGAACGCGCGCACGATCGCCGCGGTGATCGAGTCGTGGCCGCAGCCGGCGCACATCGTCGACATCGCGCCCTCGTAGTCGCGCAGCGTCAAGCCGAGGGCATTGGCGCGCAGCGAGGGATGGCGCGCGACGGGCTTGCGGATGTAGCTCACGATGCCCCCTGGGTGCGGCGGATGCTCACGATGCCCCGTGGGGCGCGGCGGATGCTCACGATGCCCTCCGCGGCCGCTCGCGGCGATCGGCGAAGTCGGGATCCTCGATGTCGGGCAGCTGGGCGAGGATGCCCTCGACCACCTGTCGCGCCTGCAGCGGGAAGCCGCCGTACGCGAGGACCGAGCGTAGCTTCTCCTTCGCGACCGGCGTCTCCAGCACCAGCAGCGAGCGCAGCTGCGCGTCGCGGTTCTGCTCGACGACGAAGAAGTGATCGTGCGAGGCAAGAAAGGCCTCGACGTCGTCACCGAACGGGAACGCGCGGATGCGCATGGAATCGGCCTTGACGCCGCGCGCGGCGAGCTGCTCGAGCGCCTCGCGGACCGCGAGATCGCAGCCGCCGATCGTGATCACGCCGAACGTCGCACCGGGCCGCTTCTCGATGACCGCGGGCGGCACGAGCGCGGCCGCCGCGCGATGCTTGCGCGACAGGCGCTCCATGACCTCGGCGTACTCCTCGGGGATCTCGGTGTAGCCGCCGAGCTTGTTGTGCCCCGAGCCGCGCGTGAAGAACGCGCCCTTCTCGTGCACACCGGGCACCGTGCGCGCCGCGACGGCGAGCTTGTCCTCCGGCGAGTAGCGGGTGAACTTCGGCAGCGCCGCGATCTCGTCGCGCGTCAGCACGCGGCCGCGATCCGGCTTGTAGGCGTCGTTCCACTCGAGCTTCGGCACGACCCAGTCGTTCATGCCGATGTCGAGGTCCGACAGCATGAAGACCGGCGTCTGGAAGCGCTCGGCGAGGTCGAAGGCCGCGACCGCGAAGTGGAAGCACTCGCCCGGGTTCGAGGGGAACAGCAGGATGTGCTTGGTGTCGCCGTGCGACGCGTAGGCGCACAGCAGGATGTCGCCCTGCTGCGTGCGCGTCGGCATGCCGGTCGACGGCCCGACGCGCTGCACGTCGACGATCACCGCCGGGATCTCCGCGTAGTACGCGAGCCCGACCAGCTCGCCCATCAGCGAGATGCCCGGTCCCGAGGTCGCGGTGAAGGCACGCGCGCCGGCCCACGTGGCGCCGATCACCATGCCGATCGCCGCCAGCTCGTCCTCGGCCTGCACGATGCAGTAGCGGTGCTCGCCGGTGGCCTTGTCGACACGGTAGCGCTCGCAGAAGGTCTTGAAGGCATCGAGCACGCTGGTCGACGGCGTGATCGGGTACCATGCGGCGACGGTCGCACCGGCGTAGAGCGCGCCGAGTGCGGTCGCAGTGTTGCCGTCGATCAGGATCGAGTCGGCGGTCGCGTTCATGCGCTCGAGCCGGATCGGCAGGGGGCACTGGAAGTGCTCTTTCGCCCAGTCGTAGCCGATCTGGATCGCCTTCGCGTTCGACTCGCGCAGCGCAGGCTTCTTGCCGAACTTCTCGTCGAGCATGCCGGACAGCACCGACATGTCGAAGTCGAGCAGAGCTGCCAGCGTGCCGACGTACACGATGTTCTTCATCAGCGTGCGCTCGCGCGCGCCGGCGAAGTTCTCGAGGCAGAGGCGCGCGTAGGGCACGCCGAGAAACGTCACGTCCGGGCGCTGCAGCGACTTCTTGAGCGGTCCGGTCGAGTCGTAGAGCACCCAGCCGCCCCAGCGGACTTCCGCGATGTCGGCCGCGTAGGTCTCGGCGTTCATCGCGACCATGAGGTCGTAGCGCGCGGTGCGGGCGGTGTGCCCGGACGCGTTGACGCGGATCTCGTACCAGGTGGGCAGGCCCTGGATGTTCGACGGGAAGAGGTTCTTCCCCGAGACCGGGATCCCCATGCGGAAGATCGCCTGCATGAGGAGGGCGTTCGCGCTCGCCGATCCGGTGCCGTTCACGTTCGCCAGCTTGATGGCGAAGTCGTTCGGGCCGGAGGGAGCCTCCTTGTAGGGACCGGACGGAAGCCCGGTCAGGCTGCCTTCGTGCACGTCTTCCTTCCTGCGTACGAGAGGAGAAGGTCGAACTTCTGCATGTCCCACGCTGCCGTCGGGCAGCGCTCGGCGCACAGCCCGCAGTGGACGCAGAGATCCTCGTCCTTGATCATCACGCGCCTGGTCTGCGGCAGCGGGCCGGAGACGAACAGCGCCTGGTCGAGGTTCTCGGCGGGCGCCGAGAGACGGCCGCGCAGATCTTCCTCCTCGCCGTTGCTGGTGATCGTCAAGCAAAGCACCGGACAGACGTCGACGCAGGCGTCGCACTCGATGCACAGCCGGTCGGTGAAGACCGTCTGCACGTCGCAGTTGAGGCAGCGCTCCACCTCGCGTGCGACCTGCTCGGGTGTGAACCCGACCTCGACCTCGCGGCCGAACTCACGCAGGCGCTCGGCGAGGTCGACGTGGGTCATCTTCTGCCGCCCGACCGGGTTGTAGTCGTTCTTGTAGCTCCACTCGTGGAGCCCCATCTTGGCGCTGACGAGGTTCATCCCCGGCGCGGGGCGCTCGTGGAGCGGGATGCCCTCGCAGTGATTGTGGATCGAGATCGCCGCCTGGTGGCCGTGCTCGGCCGCCCAGATGATGTTCTTCGGTCCCATCGCCGCGTCGCCGCCGAAGAACACGCCCTTGCGCGTCGACTCGAAGGTCGTCGCGTCGAGCACCGGCACGTCCCACTTGTCGAACTCGATGCCGATGTCGCGCTCGATCCAGGGGAACGCGTTCTCCTGGCCGATCGCGAGGATGACGTCGTCGGCCGGGAAGAAGACCTCGTCGAGCGGCTTCTGGCTGAGCTTGCCCTTGGCGTCGATCGTCGACTCGTAGCGCTGGAAGCGGACGCCGGTGAGGCGACCGTTCTCGACCACGAACGCCGTCGGCTCGTGATCGACGACGATCTCGACGTTCTCCTCCTCGGCGTCCTCCAGCTCCCAGGGCGAGGCCTTGAAGAACTGGCGCGGCTTTCGCGCCATGACCTTGATCGACTTGCCGCCGAGGCGCGCCGACGTGCGGCAGCAGTCCATCGCGGTGTTGCCGACGCCGATGATCAGCACGCGCTCGCCGATCTTGTCGGTGTGCCCGAACGCGACCGACTCGAGCCAGTCGATGCCGATGTGGATGTTCGCCGCGGCCTCCTCGCGGCCGGGGATCTTGAGCTCCTTGCCGCGCGGCGCGCCCGAGCCGACGAACACCGCGTCGAACGCGCCGCCGTCGAGCAGCGACTTCAGGCTCTTGACGGGCGAGTCGTAGCGGATGTCGACGCCCATCCGGAGGATCATGTCGATCTCTTCGTTCAACACCTCCTCGGGGAGGCGGAACGCCGGGATGTTCGAGCGCATCAGGCCACCGGGAACGGAAAGCTTCTCGAAGATCGTGACCTCGTAGCCGAGCGGCATGAGGTCGTTCGCGACCACGAGCGACGCCGGACCCGCACCGATGCATGCGACGCGCTTGCCGTTCTTCTTCGCAGGCGCGGTCGGCAACAGGTCGGTGACGTCGTCGCGGAGGTCGGCGGCGACGCGCTTCAGGCGGCAGATCGCGACCGGCTTCTCGTCGACGCGCGTGCGCCGGCAGGCGGGCTCGCACGGCCGGTCACAGGTGCGGCCGAGGATGCCCGGGAAGACGTTCGACTGCCGGTTGAGCAGGTAGGCGTCGGTGTAGCGGCCCTGCGCGATCAGCCGGATGTACTCCGGCACGTTGGTGTGCGCGGGACACGCGTACTGGCAGTCGACGACCTTATGGAAGTAGTCCGGATCTTTTACGTCGGTGGGGCGCACAAACGTGGCGACCTTAGCGGACGCGCCGTTGGGAGCAAGTGGACTTTCCCGTGATTTCTCGCGCGCCGGCCACCGGTGCGGCTGGTGAGCCGGGTCGCGATGCGATGCGTCGACCTAGCGCAGCGCGCTGGCCGTCCCGATCAGCGCAATCGTCCCGTCGGCCTTCTCGGTCCAGACGTCCACGACGACGCGCTGGCGCGAGCCCTCCGGCAGCACCTCGCGCACCCGTCCCTTGGTCGTGAGCACGTCGTTCACCCACACGACGTTGACCAGCCGGACGTCGAGCTTGCCGCCGTGGTGCCACCCCGCGCCGAAGGCGGCGTCGAGGGTGTCGCTCATGCCGCAGATCGCCATCATCCCCTGCACGACGATGTCCGGGAAACCCAGCATCTGCGCCATCTCGCGGTCGTTGTGGTAGTTGCGGTGCGGTCCGGAGAACGCCTGGCACATCTCGATCGAGACCGTGCGCGTGCCGGGCGCGATCTCCTCGCCCGCGGTCGGCAGCTCGAAGCGGCGGTCGGAGCGCTTCTCGCGCGCCTTGTCGACCACGATCCCCGACGGGTCGTCGGCGAGGAAGCTCTGGTGCGTGCGGCTGCGCTGCAGCCAGCGTCCCTCGGACGTCGTCCACAGGACCTCGCCGACGACGTAGTTGCGGTCGCGCTTGCGGTAGCGCTCGACGACGGTGACGCGCGAGCGCACGGTCTCGCCGACGCGCAGCGGGCTGAACAGCTCCCACTCCTGGCGCGCGTGCAGGTTGCCGATGATGTTCGGCAGGTACCACGAGAGATCGGCGTAGACCTCGGAGTGGTAGAGCAGCGCCGGCGCGACGTCGCCGTCCGGGATCCTCGGCAGCCCGGTCCCGGCCGCGTAGTGCGCGATCTCGTCACGCGTGACGGTGGTCTCGCGCCCGAAGACGTCCTGGCCGACGTGCACCTCGCCGCGGGGGAAGAAGCTGTCGCTCATGGCGGCGGATGGTGCGGGCGGGAGCGGGCGCGTGTCAAGCTGCGCCGCGCGCCGCCGGCGAGCTCACCCCCGCGCGCGCACCGCCGCGAGCGCCAGCACCGCCGACACGTTGCACACGAAGAACGCGGTGAACACCACCGCGTAGCTGCCGGTCGCGTCGAAGAACCAGCCCGCCAGCAGCGGTCCCAGGATCCCGCCCGGCACGAGCGCGAGCAGCAGCAGCCCGTAGATCCGCGCCAGGTGCAGCGCGCCGAAGCGGCGTCCGACGACCAGCGGCACCACGACGTCCTCCGCCGCGGTCGCCACGCCGTGCAGGATCAGGAACAGCGGGATCGCGAGCGGCACGTCGGGCACCAGCAGCAGCGCCGACGCGAGCGCGATGACGATGAAGTTGCCGACCGCGGCGGGTCGCGGCCCGATGCGGTCCGCGATCGCGCCCGCGCCGAGCTTGCCGAGGATGCCGGCGCCGATCGTCAAGCCAAAGCCGAGCGCCGCCTCGCCGCGCTGGTAGCCGAGGTCGGACAGGAACGCGACCAGGTGTGTATTGACGCCGAGCCGGTACAGGTAGAACGCGACCAGCACCCAGGCGAGCAGCCAGAAGTCGCGCTGGCGGAGCGCGGTCGCGGGGTCGTCGCCGGTGAGCGGCAGGTGCACGCCCTCCCCGTCCGCCGCGGTGGAGGTCGCGTCCGGAAGCGCGACGTCGCGATGCACCGGGCGCGGCAGCGTCACCAGCAGCGCGAACGGCACCAGCAGCGCCCACAGCGTCGCGCCGATCCCCTCGAGCGCCCCGC
>JAIEPK010000392.1 GCA_019749875.1 Candidatus Binatia bacterium | reverse complement strand
AGCCGCCCGCGGTCGCGGGGGGCCGCGGCACGCAGCGCCGCGGCGAGCTTCACGTAGCGACGCCGCACGGCGTCGATCTCCGCGCTGCGTCCGGACGCGACGGGCACCACGGCGAGGACGTGCGCGGGGTTCTCGCGGTCGTGCACGATCGCGTCGTCGAGCTGGTAGCGCGTGAAGACGTCGACCCAGAAGCGGACGTCGTCCTCGAGCGAGGGGGGAAGGTGGAAGTGGGTGCCGAACGCGAGCGGCGGCGTCTCCTGCTGCGCCGCAACGGCGCCCGCCCCGATGATGCTCCACCCAACCACGACAACGAGAAGCAGCCGTCGCCGGCTCCGGACGCGCGTGCGACGCATGCGGCCTCCAGGGTCGGTTCCGGTCGTCTTGGTGTGGCGCGCACTGAATCAGAGGGCTCCGCGCGACACAAGCGACGATCTCGGCCGTGCACGACGGGTCCCGGACGTCGAGCGAAAACTTGAAAGAGGGTGCGGCGAGCGCGACGCGAACGAGGGCGGGCGCGTCTCTTCGCGCGACGCTCCGAGCCGCTCGCGCACGTTCTGGACGATTCGCGCCGCGACGCGTGCCGACGAGTCAAGACTCGTTGACACGCGAAATTGCCCCGGCATAGAAGGTCCGCGCTTCGCCGGGAGGGGCGAGGCGACCGGTCGGTTCGCCACCGGCCGTGACGGACGTTTCAAGGGGGAGTTTTCCATGAGGCGAACACTGCCGACCTGGATCTGTGCTCTGCTGGCCGGCCTCGTGCTCGTTGCGACGTTGCCGCAGGAGGCGCGCGCGATCCCGCTGAACGAGGACGGCACGATCAACCTGACGGTGCGTGCTTACGCCAACGTGCGCATCGGCACGATGGCGAAGCAGTCGACGCGGCCGGGCAATCAGCCCGCGACCTGTGCCGGCTCGCCGCCCGACGCGCTGCAGACCTGCAGCTTCGGCGGCACCTATCCGTACTCGGGTGCCGGCAACATCATCCAGAACCGCTACTTCCTGGAGATGAAGTGGAACCACGACCTGCTCGACTGGTGGTCCGACGTCCTCCCGAAGAGCGTCACGACGTTCAAGTACAACCTGACGTATCGCGGCGAGTACGACGGGATCTACGACTTCGGTCCGAGCGCGTACGCGAACAATCTCGAGTCGCGCCAGGAGCTCGAGGAAGCGCTGCGTCAGAGCCCGACGTTCAATCCGGCGCAGCTCGACTCGGTGAGCTACTCGCTGGCCCGTCAACGGCAGCGCCTGCGCAATGTCGCGAGTTACCGTAACCGGCTGTTCCAGGTCTTCGTCGACTGGGAGCAGGGGCCGGTCTTCATCCGCTTCGGGCGGCAGAACCTGGTCTGGGGCGAGACCGACGTCTTCCGGCTGCTCGACAACATCAACCCGATCGACAACGGGTTCGGTGGCTTCTTCATCGACCTCGACGAGCGGCGCGTCCCGCTGAACATGCTGCGCGGCAGCGTGAGCCTCGGCACGCTGGGGCCCTTGGACCAGGCGTTCATCGAGGGCTACGCCGCGATGGACAACACGGTCGCCTTCATCCCGGGAGCGCCGCGTGGATCGCCCTGGGCGCCACCGCTCGGTCCGCCGACGGGCCAGACGTTGACCATCCTCGAGGGGCCGCCGACGGGGCTGCCGAGCCTCCGTGGCGGTGGTCGCTTCGTGTTCAACTACGCCGACTTCACGTTCACGACGGCGAGCTACGTGACCATGCTCGACACGCAGGCGGTGCGCTTCCGGCAGGCGCGGGCGACCGATCCGGGCTACGTCGGCGGCGGCGTGAGCGTGATCGGAGCCGAGCAGTACGCGCCGCGCGTCTGGGTGAACGGTGCGTCGATGACCACCGCGTTCTCGGACCTGAAGAGCGTGCTGCGCGCCGAGTTCGCGTACTTCCGCGACGAGGCGCTGTTCCGCGGTCCGACCGAGGCGGGTTTCCCGGGCAAGGGCACCACCGGTCAGTACGTGAGCGACTTCCTCGGACCCGTGCTGGCCGGGACCTTCGACACGGTGATCCGCAAGAACACCATGGGCTGGTCGGTCGGCTGGGACATGAACCAGTACGTGCGCTGGATCAATCCCGACCAGACGATCTTCTTCAGCACCCAGTTCTTCTGGCGGCACATCTTCGACTACGACCCGCTGACGGCGTTGCCCGTGCCGGAGCCGAACAACCAGACGCGCGTGATCCCGGTGCCGGAGGATCAGTTCCTGCACACGCTGCTGGTCAGCACGTCGTACAACGTGAAGGCGCCGCTGACCGACATCACGATGCAGGCGGTGCCCGGCTTCAACATGTTCTACGACTGGCAGGGCATGTTCCTGTTCCAGCCGAACGTTCGCTTCATCCGCGACCCGTGGCGCTTCATCGTGGACTACACCACGATCAACAGCGGCGTGTTCCGCAACCAGATCGGTCTGGTGCGCGACCGCTCGAACGTCCGGTTCCAGATCGAGTACGTGCTCTGAAGTGCGCACCGGCTGCGCCGGCGACGAAACGATCAACCGGCAGGGACCATCCACCTGACCGACGCCGGGAGGGCTGCGAGGCTTGACGAGTTCGCCCGGGCGTGGTTGGCGAGAAAGCTCACCACCACGCCCGGGCAATCCGTCCCGGTCGCGACATCTCCCGTATAAGAAAGGAAGCCCCGGCATGATTGCCAAAGCTTCGCACGCCGTAGGCCGGTCCGTGCCGGTCATCTTGCTTTTGCTGGCTTCCGTCACGGCGGGGTCGGCCGAGACGCTCGCGCCGCGCGACATCCGCCAGAACCTCTTCGACACGTGCTTCGTGAGCGCGAACGAAGGGTGGGTGGTCGGCGACCTCGGCCGCGTGTTCAAGACCACCGACGGCGGCGCGACCTGGCTGCGCCAGGAGCCGGCCGGGCGCGACCCGATGCTCGGCATCGCCTGCATCGACGGCAAGCAGGCGTGGCTGTCGTCGATCGCGGGGCGCATCTACAAGACCACCGACGGCGGGGCGACGTGGCAGCTGCAGCAGACCCCGGCCAAGCGCAACCTCTTCAAGGTCGCCTTTCCGACGCCGCAGCGCGGCACGGCGGTCGGCGACTTCGGCACCATCGTGCACACCGAAGACGGCGGCACGACCTGGAAAGAGATCAATCTGCCGGACGACTTCAAGCTGCCGGATTCCGCGCTCGACAGCGGCGTGCTGCCCAATGACGCGCTGCTCTACGGCCTGTCGTACGTCGATGCGGAGCACGGCTGGATCTCCGGCGAGTTCGGAACGATCCTCGCGACGAGCGACGGCGGCACGACCTGGAAGCAGCAGAAGACGGGTCTCGAGACGACGATCTTCGGCATCGACTTCCTCGATGCGAAGACCGGCACCGCGGTCGGCATCGACAGCGTGATCCTGCGCACCGAGGACGGCGGGGAGACCTGGAACCCGATCAAGTCGCCGTTCACCGAGCGCTCGTACTACGAGATCGCGCTGTCGCCGACGCACTCGTGGATCGTGGGCGGGCAGGGCACGATCCTCACGTCCGCCGACGGCGGCAAGACCTGGACCGAGTTCAAGACGCCGATCCAGCTCGCTTCGGAGTGGTTCCGCGGCGCCAGCATGGTCGGCGAGAATGCCTATCTCGTCGGCGGGGCCGGCCTGATCTACCGGACCGAAGGCGGTGACGCGAAGCTGCTCCGCGCCGCGTCCGCCGCACCTGCGTCGTCGTCGCACGGGGGAGCCAAGTCATGATTCCGCAGAAATGGATCGACGCGTACCTCTGGTTCCTCCTCAAGTACCGGCATCACGTCTCGATCTTCGTCGCGATCATCACGCTGTTCTTCTGCTACTCGCTGAAGGACATGCGGCTGAATACCGATTTTTTCGATTTCTACCCGCGCCAGCATCCGTACATCAAGATCTACAACGAGTTCCGCCGCATGTTCGGCTCGGCGAACGTGCTGCAGGTCATCGTCAAGAAGAAGAACGGTGACATCTACAACCCGGACACCCTGCAGAAGATCGACCGGGTGACCAAGTTCATCATCGAGACCAAGGGCGTGGTGCCCTACCAGATCCTCTCGATCGCGTCGCCGAAGATGAAGAGCATCAACACCTTCCGCGGCGCGGTGCAGATCCGGGAGGTCTACTATCCCGGGGTGCCGCGGACACAGGAGGACGCGGACCGGGTCCGCTTCGCGGTCTACGCGACCAAGGGCATCCACGGCGTGTACGTCGCCGAGGACGACACGGCGGCGCTGGTGACCGCCGGGTTCTGGGAGGAGGCGCTCGACTTCAACTACATGTACGAGCGCCTCGAGCAGCTGAAGCAGCAGGAGAACGACGCCGACCACGAGATCCTGATCACCGGATTCCCGTACCTCTTCACCTCGGTGATGCGGTACGCGCCGCAGGTGCTCGTCGTGTTCGTGCTCACCTTCATCAGTCTCGGGATCCTGCTCTACGTGTACTTTCGAACATGGACGGGCATCTGGGTGCCGTTGTTCTCCGGGCTCTTATCGAGCATCTGGGGTCTCGCCTTCGGTACGTTGCTCGGCTTCAACCTCGATCCGCTGGTGCTGGTCGTGCCGATCTTCTTGACGGCGCGCGCACTCAGCCACTCGGTCCAGTCGATGGACCGCTACCACGAGGAGTGCTACCGGCTCGGCGACAAGCACGAGGCCATCGTGGTCTCGTACGGCGCGCTCTTCCCGCCGGCGATGGCGTCGATCATCACCGACGGCCTCGGCATCCTGCTGGTCGCGGTCGCGCCGATTCCGCTGATCCAGAAGGTCGCGCTCTTCGCCGCGTTCTGGATCGTGTCGATCTTCATCAGCGTGGTCACGCTGCACCCGATCATCCTCTCGTACATCGATCCGCCGCCGCCGCCGACCGGAGAGGAGCACAACCGCCTCTCGGAGCGCTTCTACACGTCGGTCACCAACGGCGTGATCTGGGCCAGCGAGGGTTGGCGTCGCTGGTTCGTGATCGTGCTGACGCTGGTGCTCGGCGTCGGTGCCTTCATCACCGGCCGCCACCTCAAGGTTGGCGACATGACGCCGGGTGCGGCACTGCTGTTCGACGATCATCCGTACAACCAGGCGTACGAGTACCTGGACCATCACTTCCTGGGCTCGAACCAGCTGATCGCGATCGCCGACACCAAGAGCCCGGACCAGATCAAGACGCGTCTGCCGCTCGAGCTCATGGAGGAGTTCGGCGAGGAGATGGAGCAGGTCGAGGGCGCCGCGCTGTCGGTCTCGGTCGTGAACATCGTCAAGCAGCTCGCGCGCCTGTACCACGAGGGTGATCCGAAGTGGGGTTTCATCCCGGACAACCCGAAGAACATCGCGCAGCTCTTTTACACCTTCACGCAGAGCGGCTCGGCGGGTGACCTCGACCGCTTCATCGACCCGTCGTATCAGTTCGGCACGGTGGTCACGCTGTTCCGCGGCCACTCCAACAAGCTGATCACCAACGCGATCCACCAGGCGAAGGAGTTCGCGGCGAAGACCGAGAGCCCGGAGCTTTCGTTCCGGCTCGCGGGCGGCATGTTCGGCATCCTCGCGGCGGTCAACGAGAAGGTCGAGGAAAGCTACTGGACGACGCTGCTGCTGGTGTTCGGCGTGGTCGCATTCTGCCTCTACTTGACCTACGGTTCGCTCATGGCGACCGCGATCCTGATGGTCCCGGTCGTGTTCTCGCAGTTCCTCTGCGAGGCCGTGATGGTGATCTTCAACATCGACCTCAACGTGAACTCGTTGCCGGTCGCGGCCGCGGGTGCGGGTGTCGGTGTCGACTACGGCATCTACCACTTCAGCCGCATCCTCGACTGCTTCGACGAGGGCCGCGACGTGGACGACGCCGTCGACTACGCGACCGCGACCACGGGCAAGGCGATCATCTTCACCGCGAGCACGATGTTCGCGGGTACGATCTTCTGGTTCTTCTCGAGCCTCAAGTTCCAGGCCGAGATGGGCGTGCTGCTGGCGCTGCTCATGACGCTGAACACGTACGGCGGTCTCGTCGTCGTGCCGGCGTTGGTCAAGGTCATCCGGCCGAAGTTCCTCATCAAGCGTCGCGACGCGGCGCGGGAGCGCCTGGCGAAGGAAGGCATCGCCATCCCGCAGCCGATGACGGCCGCCCACTGACGCACGGAAGGCTCCGCCGAACCGCGCTCATGCGATCGCACGGTCTCGAGGCACGGATGTCGCGCTCCCCGAGCGGGAGCGCGACGCCGGCCGGCCGTGCGGCGACCGGGCCGGTGTGCCTCCGTCCTTCCCGCGCGGCGCGCTGCCGCCCACACCATTGACGGCCCGCGTGGAGATCACCGCCGAGCACCTGCGGAAGACGTTCGGCTCGACCGTCGCCGTGCACGACGTGTCGTTCGAGATCGCGCGCGGCGAGGTCGTGGGGTTTCTCGGCCCGAACGGGGCGGGCAAGAGTACCACGCTGCGCATGCTCACCGGGGTCTTTCCGCCCTCGTCCGGGCGCGCGGTCATTGCGGGACGGGACGTCGCGCGCGAGCCCCTCGCGGCACGCCGCGCGCTCGGGTACCTGCCGGAGCGCGCGGCCTCGTACGGCGAGATGCCGGTCGAGAAGTACCTGCGCTTCATCGCCGACATGAAGGGCATCCCGGCGCGCGACGTGACCGCGGCGGTGCGTGAGGCGATGGGCGCCACTGCTCTGGAGCACGTGTCGCACCGTCTGATCGGCAACCTGTCGAAGGGCTACCGGCAGCGGGTGGGCATCGCGCAGGCGTTGATCGGATCGCCGCCCGTGCTGATCCTCGACGAGCCGACCTCGGGCCTCGATCCCGAGCAGGTCACCGACATCCGCGGCCTCGTGCAGGGGCTCGGCTCGGAGCGCACCGTCATCCTCTCGACGCACGTCCTGCCCGAGGTGGAGGCGATCTGCTCGCGGGTCATCATCATGAACCGCGGGCGCATCCTCGCCGTCGACTCACCATCGTCGCTCGAGGAGCATCTGCGCCCGCACCGCGAGATCGCGGTCGAGGTCGCCGGCGCGCGAGACGACGTCCTGCGTGTGCTGCATGCGATCGACGGCGTGTCGGGCGTCGCAGCGGACGCGGCGTTGCCGGGCGCTCCGACGATCACCTACGTCGTGCGCTGCGTGCATCACCGCGACGTCCGACGCGAGGTGGCCGCCGCCGTCGCCGCCGCGGGCTTCGGGCTCGTCGAGCTCAAGCCGGTGGTGATGACCCTCGAGGAGATCTTCCTGGCACTGACTTCTCGAGATCGACTCGGCGACGAGAAGGCGGTGACGCCGCCGTCACCGCAGGTGGAGCGGGTCGTTGCGAGCCATTAGCGCGATCGCACGCCGCGAGCTCGCAGCGTACTTCGGCTCGCCGACGGCGTACGTGCTGATCGGCGTGTTCCTCGTGCTGTCGGGGTACTTCTTCTACTCCGACGTCGCCCTGTTCGTGACCTTCGGTGCGCAGGTGCTGTCGACCGGCCTGTGGCGCTTCGTCTTCGTGGACTACCGACTCGTCACGCTGCTGGTCTTGCCGTTGGTCACGATGCGGCTCTTCGCCGAGGAGCGGAAGCTCGGCACCATCGAGCTCCTGTGGACGCTGCCCGTCAAGGATCATCAGCTGATCCTCGGCAAGTTCCTCGCGGCATGGATCTTCTTCGCCGTGATCGTGCTGCTGGCGATGATCCCGTTCGCGGTGTTCTGGGTGTTCTTCCCGTTCGACCTCGGGCCGCCGATCGCGGGCTTCACCGGGCTGGTCCTGCTCGGGACGGCGTTCATCGCCTGCGGCATCGCCGCCTCGACGCTCACCGAGAACCAGGTGGTCGCAGCGATGCTGACCTACGGCGTCCTGGTGTTCTTCTGGTTCATGACCTGGAACGAAGCGGTCGGTGACGAGAGCGTGATCCGCTATCTGCTGCTGCTGTCGCTCTTCGACCACTACTACAACTTCGCGTCGGGCAGCATCCAGACGGTCGACGTCGCCTACTTCCTGGTGTTCGCCGCGTTCTTCCTGTTCATCGCGCTGCGCTCGCTGCAGAGCCGCTCCTGGCGGGGCGTCGTGTGAGGATCCGCTCGACCGCCGGACACTTCGCCTGGCTCGGCGTGGAGATCGCGCTGGTCGGCCTGATCTGCTTCTCGATCCTGGCGATCGCGTGGTCGCGCAACGTCACCTTCGACATGACGCCGACGCTGGACCACACGCTGTCGGATCAGGCGCAGCGTACCGCCCGGCGTCTCGCGCAGGACGTCCGCATCACGGTCTTCTACAACAGCCAGGAGCAGGGCCGCGTCCGCGAGATGAAGGAGCTGCTGCGCCGCTTCGCCGATCAATCGGGGCACGTATCGTTCCGCATGGTCGATCTCGATCGCAGCCCCATGCTCGCGAACCAGTACAACGTCGTCAATTACAACACGGCGATCGTCGAGAGCGGCGACGTGCGCCTGCCGGTGCGAAACCTCGGCGAGGACGACATCACCACGGCGCTGATCAAGCTCATCGAAGGACGACAGCGCGTCGCGGTGTTCGCCGTCGGTCACGGCGAGGCCGATCCCACCAACCCGGATCCACGCAGCGGGCTCACGCAGGGGGCGAAGGCGCTCGAGTCGGAGAACTATCGCATCGAGCGCATGGCTGATCTGCGCGGCGGCATTCCCGACGAGGTGACGCTGTTCGTCGTCGCGAACCCGCGAACGGACTTCACCGACGCGGAGATCGCCGCCGTCGACGCGTACCTCGAGCGCGGCGGCGGTGGGCTGTTCCTCGTCGAGGCCGGATCCGCGCCGCGGCTCGCGGGCCTGCTGCGTGAGCTCGGCATCGAGCAGGGCAACGATCTGATCGTCGACGAGCGCAACCGGCTCTTCTTCGCCGACAGCTTCGCGCCCCAGATCGCCTTCTTCAACGACCAGATCTTGCCGTTCACCGGCGCTCCGCCGGCGGTGCTGCCGCTCGCGCAGTCGATCCTGCCGGTCGACCCGTCGCGCGACGGAGTGCAGGTCGCGCCCTTTGCCTTCACGGGGCAGGACACGTTCGCGCACAAGGACCGGACGATCGTCGAGGGCGTGGTGCCGTCGTTCGTCGAGGGCGTCGATCTGCCCGGGCCGGTACCCGTCGCGGCGATCGCACGGATCGGCGCCGACGAGACCGGCGGCTCGGTGGTCGTCGTCGGCGACGGCGAGTTCGCGACGAATCTGTACGTCGGCACGCTCGGCAACCGCGACTTCTTCCTGAACCTCGCCCACCTCGCGGGACGCGCGGAGGCGCTCATCGCGACGCGTCACGAGATCAATCCCGGTGGGACGTTCTCGCGCTTGCACCTGACCGCCCCGCAGGCGCGCGTCCTGTTCTGGGTGTCGGTGGTGCTGCTGCCGGCGACCGTGCTCTTGCTCGGAGCCCTGATCGGCTGGCGCCGCCGGGCGCGGAGCGCCGGATGAGCGCGCGCGACGCAGCCGTGCCCGTCGTTGCCGTCGACGACGTTCCGGGCGTGGACGCGCCGGTGCGACGTCTCGCGATCCTCACCGCCGCCGCGATCGTGCTGGGCGTGCTCGCGGCTGCCCTGGCGCTTCCGAAGCTCGCCCCACCCGCTCCGACGCAGAGCGGCGAGCGACTGTTCTCCTTCGACCCCAAGCGGGTCCGCGCCGTCGAGATCTCGCTGCGGGGCCGAAAGGGCCTCTACGAGTTCGTTCGCCGCGACGGGATCTGGACGCTGTACGGTCCCGAGGGGCGGGTCGAGGCTCCGGCCGATCGCGTGGAAGGCTTCCTCGGCACGCTGGCGGGATTGACGCGCCTCGTCGAGATCGCGGGGCCCGACGTCCGGCTCGCGGACTATGGTCTCGAGCCGCCGCGCGCGGCGGTCACCGTCCGCGACGGCCGCGGCATCCTGTTCGCGATCGGCGACCGCAACCCGCCATTGACCGCGCTGTACGTTCAGGTATTCCCGAGCGCGAACATCGAGCTCGTCGGATCCGTCTTACTGTGGGAGTTCGACAAGCTCGTCGCGCTCATCAAGACGCTTCCCGTTGAACAACGTGAACCGACCGATGCGGCGGAAATGCGTTGACCGCGTGACCGCATCCGGTCTTCTATGACCCTCGGAGGAAAACTCGCATGCTGAAGACGAGTCGACTCGTACTCGCCCTTGCCGTCGTGATGTTGGCGGCGCCGACGGCGAGAGGCGACGAAGGGGAGTACACCCTCAACAAGGACAACTGGCAGAAGGCCGAGGGCCTCCTCCCGGAGCCGGTGCTCAAGCGCGTCAAGGCTGGCGACTACAACTTCAAGGTCGTGCCCCTCGACGCGCAGAAGTTCCGCGATAACTACAGCACGACGTACTGGGCAGCGTCGGAGGCGAACGAGGGCAAGTACGAGCTCGACGCCGAGACCTGCGGCCTGAAGGACAAGGCCACCGGCAAGATGCCGGACTGGGTGTTCGGCAAGCCGTTCCCGAAGATCGATCCGAAGGATCCCCAGGCCGGCTGCAAGGTCGCCTGGAATTTCTATCTTGCCAACCAGATGGGCGAGGGCGCCGGTGCGACGTTCACGCTCAACGGCATCGACCGCAACGGTGAGTTCCGCCGCATCAAGCTGTGGCTGCACACCAACGCGTACCTCGGCCGCACCAAGAAGGCGGAAGAGAACCCGGAGAACCTGCGCGGCACGTCGCTGTCGCACGCGATGGAGCCGGCGGACGCCGAGGGCGTGAACATCCTGGGCCAGCAGATCAACGACTGGACCTCGCAGGACAACATCTGGGCGTACATCCCGCAGACCCGCCGCTCGCGGCGCGTGAACGCGGCCTCGCGCTCGGATCCAATTTCGGGCCTCGACATCTTCTCCGACGACCTGAACTGCTACGCGGGCAAGGTCGAGTACTACAAGTGGAAGCTCACCGGTGAGAGCGAGGTCCTCGCTCCGATCGTCGGCCCGTATGCCCTCAAGCAGACGCCGTCGAAGGAGAGCCCGACGCGCATCGACGTCACGATCCCGTACCTGCGCGGTGCGTACGAGACGCCCGGCGCCGAGGGTGCACCCTGGCAGATCACCGAGAACCTCGTCTTCGTGAAGCGTCCCGTTTGGGTCCTCGAGGGCGAGTCGACCGACCCGTACTACAACTTCGGCAAGGTCATCATGTACGTCGACAAGGACATGAGCCGCATCTACTGGAAGAACGTGCACAACCGCGCGGGTGAGTACTTCTACACCGCGATGTGCGGCTACCACTTCTCCAAGAGCGATGACGGGACGTACAGCGCGACGACGCCGAATCTGGTGATGGGCGTCAATGACAAGACGGACCGCGCCGCGCTCGGCGGCCGCTACTCGTCGCAGTTCCTGGAGCGCAACTTCGACCCGCAGTACTTCTCGCTGCGCGCGCTGTCCCGCCTCAGCGACTAGCTCACCGAGGGGGGCACGCGCCCCCCTCGCCCTGTCGAGCTAAGCTCGACAGGGTCCCGTGCGCCGGGCATGGCGCGAAGCGCGAGAGATCGCGCGACGAACTGGAAGGCGAAAGCCGACCGG